>DAOUMJ010000045.1:0-9217 GCA_034411715.1 Anaerolineales bacterium | reverse complement strand
TCTTCTGGCGGGGCATCGCCCCCTGCCAGTTCACAGTGCTGTCTATACTGTACAGAATTTTACGGAAAATGTCAAGCGCTCCTGGGAAATTTTAAGGTGGCGCGGGTTGGAGATAAGGAATTCACCATTTCAACTTCCGGCTCACGGCAGAGGCAGGCGGCGGAAAATGGCCGCGGCCTCCGACTCGTAAATGCGTTGATACTCCGCCGAAGCGCGGATATCCTCTTCGAGATGGGCAAGCGTCCCGGCAACCCACAGGTAATCGTAAGGCAGGCCGGAGCGCGCCGACCAGTCCTCCACGCAGGCCAGGTCGGGACAGGATTGCAGTTCGACGAGGGCATCGAGCCGAAGGGTGAACTCCGCGCCGAGAGTCCATTCGAGACCCTGAAGGGTGGTCTGACTGTGATGCGCGGTGAGCGCGGGGAACCATTCCTGGAGGGGATCGCTCATGGAATAGGGCCGCCCGGTGAGGAGCAGGAAATTTCGGCCGGGCGGGATGTTTTCCCGCGCCCAGTTCATCGCTTCGCGTTCATCGGCGGTCAGGGTGGTGTTGACGAGGCGGAAGTTGTTCAAGCCGCATTCGAGAAGCAAGGTGAAGGCAAGGAGGAGCAAAACGATTCCGCCCGGACGATACGCGAGCATGGGCTGGATTTCAACGCCGCGCGCCTTTTCGAGGAGGGCAGGCAGGACATCGAGAAATCCCAACGCGGCCAACATGCTGAGAGAGAGGTGCGCGATGGAGGCGGCAGAGCGCGGGTCTGCCAGCGCGGGGAATAGGACGAGAACGATGAAGATCCAACGCCGCGTGAAAAGGGCGTACAGAAAACCCGCCAGGCGCAGGAGAAGCAGAATGGGGATAAGTTCACCGCTGGTAAACAGGCCGATCGGAAGAGACAAGGAAGCGGGCGCAGCATGTCCCCCCGTTTGGAGGGCGGAGAGGAAGGGAGCCGGCCCGTGATGGGCGATCACCGTCCCCCACCAGGGCGCGGTGAGGAGGAGGACGCCGAGGGCGACGAGGAACGCCTGGAGCGCGCCGCGCCGCGTCCGCCCGTGGAAGAGCCAGAAGATGGCGCACAGCCCCGCGGCTTGCACTCCCACCTCGGGATGGCTGAGGACGGCGAGGGAGGAGAAGAGGATGGCGGGAAAGATGAATTTCCACTTGGAACGAAAGAGTGTGGAATCCTGAAGTTCTACTTCAGGATCGCGCCGCCCCCGAAAGCAGAACTTTCGGAATCCTTCGCCCAATGGCGAAGAAGAAAACACCCTCAAAACGCAAAACGCGGCGAGGAGGAGAAATAACATCCCGGCCGCGCGGGTGACGCCTCCGCCCATGATGTGCCAGTCGTAGCGGCCGGGGGTCAACGCGAAGAAGAGGGCCGCGAGGGAGGCGCGGAGATTGTCGGCGAGGAGAGCGCGGGCGAGGAGGTAAAAGGCCGGGATGGCGAGGGCGGCAAGAAAAGGCGGAAGCCAGAGAAAAACCGCGAGGGGAGGAATCCGCCCGAGGTCCGAAAGAAGCGAGGCGAGGTAAATGCCGAGGGGCGGGTAGGCGTAGGGAATGTCCAATCCGTTGTAGGCCGTCGTCGCGGGCAGGGCGTATCCGTTGGCGGAGAGTTCCCGCGCCATCGTGTGGAACATCCCGCCGTCGTTGACCGGGAAACGCGTGACCAGCGCGGGCATGAAGCGCGCCAGCCCGCCGAAGATGATGGCGATGAGAAGCAGGAGGACAGGCCAATCGGGTTGACGCTTCATGGTTTGGGATTATACTCGCCGCTGAAAATTCAAACCAATGTCACCGGAGGAGAAATGAAAAAGATCGTCGGCCGATTGCTGATCGGCATCGTCATTCTCGCCCTCGTAGTGGGCGCGGGGGGCGCGTATTATTTTCAGGCGCACCTGCCCAACACGGTCGCGCCGCAGTCCTTCCCGCAGATTGACGGGGAGATTCAAGTGGATGGGCTCGACAGCCCGGTGGATATCTACCGCGACGCGATGGGCATCCCGCACATCTACGCCAGTACCACGCACGACCTGTTCTTCGCGCAGGGCTACGTCCACGCGCAGGATCGTTTCTGGCAGATGGACTTCTGGCGGCACATCGGCTCCGCGAGAGTCTCGGAGATGTTCGGCGCTGGTTCGGTGGAAACGGACACGTTCCTTCGCGCGCTGGACTGGCGCGAAACCGCCGAGGCGGAATGGGAGGCCATGGGACCGGAATCACGCTCCATTTTGCTGGCCTACACCGACGGCGTGAACGCGTATCTTAAAGACCACAACGATACCGCGCTCAGCCTCGAATATGCCATCCTCGGCCTGCTCAGCCCCGATTACGTCATCGAACCGTGGATGCCGGTCAACAGCCTCACCTGGGGCAAGGCCATGGCCTGGGACTTGCGCGGCAACATGGGCGCGGAGATCGAGCGCGCCGAACTGCTCAAAACACTCACGCCCGAACAGGTGGATCAACTCTACCCGCCTTACCCCGAAGACCATCCCGTCATCGTCAATAGGATTGGAGAGGGAGCATCAGCCGTCGAAGGTCAAAGGTCAAAGGCCGCTCTCGACCCCCGACTTTCGACCCTGGACTTTGGACCTGCGGCCGAACGCCTCGCCCTCCTGGACCCGCTGCTGGGCCGCCTCGGCGAGGGAATCGGGTCGAACTCCTGGGCCGTCTCGGGCAAACTGACGACGACCGGCAAACCCATCCTCGCCAACGATCCGCATCTGGGGATCCAGATGCCGTCCATCTGGTATCAGGTGGGAATGCACTGCGCGCCGAAGACGGATGCCTGTCCGCTCGAGATGGCGGGCTTCTCCTTCGCGGGCGTGCCGGGCGTGATCATCGGCCACAATGACCGCATCGCCTGGGGCCTCACCAACGTCGGACCCGACGTGATGGATTTGTACATCGAAAAGGTCAACCCCGAAAACCCAAACCAGTACGAGGTCAACGGCGAGTGGGTGGATTTCGAGACGCGCACCGACACCATCAACGTGGTCGGCGGCGAACCGGTGGAGATCACTCTCCGCTCGACGCGGCACGGCCCGGTCATCTCGGAAGTGTATGGCCTGCTGAAGGACGAAGGCGACCCCAGGGACAAGGAATTTGTCCCGTTCAGGGAGCGCGCCGGAATCGAATTGCCTGCTCGATACGTCATCGCCCTCAAGTGGACGGCGCTCTCGCCATCCAGTCCCTTCGAGGCCATCTGGGGATTCAACAAAGCGCGGAACTGGGAGGAATTCCGCGAGGCGGCGCGTAACTTCCACGTGCCTGCCCAGAACCTTTTATACGCAGACGCAGAAGGAAACATCGGCTACCAGATGCCCGGCGACATTCCCATCCGCGCCAACGGCGATGGCCGCTATCCGGTCCCCGGCTGGACGGACGAATACGAGTGGACGGGCTTCATCCCCTTCGAGGAACTCCCGTACACATTCAATCCGGCGGAGGGCTACATCGTCACTGCCAACAACCAGGCGCACCCGCGCGGCTATTCCCATCTCATCACCGCAGACTGGGATTATGGCTATCGCGCCCAGCGCATCGTGGACATGATCACGTCCGCGCCGGGCAAAATTGACCCCGCTTACATCCGGTCCATGCAGGGCGACTCGACCGACCTGAACGCGCAGGCGCTCCTCCCGGTCTGGGATCAAATCGAATTCGATGCCGCCTCGCCCAACCAGGCCTACGCCCTCGACCTGATGCGGAAGTGGGATACGCGCAACGAAGCAAACTCGCAGGCCGCGGCCGTCTTCCAACGGTTCTGGTGGAACCTCGTCCAAAACACTCTCGACGACGACCTGCCCGAAAAGAATGCCTCCTCCGGCGGGAGCAGGGAATTCGCAGTGATGCGCCGCCTGGTCGAATCGCCCGAAGATTTCTTCTGGGACGATAAACATTCCGAGGCGCAGGTCGAAACCCGCGACGACATCTACATCGCCTCGCTGGTCGAGACTGTGGAGCAACTGGAAAAGGAATACGGCAAAGATCCCACCAAATGGCCGCGCTGGGGCGAACTGCACACCGCCGCCTTCCGCAACGCCTCGCTGGGCGAATCGGGCATCGGACCGATCGAGGCCCTCTTCAACCGCGGTCCCTTCGAGACGGGCGGCGGACAGGGCATCGTCAACGCCACCGGCTGGGACGTGGGCGTCGGTTTCGCGGTGGACTGGCTTCCCTCGATGCGCATGATCGTGGACATGAGCAACCTGAACAACTCGCTCACCGTCCACACCACAGGCCAGTCGGGACATGCCTATCATCCGCACTACATTGATATGGCCGCGCTGTGGGCAACGGTGCAGTATTACCCGATGTGGTGGGAGCAGGAATCGGTCGTCAAGGACGCGGAAGGGCATTTGGTTTTGAAGCCGTAGGGGAGGCCCTCACCCCCGGCCCCTCTCCCGACGAACACGGGAGAGGGGGGAATGCAGAACCCCGTTTTCTTCGAGAAAACGGGGTTCTGTGTTTGATCAGCGCACGTGTTTTTGCGCCAGTTTCCAGGCCAGCCACGCGCCAAGCGCGACACCCGCAAAACTGAAAACCAAATCCGCCCATTCGGAGGTACGATGAGGAGACAAGGCCTGCGACCATTCCTCGAGGCCGATGACAAGGGCAAGCCCCATCGAAACGATCCACGCAAGCGGTTTCGGCCGATTGGGAAAAGAGCGCAGGGCGAGCAGGTTAACCAAAAAGGCCAGGATTCCATACAAAAGAAAATGTCCCGCTTTGTCGCCGTACGGAAAGTCGTAAAGCCCGCGCAAAAAACCAAGTTGCCCCGCATCCGCCAGCGAGATGACGACCGCGATAAAAATCGCGAACAGCGCGGTGAGATACTTCATTCGACGATGGAGGCGTATTTTTCGGCGAACAGCGCGGGTCCCCCGCCCGTATGCCAGAACAGCACGGTTTCATCTTTCTTGAAAAACCCTTTGCGGATGAGGTCAATCATCCCCGCCGCGGCGCGCCCCGTGTAGACGGGATCGAGCGGCAGACCTTCGGTACGCGCGAACAGATGGACGGCTTCGCGCTCCGCCTCGGTCAGGACCCCGTAGCCGGCGCGGCAGTAATCGGCGTTTGCCAACACGTCAGCCGGCGCGAACTCGATCCGCTCCCCCAACCTTTCGCTCGCGGACGAAGCCAGCGCCGAGACGCTCTTCTGCAACCACTCCACGGGTTCGTCAATGCTGACGCCCAAAACCTTGCCTTTGAACCCAAAGACGCGCTGACCCAACACCAGCCCCGCGTGCGTGCCACCGGAGGACGTGCCAAAGACGATCCAATCAAGATTTTCGAAGTCTCGCAGGCTTCGGAAATCTGCCATTTGCTTCATCAACTCCTCCATCGCAAACGCGTAGCCCAGCGCGCCCGTGGGACTCGATCCGCCATAAGGGACGAGGTAGGGTTTCTTCCCCTCCGCCGCCGCTGTGTCGAAAGTCCCCTGCAAGATGCGGTCTCGGTCTTTCCGATCCGGCACGTTGACGATGCGCGCTCCGAAAAGTTGATCCAATAAAATATTGGCGGTGGGCCGCTTCGGCATTTCGCCGGTCAACACCAGCGTACATTCGAAGCCGAAGCGCGCCGCGGCCGCGGCGGTCTGGCGGCAGTGATTGGACTGGATCGCGCCCGCGGAGATGAGCATCCGCGCCCCCTGCTCCTGCGCCTCGGCGACGAGGAATTCCAGTTTGCGGGTCTTGTTCCCGCCGAAGGCCAGCCCGGTCTGGTCGTCGCGTTTGACGAGGAGTCGCGGCCCGCCAAGCGCCGCGGAAAGACGCGGCAATTCTTCGATGGGGGTTGGGAGGTGGGCGAAGCGGAGGCGGGGGATGGGGGGCATGGGCGTCCTTTCAAAATGTAAAACGTAATGTGTGTTGCGTGTTGCGTAGTGCGTGTTGCGTAGTGCGTAGTGCGTAACGCGTTTACGAAATATGCAATACGAAGTATTCGATCAAGCGCCTGCGGCCTGGACGACTTTCCGTTTTCCGCGCGCCCGCATCACATCCAGCACGCGCGGGATGAACTCGGAGTAGATGCGATACCAGAACCGATTCGGGGCGAAGTCCCACGCGCCGAGGGTGCGGACGACGCGCCCGCCCAGCCCCTCCTTGAAACGATAGACGCCCCACATCGAATCGGACTCGTCGAAGGTCTCCGGCGCGCCCCAAAGGTCGTAGACCGCGCATCCCGCGGCTTTGGCGCGCTTCATCGCTTCCCACTGCAAGAGATACGTCGGCATCTTCTCGCGGTGGACTTCGCGCGACATGCCATAGACATAATACGCGCGGCCCGCAAACGTGAAGAAGAACAGACCTGCCACGGGTTCGCCGTTGACTTCGGCGATCAAGGGAATGGTAATTGGTAATTGGTAATTGGCAACCGGCGAGGCGGCATTCGACATGAACAACTTCCAAACCGTCATGTAATAATCCCGATCGCGAATCACAAACCCATCGCGCACAGACGTTTCCGCGTACATCTTGTAGAGCATCGGCAAATCGTCCGCTGTGCCTACGCGCAATGCGACGCCCTTCCTCTCCGCCAGGCGGACGTTATAGCGCGTCTTCTGCTTCATCCTCGCCAGCATCTTGTCTTCGGAGGCGGTCAGGTCAACCAGCACCGTGTTGCGGAATTGGATCTGGTCGGACGAATAGCCCCATCCCCGCCGCGCCAGCTCGGATTGAAGCGCGGCCCCCTCGCCCTCCTCCACCGCGTCCGCCGCGCCGGGAATGCCCGTCCCTAGCACCACGTCAGGGTCTATCTTCAAGAAGAGCGCGCCCTGCTTTTTGGCAAAGGATTGCAAATCGTCCAACACACGTTTGCGGAGGGATGCGTTCGACCAGTCGAGCAGGGGCCCCTTCGGCGCGTATAGCACCGAAAGCCGCGCGGATAGTCCACGGATGGGGATAGTGCGTTTGAGTATCAAACAAGCCGCGACACAGTGATCAGGTACTGATAACTGGTCGCTGATCACTGAAAACTGGTCTTCAGTCCACACCGCGTAAAAAGGCGTCCACCCATACCGCGCCTTCACCTGTCCCCATTCAAAAGTTTGGAGAAAATGCGCCCCGGGAAGTGATGAGATAATCGCGTTCCAGGTTGAAGGTTGGATGTTGAAGGTATCCATCATCCACTCTCACGTCCCGCAAATCGCCACAAATAAAGTCTGTAGAGAAGCGGCTGGTAGACTCGATCCGCCGCCTGCTGTGACCTCTTCAACTCGCCGCCAAACCCGCGCTTGAAGCGATAGATACCCCACAGACCATCGCGGCGCGTCTCGAAATTCGCCTCGAGCGCCGCCTCGTCTTCGTAGGGGACGCCCCATAGATCGTATTCCTCCGCGCCTTTGGCGCGCGCCCACTTCATCGCCTCCCATTGCAGGAGGTAGGTCGGCATAAGGTTGCGATGCTCGTCCGTGGATGCGCCAAACATGTACCAGGCGCGACGCCCGGAGGGGCGCGCGAAGACCATCAGCGCGGCCAGAGGCTTCCCCTCGAATTCGGCGACCAACAATTCAGCCATGCCTGTTGGATGAAACAACTCATAAGCGCGGCGATAATATTCCAGCGAGTGGACGCCGAACTGATCGCGCCCGCCCGTAATAAGCATCATCCTGTGGAAGGCGGGGATGTCGTCCCAGGCGCGGACGGTCACTCCCTTCTTCTCCGCCAGGCGGATGTTGTAGCGCGTTTTCTGTTTCATTCGCGCCAGGATTTCCTCTTCGCTTCCGCGAATGTCCACGATGATAGTGCGCGGAGGCTGGATGTTGTGGGGGGATTTCCGTATTCCATATTGCGTATTGCGTAACGCAAAGGTTGGGGAGTCTTCCCAAAGGTCAGGTTCGATTTTGAGGAAGACGGCGCGGTGCTTTCGGCAAACCGAATCCACTTCCTTCCAAAACTGCTCACCAATCACTGATGACTGATTACTGATCACTGGTTTAGGCGCGTACGCGATCGTAAAACCAAGCGGTAATTTGCGAAACAGAATTTGCAAGCCGACATCGCCAGAGACAACGCGAACCGCCTCCCACCCAAAGCCCCCTTTTAGTTCCCCCCACTCCCCTGTCTGTAAAATATGCGCGTTGGGATGGCCCTCCAAAAACTGATTCCATTCAGCGAGAGAAACTATTGGCATAGAAAGACGGGGCCTCTCCGTAATTATCGAGGAAACGCAAGGCGGACAGACCAGGTTTCGGGCGTAGCGAAGACGGACTCGGCGTTCCAGTGGAAAGTCCTGACATGTCCACCCTGACGGGCGCTATAGTCCGCGGGAGTCTGATGGATTATAGCCGATGTCCACGCGAGGGTTGTGGTTAATCGTGGCGCGGATGAGACATGTCAGGTCTCAACGGAAATCTTCCATCGCCTCGAACCCCCTGCGGTATAATCGAAATATGAAATCTCGTCCGCGAGTCCGCGCTTTGAAATTAGCCGCCGAAGTCCGCCAGCGGTTGACGCAGGCGTTGGGTCAACCTGTCAAGGTGATCCTGTTCGGTTCGCAAGCACGCGGCGACGCAACCCGCGATTCGGATATTGACCTGTTCGTGATCCTTCCCAAACTGGATGACCAAACCCGTTTTCTAGTGTCCGATGTCACTTGGGAAGTGGGTTTCGAGGCGGGCAAGGTCATTTCGGCGATTCCAACCACCCAGGAAAAAATGAAGCGCTACGGCTTTATGCCACTGTATCGAAATGTGAAAAAAGAGGGGATTCCTGCATGACGAAAAAGCCGCCCTACTCGAAAGAGTTGATTCGATATCGCATGGAACGCGCCCGCGAAACCTTGAACACGGCGCAACTCCTCCTTAACCAAAACGCGGATACGGCGAGCATTGTCAACCGCGCCTATTACGCCATGTTCTACGCCGCGCTTGCCATCCTTGCCGCCATTGGCGAGGAAACATCGAAACACAGTGGCGTGCTGGCGTTGTTCGATAGGCACTTTATCAAAACAGGCGTCCTGCCAAAAGAAATGGGGAAATTCTTACATACCGCCTTTGATACGCGTCAAACGGGGGATTACGAAGACAAACTTGAAATCTCACGAACAATGGCAGAGCGAATCGTGGAATTTGCCGTTCAGTTTGTCAATTCCATCGAGGAAAAACTTCGAGACCAAGTGTGACTCTACTGCAAAAGGTTGTTTTACCGCCGAGATCGCAGAGTACGCAGAGACTTAACAATGAAGAACTCTGCGCTCTCGGCGCGCTCTGCGGTTAGT
>DAOUMJ010000044.1:0-8624 GCA_034411715.1 Anaerolineales bacterium | reverse complement strand
ATCCTTCTGCGCTTCCACAATATCCACCAGGCTCATCGAGTTCCCCAGCAGGATGGCCGCCACGAACATCAGGCCGAGCGTCAACTCGTAGGAGATCATCTGCGCCGAGGAACGCAGTCCGCCCATCATGGCATATTTGTTGTTGCTCGACCAGCCCGCCAGCACGATCCCATAGACCGCGATCGAAGCGATGGACATCAGATAAACGACTCCCACGTTGATGTCCGCCAGGTACAGATTGATCGTCCGCCCGCCCAACTCGAACGAAGTCCCCCACGGGATGACCGCCGCGATCACGACGGACGGAACCATCGTCACGATCGGCGCGAAGAAGAACACCAGTTTATAAACCTTCGCTGGCGTCAACTCCTCCTTGAAGATCAACTTGACCGCGTCCGCCATCCATTGCATCAATCCATACGGCCCGGCCCGGTTGGGGCCGACGCGCACCTGGATGCGCGCCAGGAAGCGGCGCTCGTAATACGTCAGGTATCCGAAACCGACCAGCAGGGTCAGGATCAGAACCAGCGATTTGATGAACCATTCCAAAAACAGCGCCCACGACATAGTTATTTCACCTTTTTGGCAGACTTGACCGAGACCATGACCGGCTCGCGCACCGCCAAACCGAAACTGCGCGGGACGAGCGCGACGCCCGCCGAGACGGTCTCATCGGTTCTCACGCGGACCTCGGACTGGCTCCCGTTCCAACTGAGTTTGATCCACTCCCCGGCCGCCGCGCCCAGCGCCTGCGCGGTGGAGGGATGCAGCGTCACCAGCGGCTCGCCGATCCGTTCCGCCAGCAGCGCCGCGGGGACGACCGTCGTACCCTGATCGTAGAGTTTCGTCACCGGCACAGCCAGCAGTTCGCCCTCCTTCGGGCGCAGGGATTTGGCCTTTTTAACGACGGGCAGTTCGAAGGTCTCGCCGCGCGCCGCCGCGCTGGTCAACTGCGCGCCCAGTCCCTCCTTGTTCTCGTAACACGTGCCGCCAAAGTTCACATCCTCGCGTCCCACGATCGGCCATTGCTCGGTAACTTGCGCCAGTTTTTCGTAATTCAGTCCATCGAAGGATTTCACGTCGGTTGCCAGATAGTCGAACACAATCGAAGGCGACGTGCCTTCCAGAATGTAGCCCATCCCCCGCGCGATCTGCGAGGTGATGGCGAAGTCGGGACGCGCCTCGCCCGTGACCGGCACAGCGGGATAGAACCGCTGCACGCGGCGTTCGCCCGAAGTGAACGTCCCCTCGCGCTCGGTGTAGGCCTGCGCGGGCAGAACGACATCCGCCAGCCCGGCCGTGGCGGTCAGCAAAATATCCTGCGTCACCACAAACCTGGCCGATTTGAGCGCCTTCGCCAGCGCGGGGTCGTCGCCCGCCGGGTCCGCGCCCGCGATATAAACGGCCTTCCCCTTGAGTTCCTCGGCAAGGTCGTCGCTGGTCTCGAAGCCCATTTCCCACGCGCCCTGGTCGTTGGCGCGCGGCCAGACGCCGATGAGTCCGCTGTTGAATTTACCCGCATGACCAACTTCCTTCAACAAATCTGCCGCGGCCGCCGCAACGGAGGCGGAACCGGCCAATCCCAGCCCTTCGCTTCCAAAGAAAACGACGGCATTTTCGGCTCTGGCAAACGCGTCTGCAATCTTGTTCTTCCCCTTCAAGTCTTCAACAGTGACGATTTCATCGCCATACCCATAGCGAATGACGAATTTCGCGTACCTGTCCAATTTCGTGGCGCGTGGGTTGGCGACGATGAGCGTCGCGCCGCGCTCGGCGGCGGCCTTGATCCTGAGCCACCATAAGGGCGCTTCCTCGTACAAATCCGAAGCGACGACCAGGATCGCGTCCCCCGCGCCGAACCTGCCGAGATCGAATCCCTGCGAAACTCCCACATAGGTCGTCAACTCGCCGCCGCCCATGTCGGTGTACAAAATGGCTTTTCCACCCGCCATGTCGGCGAGGGACTTCAAGTTGAACAAATCCTCGTTGGAGAGCCGTCCCGAAGCCAGCACCACGAGATTCTTCTTCGCGGCGGACAGTTTTTCAGAGGCCAGGTCGAGCGCCGATTTCCACGAGGCCTTTCCCAGTTTTCCGTCTTTGGCGACCAGCGGCTTGTCCAGGCGCTCTTCGCTCTCGACGTAATGATAGGCAAAGCGGCCTTTGTCGCAAATCCAGATCTCGTTGACCTGCTCGTTCTGACGCGGCATGACGCGCTTAATGACGATCTTCCCATCCGCTTTGGCCTCGCGGCGGATGTTGAACGTGACGTTGCACCCGACGGGACACTGTCCGCAAATCGAAGCCGCGCTCTGGAGCTCCCACGGGCGCGCCCCGAAGCGGAAGTCCGCGGTGGTCAACGCGCCGACGGGGCAGATGTCGGTGGTGTTACCCGAGAAAACAGAATCGAACCCGGGGTCCGAGAAGGAGACGATCTGCGTCAGGCGGCCGCGCTGGTCGAAGCCGATGACCGGCTCCCCGGCGATGTCCTCCTGGAAGCGGATGCAGCGTCCGCACTGGATACAGCGTTCGCGGTCCAGCCAGATCAATTCGCCCAGTGGGACGCGCTTGGCGAGATGCTGTTTCTCGTCGTAGAGGAAGCGGCTCTTGCCGGGGCCGTGCGCCATCGTCAGGTTTTGGAGCGGACACTCGCCGCCCTTGTCGCAGATCGGGCAGTCGAGCGGGTGGGAGGTGAGCAAAAATTCCACCGTGTCCTTTTGCCCCGCCCTGGCGCGTTCGGAGGTGCGCTGGGTCTTGACCACCATGCCCGGCTCGACGCGGTTGGTGCAGGCCGTTTCGAGTTTGGGCATGAATTGAATTTTGGGTTCGCCCTTTTCGTCGAGGATGGGTTTGCCGGTGGCGCGATCCATCATCGGGCGGCCGATCTCCACCAGGCATAAGCGGCACATGCCAGCCGGTTCCATCTTCGGGTGATAGCAGAAGACCGGGATGCTGATTCCAGCCAGTTTGGCCGCGTCCGCCACCAAAGTCCCGGCGGGAACCGTCACTTGTTTGTTATCAATCGTCAGTGTTACGTCTGTCATCAAGAGGCTCCACTACAAATCGTTTCTCGGAGTGCAAAATCTTCACGAAGCGCCCCTGTGGGGCCGGATTTTGCGCGCCATCCAAAGTCTGGAGACTTTGGAGTCCGAAACGAACAAGCAGTTCTACTGATACTATTGAACTACCTCGTCATGCTCACGCAGGCTTTCAAGATACAACTCGATTGCTTCCTTCGCCATCTCTTCCGCTTCTTCCAAAGTCTCGCCGAACGTAACGCAACCGGGAAGAGCGGGAACAATCACGGTAAAACCGCTTTCCTCTTCTTCTCGAAAAATCACTTCGTAATCCAATATCCTTTTCACGTCTCAATTACCAATTGCCAATTACTACTTACCAAAATCCGCCGGGAACCTTTCGATTCCCGTCACAACCGCCATCGTGGCAAACTCGCCCAGCGCGCAGAGACATTTGCCCTGCATCTGCTTCGCCACGTTGTAGAGCAAATCAACATCTTCCTTCTCGATGTCGTGATCCATGCGGCGCAGAATGTTCAACATCCAGTAATTGCCCTCGCGGCAGGGGGTGCATTTGCCGCAGGATTCGTGCTTGAAGAAATGGATGGTCTTGCTGACGACCCATTCGATGCTGACCGTGTCGTCAATGACGATGACGGAGGCCGAGCCAAGGTCCGCGCCGAGCGTGCGGACGGCCGCGTATTCCATCGGCGTATCGAGCGACTTGTCGTCCGCCACGATGAGCGAGGAGGACGCGCCCGCCGGCATGACGGCCTTGATGGGTCGGTCGTCAATGATCCCGCCGCCCTCTCCATAGATCAGTTCGCGGAAGGTCTTGCCGAAGGGCAGTTCGTAGTTGCCGGGCTTTTTGACGCGCCCCGAAAGCGAGAAGACCTTCACCCCGGCGCTGTCTTCCGTGCCGAAGGATTTGTACCACTCCGCGCCGTTGGCGAGGATGAGCGGGACGTTGGTGAGCGTCTCCACATTATTGACGACGGTCGGTTTGCCGTAGAGGCCGAAGGAGGGCGGGAACGGCGGCCTCACGCGCGGCTGGCCGCGTTTGCCTTCCATCGATTCCAGCAGGGCGGTCTCCTCGCCACAGATGTACGCGCCCGCGCCGAGATGGGTGTGGATGCGGAGCGAATAGTCCGTGCCGAAGAGTTTGTCGCCCAGGAATCCCGCCGCTTCCATCTCCGCGATCTTCTCGTCGAGGAAACGCGCCACCTGCCAGAACTCGCCGCGCAGGTAGACGTAAGCCGCGTTCGCGCCGACCGCGTAGGAGGCGATGGCGACCCCCTCCAGAAACTGGAACGGATTCCGCTCCATGATCTCGCGGTCCTTGAACGTGCCGGGCTCGGACTCGTCCGCGTTGGCGACCACGTAATGCGGCCAGTTCTTGTTATCCATGAAGGCCCATTTCATGCCGGTGGGGAATCCCGCGCCGCCGCGCCCGCGCAGACCCGAAGCCTTGACCTCGTTGGTCACTTCCTCGGGCTTCAATTTGGTCACGGAATTTTTCCAGGCCTCGAAGCCGCCGTTCTTTTGGTAGACAGCAAGTTGGTGGATGTCCGGGATGTCACGATGACGTAAAAGGATATGTGTCATAGATTTCTATTCTGCCAGAGGGTTTGGTAACGATGACGCGAATTCTTTTGCGCGGAATAACAACTCTTTCGCTTCCTTCCTGGAAGGCTCCGGGTAATGAAGTCCCAGATACAATCCTTCAACGTGATAAAAATTCAACATCTTGCAAAGTTCTCTTTGTTCCTTCGTCAGTTTTACGTGCGCGAAACCGGCTAATCTTGTTAGGTCTTTTCTCCAGGGCGGCATTTTCCGCGTTTCTTTGCAAAGGATGACTGCCATTTTTCTTTGCAGAGCGGCATGGGCCCAAAATAAAGCGTAGCCGTTCTTCCTATGCCGAAACATCAAGTCTGCACCTCTAAACGCCTCATCCGCGCTTTCCTTCAAAGCCGCCGCGAATTTATCGGCGTCAAAATCCTTTGGCTTCATTTTTCACTCACGGTTAGTACTGCAACATTCATGTTGCCTCGCAGTGGCAAGATAAATCTCCCTGGCACTTGCACGCCAGGGCAAGTGTGCGGTACTGCGAAAAGCGAGTCGCCAATTACCATTTACCAATTACTTCTTGCTCTTCCTCAACGCCTCAACCAACTCCATCGTCCGGTCAACTGTCATGTTCTCGTGATACTCGATCCCGTCCGCGCCCTGCACTTGGAACATCGGCGCCTTATCGCAAGCCGCCAGGCACATGACCGCCTCGAGCGTGACCAGGCCGTCGGGCGTGGTCTCGCCGACCTTGATGCCCAGGTTGCTGCACAGCGACTCGAGGAACTTGTCCGCGCCGCGCAGCGCGCAGGGCAGGTCGGTGCAGACCTGGATGCGAAGTTTGCCTTCGGGCTTGTCATGATACAGCGTGTAAAAACCGATGATGGAAGCGATCTCCGTCTCGGTCATCTCCAGCAGGGCGGCGATTTCCCGCATGGCATGGCGATCCACGCAGCCTGTCTGCAACTGCGCCAGGTGGAGCAGCGGCATCACCGCCGAGCGCTTCTGCTCCGGCGGATACTTCGCCAGAATTTGATTGATTTCCTTCGGATATTTTTCAGCCAGGCTCATCGGTCAATATCTCCCAGCACAAAGTCAATCGAGCCAATGATGGCGATCAGGTCGGCCACCAAATGACCTTTGCATATTTCGGGGATCACGCCCACGTTCTCGAAAGAGGGCGTCCGCATGTGGACGCGGTAGGGTTTGGGGCCGCCGTCGCCTTCCAGGTACACGCCCAGTTCGCCGCGCGGACCCTCCACCGCCGAGTAGATGGCGGCCTTCGGCGCGTCGAAGCCCTCGGTCCACAACTTGAAGTGATGGATGAGCGCTTCCATGCTGAGGCCGATCTCCGAGCGCGGCGGCGGGACGAACTTGCGGTTGTCCGAGCGGACGGGTCCCAGCGGCAGTTTGTTCAGCGCCTGCTCCACGATCTTGAGCGACTCGCGCATCTCCTGCACGCGCACCAGGTAGCGGGCGTAGTTGTCGCCTTCCGTGCGGGTGGGAACGATGAAATCGTATTGCTCGTAGCCCATGTAGGGACGCTTCTTGCGCAGGTCCCAGTCCACACCGGTGGCGCGCAGGATCGGGCCGGTCACGCCAAAACTGAGGGCTTTCTCCTGCGTCAGTTTGCCGATGCCCAGCAGACGGTCCAGGAGGAACGGGTTGCGGGTCAGCAGGGCTTCGTATTCGTCAATCCGCTTCGGAAAGGTCTTGATAAACTCTCGCACCGCGGTTTCGAATTCCACCGGCACATCCCGCCACACCCCGCCGGGACGGATGTAGGTGGTCATCATGCGCTGGCCGGAGATCAGTTCCAAAATGTCCAAAATCTGCTCGCGCTCGCGGAAGGTGTACATGAACATGGACATGGCCGCCAGATCGAGGGCGTGCGTGCCGATCCACACCAGGTGCGAGGCGAGACGCTGCAGTTCGGTCAGGATGACGCGCAAGGCCTGCGCGCGCGGCGGCACATCCAGATCCACCAGTTTCTCCACCGCCATGCAGTAAGCCAGGTTGTTGGTGACCGTGCTCAGGTAATCCAGCCGGTCGGTCATCACCTCGGCCTTCTGGTAGGTCTTGGCCTCCATGTTCTTCTCGATGCCGGTGTGCAGGAAACCGATATCCGGGATGCAGTTGATCACGATCTCGCCGTCCAGTTCGAGCAGCAGGCGCAGGACGCCGTGCGTGGCCGGGTGCTGCGGCCCCATGTTCAGCATCATGGTCTCGCCCGCAATGGCGCGGTTGGAAACCAGGTGTTTCAATTCGTCGAGGGTGACTTCTTCGAGTTGCGTCATGGCCTTGCTATTCCTTCGCGTATGGCTTTCGCAGGTCGATCTCATCGAAGTTGAAGGTGAACTGCGGCTCTTCGTACCCGAGCGGATAATCCTTGCGCAGGGGATGTCCCTCCCAATCGGGCGGCATCAGGATGCGGCGCAGGTCGGGATGCCCCGTGAAGCGGACGCCGAACATGTCCCAGATTTCGCGCTCGCGCCAGTTGGCGCTGCCGTACACCCCGGTCACGGTCGGGACCTCGGGCTGGTCGCCACCCGCAGGGACCGGGACGCGGATCGTCAGGGACAGGTTGTTCGCCAGCGAGGTCAGTTGATAGACGACGTGGAAGCGCGGCTCTTCCTGCGGCCAGTAATCCACCGCCGTCATCGCCGAGAGCAATTCGAAGCCCTGCCGGTCGCGCAGAAAGGCCAACGCGTCCACGATCTGCGCCGCCTCCACGAAAACGTGCGCCTCGCCGCGGAACTCCTCCGCCTGCGCCTTGAATTTTTCCTGCAAAGCCTGGACGATCTTTTCGAGTTTCGTGTCCATATTTCGATCCGTCATTGCGAGGAGGGCGTACTTCCCGACGACCCTGGCACCGCCCGCCAGGGCAGGTGAGCAATCCCCGCCTCGCAAAGAGATTATCCCTTCGCCAAATCCTTGAACTTCATGGCCTGCACCTTCTCGTACAGCGTCACCACGCCGTGGATCAACGCCTCGGGGCGCGGCGGACAACCAGCCACGTAAATGTCCACCGGCACCACCTCGTCCACCCCCTGGAAGATGGCATAGTTATTGAACACGCCGCCGCACGAGGCGCAGTCGCCCATGGCCAGCACCCACTTCGGTTCGGGCATCTGGTCGTACAGGCGGCGCAGGACGGGTCCCATCTTGCGCGAGACGCGCCCGGCCACGATCATCAGGTCGCTTTGGCGCGGGCTGGCGCGCATCAATTCCATCCCGAAACGGCTCATATCGTAATTCGGCGCCTGCGCCGCCATCATCTCGATGGCGCAGCAGGCCAGTCCAAACAGCATCGGCCACATGGCGCGCGTCCGCGACCAATTAACCACCGTTTCCAGCGTCGTGGTCACCACGCCCATATTGCCGAGTTTCTGCTCTACTCCCATTCGAGGGCTCCTTTCTTCCAGGCATACACATAGCCTACCAATAAGATGATGATGAAAATTGCCATCTCGATCAAGCCGAACAGCCCCAACTGGCGAAAGACCACCGCCCACGGAAGAAAGAAGACGACTTCGATATCGAACAGGATGAACAGGACCGCGATGAGATAGAAGCGCACCGGCATTCGCCGTGTGCCCGGGCCGATTGGACTCATGCCCGATTCATACGGTTCATTCTTCACCTGGGATTTGCGCTTCGGCCCGAACAATTCCCCCAAACCGATGGCAATCAAACCGACAACAATGGCAAGCGCTATGAGAAGCGCAATGGCAAGATACTCAAGCAACATAACATCCTCGACAAAGAATTGAGACTTGCACAGCGAAGAAAGTATATCATAAGGGTTTTTAAGTGACCAGTTAAAGTGTCACTTTTCACAAGATAAAAAGTAATAAAAGGCGCTATGATGGTTTTTACCGAATTTGCCTCCCAAAATTCGCAAAATTCGTTGGAATGACCGGTAGGGGCGGACCTGCGTGTCCGCCCTAACTCGGACGAGCCGAAACCAAAAAGGGAAAGTCGCACAAGGTATGGCTTGCCAGAGGCAAGAGAAACGGGACAAGCGCGAGGCTTTCCCAACGG
>DAOUMJ010000043.1:0-22916 GCA_034411715.1 Anaerolineales bacterium | reverse complement strand
CGGGGCGGATGGGTCTTCTCCTCGTCCTTGCCGAACTTGACCATATCGCCGCCCTCGCCCACCGCCTCCACAGCCAGCCCGAGGCTTTGCAGTTCCTTCACGAGCACGCGGAACGAAGCGGGGATGCTCGGCTCCTCGATCGGCTCGCCCTTGACGATAGCCTCGTAGGTGTTGACGCGTCCCTGCACGTCGTCCGATTTGACCGTCAACATCTCCTGCAAAGTGTAGGCCGCGCCGTAGGCTTCAAGCGCCCAAACTTCCATCTCGCCGAAGCGTTGACCGCCGAATTGCGCCTTGCCGCCGAGCGGTTGTTGCGTCACAAGGCTGTACGGCCCCGTTGAGCGCGCGTGAACCTTGTCTTCCACCAGGTGGTGAAGTTTGAGAATTGTCATCACGCCGACCGTCACAGGCTGATCGTATGGCAGGCCTGTCTTCCCGTCGCGCAGGATCTGTTTACCGAGAATCGGCATGGGGATGCCCTTCTCACGCATCGCCTCCAGGGCGGCCTCGTGTACTTTATCGTCCGCCACCTTTTTGGTGTAGCCAAGCGTTTCCATCCACAGGCGCAGGCAGGCGCGAATTGTATATTCGTCCCGTTCAGGATGGCGGCGATGCACCGTCTCCTCTTCCAGGCCAAAAACCTGATCGGGATCGTAGCCGCGATCGCGAAGCCATTCGCGGGCCGCCGACAGGCGGGCATAGTCCTCCTCGTATAAATGGCGAGGATTGTAATCCCGCTCACCCAGCCATTCCTCCAGGTAAAGACGGCGGATTTCGTCGTCGTCCTGAATGGCCTCGGGGTCGTACTCCTGCTCTTTAAGCCATTCCCAGGCGGCGTTCGCGGATTCGCGCCACGCCTGGTCCATGAGCCAGGCGCGGGCCAATTCGGCTTCGATTTCGGATTCCGAAGCGCCATCGAAAACGGGCGTAATAGCGCGAAAACCAAGTCGCTTGGCGGCCCAGCCGAGATGGACTTCCAGCACCTGGCCGATGTTCATACGGCCGGGCACACCCAGCGGATTCAAGATGATGTCAACGGGAGTGCCGTCTTCGAGGAAGGGCATGTCCTCCACAGGGACGACTTTGGATACCACCCCCTTGTTGCCGTGGCGCCCGGCCATCTTGTCGCCTGCGGTGATCTTGCGGCGCTGCGCCACCGAGACGCGCACCATCATATCCACGCCCGCGGAAAGATCGGAATTTTCCTCGCGGGTGAAAACTTTCACGTCCACCACTTTGCCGCGCTCGCCGTGCGGCATGCGCAGGGACGTATCCTTTACGTCGCGCGATTTCTCGCCAAAGATGGCGCGCAGCAGGCGTTCCTCCGGCGTAAGTTCCTTCTCGCCCTTGGGCGTGATCTTGCCGACAAGGATGTCGTTCGGCCCGACTTCCGCGCCGATACGGATGATGCCGTTCTCGTCGAGATCCTTGATCGCATCTTCCCCGACATTGGGGATGTCGCGCGTGATCTCCTCGGGACCCAGTTTCGTGTCGCGCGCCTCCACCTCGTACTTTTCGATGTGAACCGAAGTGAAACGATCCTCCTGGACGAGCCGTTCCGAGATCAGGATGGCGTCTTCGAAGTTGCCGCCCTCCCACGAGACGAAGGCCACCACCACGTTCTGTCCGAGCGCCAGTTCGCCGCTTTCGGTGGAGGAAGAATCGGCGATGATGTCGCCGCGTTTGACGATCTGTCCCTTCACCACCGCCGGGCGCTGGTCAATGCAGGTGGATTGGTTGGAGCGTTGATACTTCCGCAACTGGTAGACGCGGGTTCCCTTCTTCTCCTTCACCATGATCGTCCTGCCAGTGACGGAGATTACTTCGCCGTCCTCGACCGCTACGATGACCTGCCCCGAATCCAGGGCGGCGTGATATTCCATTCCGGTAGAAACCATCGGGATTTCAGGGCGCACCAGCGGCACGGCCTGCGCCTGCATGTTGGAGCCCATCAGGGCGCGGTTGGCGTCGTCGTGTTCGAGGAAGGGGATCAACGCCGCGCTGATGCCCACCACCTGATGCGGCGCGACATCCATGTAGTCCACGTTATCGGGCGTCTGGAATAAAAAGCCCGAGTGGTAGCGGCAGGAAATACGCTCGCGGACGAATTCATCGGTTTCCGTCAAGGGCGCGTTGGCCTGCGCGATGACGTATTTATCCTCGGCGTCTGCGGACAGGTAATCCACCTGGTCCGAGATGAAGGGAACGACGGGAATATCCTTCCCGGCCTTCGCCAGCGATTTCAGCATTTTGGCGGTGATGCGCTCGCCGTCCTTGACGATCACGTTGCCTTTGGCGTCCAGCGCATCCCCGCGGACGGAGCGGCCCTCGAGACGTTCGTCATCGCAGGGCAGGGATTTGACGACCTTGCGATACGGCGTTTCGATGAACCCGTATTCGTTCACGCGGGAGAAGGAGGCGAGACGACCAATCAAGCCGATGTTCGGACCTTCGGGCGTTTCGATGGGACAGATACGGCCATAATGCGAGTGATGCACGTCACGCACGTCGAAGCCGGCGCGCTCGCGCCGCAGGCCGCCCGGGCCGAGGGCCGAGAGCGTGCGCTTGTGGCGCAGTTCCGCCAGGGGGTTGGTTTGGTCCATGAACTGGCTCAACTGGCTGGAACCGAAGAATTCGCGCAGGGCCGCCACAACGGGTCGAATATTGATCAGCGTAACCGGTGAAAGCTGTTCCTGGTCGCGGATGGACATGCGCTCTTTGATGACGCGTTCCATGCGGCGCAGGCCGATACGGAGTTTGTTCTGGATAAGTTCGCCGACCGTCTTGACGCGTCGGTTGCCGAGGTGATCAATATCGTCCGGGCGTTCGACGCCGTTGTTGATTAGAATCATGCGCCGCACGAGACGGATGATATCGTTCTTGGTGATGGTGCGGTGCGGAATGGGGATCTGCAGATCCAGTTTCTGGTTCAGTTTGTAGCGTCCGACACGCTCCAGATCGTAATGGCGCTGGTCGAAGAGTTGTTCCTCGAGGAAGGCGCGCGCGTTTTCGAGCGTGGCCGGGTCGCCGGGGCGCATCTTCTTGAAGAACTCGATCAAAGCGGCTTCGGCAATGGTCTTGCCCCCGCTGAGGTCCCATTCCGGTTCCTGGCGCAGGGTGGAGGCAATGAACATGCGGTCGGGATTGTTATCCACATTCTGGAAGATGGCGATGATCTCCTCATCCGTGCCGTTCTTGAGCGGGGAGTCGGCGCTGCCGTCCGAAACGGCCGAGAGGGCGCGCAGGAAGATCGTAATCGGCACCGTGCGCTTGCGATTGAATTTCAGGATGATGTAATCGGATTTGCGCGTTTCGAACTCCATCCACGCGCCGCGGTCGGGGATGAGTTTCGCCATCGCCAGCGGGCGGCCCGTCGAACGGTCCGTGGGCGCTTCGAAGTAAACGCCCGGGGAGCGGATCAGCTGCGAGACGACGACGCGCTCCGTCCCGTTGATGATGAACGTCCCCTTGTCGGTCATTTCGGGAAAATCGCCGAGGAAAATATCCTGCTTGATCGGTTCGGGGACATCAGGTCCCGCCAGCAGCACCGAAACGTACAGCGGACTGGCGTACGTCAGATCGCGTTCGACGCATTCTTCGATGGAATGTTTTGGATCCCCAAACCAGTATTTCAGCCCCCACTGTTTCGATTCGGGGCCGCGGCTGGGGAAGAACAGTTTCATTCCCTTGTTGTAGGATTCGATGGGTGAAATTTCGTGGAAGAGGTCCCCCAAACCCTCCTTCTTGAGTCGTTCGAAAGAATCGAGTTGTACTTCAATCAGATTGGGAAGACCGAGATTCACAGGGATGCGCGCGTAATTTTTCTGGGGCAAAGAAGATGCCATTCGTCTCTCCTGACCTTGGGTTGACGGCTTAAAATAATTCAACCTGTCCTGGGAAGTCCATCAGAACAGCAACAGAGCATTATATAGGAATGAGGCGGATAGGTCAAGAAATTTTCGCCCCCAATTTTCAGAAAAGCAGGCAACGACCTTGCAAATTTCCACCACCCGGAGCAACTTTATTGTATCATGGAACGCGAGCGGGCGTTCGAAACGAATGTCGCCCCGTCGGGTTCTTCATTTCGACATCAATTCAAGGCATGGAGGCGTCTCATGGCAACAGCCAATCCCGTAGTAAACGACCGCAGGGAAATCTTCGGTTGGGCAATGTACGACTGGGCCAACTCGGCCTTCAGCACCACAGTCGGCACGGTCTTTCTCGGACCGTACATCGCGGCGCTGGCGGCTTCCGCGGCCAGCGCCTTCCCCGACGGGAACGCGCGCTTCTTCGGCATTCCCGTCGCGCCCGATTCCTTCTTCCCCTATTGTGTTTCCTTCTCCGTTGGGCTGCAGGTTCTCTTCCTGCCCATCCTCGGCGCCATTGCCGACTACTCGCACATGCGCAAGCGCATGATGCAAATCTTTGCGACCATCGGGGCAGTTGCAACCATTCTCCTGTTTTTCATCACGGGAAACCTGTGGTGGATGGGAGGGCTGCTCTACATCGTTGCCAACCTCGCGTTCGGCGCGGCGATCGTCTTCTACAACGCCTACCTGCCTGATATTGCCAGCGAGGAGGAACGCGACCGCGTCTCCTCCTACGGTTGGGCGATGGGCTACCTCGGCGGCGGTATCCTGCTGGCGCTCAACCTGGCCTTCTTCATCTTCAGCGACAGCCTCGGCGTGCCGGGCGACCTCGCCGTGCGCATCAACCTCGCCTCCGCGGGATTCTGGTGGCTGGGCTTTTCCTTCCTGACGTGGGCGCGCCTGCGCTCGCGCCGCGCCGCCCGCGCCCTGCCCGCCAACGAAACCTACGTGAGCGTCGGCTTCAAGCAATTGGGACAGACCTTCCGCGAGGTCAAGCACTTCCCCGAAACGCTGAAATTCCTGCTGGCCTACTTTCTCTACAACGACGGCATCCAGACCATAATCGCGGTCTCGGCCACCTTCGCGGCCGCCCCCATCGCGCGCGGCGGAATCGAATTGGACACGCAGACGTTGACGGCCGTCATCCTGATGATCCAATTCCTGGCCTTCTTCGGCGCGCTCCTATGGGGCAAACTCGCCGGATGGATCGGCGCTAAACAATCCATTGTGGTCAGCCTGGTCATCTGGGCGGGCGTGGTCATCTACGCCTATGGTGGGTTGAAAGGCGAGAGCCGCGTCGCCGAGTTCTTCATCCTCGGCGCGTTCATCGCCATGGTCATGGGTGGCTCGCAAGCCATCAGCCGCAGTCTCTTCGCGCAGATGATCCCCGCCGGGAAGGAAGCCGAGTTCTACTCGTTCTACGAAGTCAGCGAACGCGGCACCTCGTGGACGGGACCGATGATCTTCGGCCTCGTCAACCAATGGTTTGGGAGTCTGCGCTACGGCATCCTGGCGCTCATCTTCTATTTCATCGCGGGCCTCATCGTCCTGCCGTTCGTCAACGTAAAGAAAGCAATGGATGATGTGAAAACGTACGACGCCGCAAAGAACAACGGCTGACAAACAGGAACCCGTTTTCTTCGAGAAAACGGGTTCCTGATTTAAAGTCTTACAAAGAACCTGTGGATTTTTTCCACGCCTCGTTCGATGACTTCCATCGAAGTCGCATAGCACAATCTAATATACCCGTCTCCCGCGGGACCGAAATCGGTCCCCGCCAAAACGGCCACCCCCTCCTCATCGAGCAGGCGCGCCTGTATCTCCTTCGATGGGAATCCGTACGCCTTGACGTTCGGGAAGACGTAGAACGCGCCCTGCGGCTTCTGCGCGTGGACGCCGGGGATGGCGTTCACCAATTCCACCATGCGGTCGCGCCGTTTCTGATATTCGGCCACCATCTCGCGGACGAAATCCTGCGGTCCCGTAATCGCTTCCATCCCCGCGTATTGCGTGAACATGGCCGAACAGCCGACCGAATGTGTGATGAGCAATTCCAATCGTTCCGCCAGCGCGGGCGGCGCAATCATGTAACCGAGCCGCCAGCCGGTCATCGCGTAAGCCTTGGAGAATCCATCGGCAATGACCGTGCGTTCCAACATCCCGTCAATCGAAGCGATACTCGGCGCGGACTCCATCCCATCGTAAACCAGGCGCGAATAAATTTCATCCGCCAAAATCCAGGCGTTGTATTTCTGCGCCTGCTTTGCTATATGCATTAAATCTTCGAGGGAAATAACTCCGCCTGTTGGATTCGCGGGCGAGTTCAGGATGATCAGTTTCGTCCTGCCGGAAATCTTCGAGTCGAAGACATCCAAATCGAACGAAAATTGGTTTTCCTCCCGCAAGGTCACTGGCACAGGCGTCCCGCCCGCGACACGGATCATGGCGTGGTAGGTTGGGAAGCCGGGATCGGGGTAGATCACCTCGTCGCCGGGCGCGACCAGCGCGAGGGTCGGGAAGAAGAGACCGGGCTTCGAGCCGGGTCCGACTACGATTCGATCGGGAGTAAGAGTCACGCCGCGGCGTTTGCCCGCGTCGGCGGCAATCAGTTCACGAAAACGCGCCAGTCCCGCGGGAGGCGTGTAGCGCGTAAGTCCCTCTTCGATGGCGGCGACACCTGCCTGCGCCACATGATTGGGCGTGCGAAAATCGGGCTGGCCAAGTTCGAGATGCAAAATTTCGCGGCCCTCGCGTTCCATTTCCAGGGCGCGGGTGAGGACGGCGTACGCGCCCTCGGCTTCGAGGTGGGCGACTCGCGAGGAAAAATTCGTGTTCATCGCGGTTATAGCTTGGGCAGAACGATGGACTTCTGCTTTTGATACTTGCCTTTCTTGTCTGCATACGAGATCTGGCACACTTCGTCCGCTTCAAAGAACAGGACCTGAGCAATGCCCTCGTTGGCATAAATCTTCGCGGGGAGCGGCGTAGTATTCGAAATTTCGAGCGTAACGAAGCCCTCCCATTCAGGTTCGAAGGGAGTGACGTTGACGATCAATCCGCAACGCGCATACGAAGATTTTCCGAGACAAACCGTCAGCACGCTGCGCGGGATGCGGAAATATTCCACCGTTCGGGCCAACACAAATGAATTCGGCGGAATGATGCACACATCGCCGATGAAATCCACCATGCTCTTGGGATCGAAATTCTTGGGATCAACCGTCGCCCCAAAAACATTGGTGAAAATTTTGAACTCGTCCGCAACTCGAATGTCGTAGCCGTAGGATGAAACGCCGTAGGAAATTACGCCATTGCGCACCTGGCTATCCACGAACGGTTCGATCATCTTGTGTTCCTGCGCCATCTTGCGAATCCAGTGGTCGGGTTTGAGTCCCATGATTATGCTCCGATTTGCGATTTACGATTTCCGATTAGCAAAAGGGATCGTTCATTTCACGACGAACACCGTTTGCGTCAATTTGCCCGATTGTACTTCAATCCAACGCTCGTAAAACGCCCCGCCAAAATAGAACGTGACGCGGTAATTGCCCGGCTTCAATTCGCCAAGCGCGGCGTTCTCGTCCATCGTCGGGAATTTCTCCTCGTAGGTTTTGATAAAGTGCGAAACGCCCCCGGCTTGAATCGTCAAGTCTGCGCGCTGGAACTCGCCGCGCGCATTGACAATCGAAACCGCCAGCGCGCCCTCGCCAATTCGGGGAACCAGCCACAGTTCGGGATTCAGCGCGGAGAAATAATCCTCCGCCTCAGCACGGCGCACCTCGAAATGCAGGTGGCTTCCGAACGCGCTGCCCGTCGCCCCCACCTCCCCTATTTTTTCACCCCCTCTCACTTCCTTTCCCGCGGACACGCCAATCGCCGAAAGATGCGCGTACAGTGTGAACAGATCGTCCGCATGTTGGATGACGATCACGTTCCCATAAAAATTTTCCCACGGACTATACACCGCCTCCTTATCTGGACCCGCGAAGACGACCACCCCGCTCGCCGCGGCGTGGACGGGCGTCCCCGCTGCGTTGACGAACTCCACCCCGTGATGCGGATCACGCCTCCCTCCGGCGGTGGAGGCGAACCGATACGTCCCCTCCACCGAATCGTTGGCTGGAGGAAGGATCGGCCGCTGGAAGACGAAATGCCCGTCTGTAATGCAAAACTCCGCGGCGAAGGGATCGCACGGAACGGGAGTCGCGGTTGGCGAAAGAGTCGGCGAGGGAGAAAGGAGTGTCGAGGTCGGCGCGGGGAAAGTTGCGGACGGCGCGCTGGTCGCAGTCGGAATCGGAAGGGAGGCCGGCGCGCAGGCAGAAAGGAGGAACAGGAATACGGTAAGAAACGCCCGATAGGGTTTTCCGTTCTTGCAAGCGAAGCGAAGTAGTACCCGAAGGGTAAGTAATCTCCTCTGGTGAGGGGATTGCTTCGTCGGGACACCTGCCCTGGCGGGCGGTGCCAGGGAGAACACCCTCCTCGCAATGACGGACAAAGACATCCTAAATCCCACCGCGTTCGTTCATCGTCTTGCGGATGTCCTTTTCCAACTTGTCGGCCTTCTTTTCCAACTCCGCCAGTTCCTTCAGCATCTTTTCCCCCGCGGACTTGTCTTCGAGCGAGTTGATGTTGACGCGCACGTTGTAGCCCGCGGCGGTCAAGGCGGCGCGCGCCATGGCAAAACCCGACATCGCGTCGCTGATGGCGTTCAGGTTGCCGCGCTGCGCGCATTTCAACGCGAGTTCCATCACTTTGACGGCGTTCTCCGAAACGTTGAGCGGAATGTGCGCGGCATTGAGCGTGGCTTTAATAATTGCAGAATTACGCGCATCTTTTTGTTCGTCGGTCTCTTTGGGAAGTTTGAAGGTCGCCATCAAGATTTCAAAAGACGCGGCGTCGTCGTCCACAGACTGAGTCAGGTCGGCGCGGAGTTTCTCGGCCATGACGCGGACCGCCTGCATCTCCGCTTCGACCTCGGCATATTTCTTCCTGCCGATGGTGAGTCCCGCGACCATGGAGACGAGCGCCGCGCCCATCGCGCCCGCGTAGGCCGCCGCGGAACCGCCGCCGGGAGTCGGCGTCGGGGCGGACAACTCGTCTATGAAAGAGGCCCGCGCGGGGGAGTCTGATTCGGCGGCGGGAGTAGAAAAAAGCCTGGACTCGAGAATCTGCTCGGGCGAGAATCCATCCAATTGCGCGTACCAGACCGCCGCGTCCACCAGCGCCTCCTGCGGGATCAACCCGACCAGTTCGCTGTGATGGATGCCGACGCCGTAACGCCGGGCTTCGCGTCGAATGGTCTCGATCACGCGATGCAGCGGGGTTTCGTGAAAGTTGGTGAAGTTCATGGAAATCTGGGCGCGTCCTTCCACGAGCAGACCCAGCGCCTTGAGATAGCGATACCCGCCCGACGAATGGCGAATGACTTTGGCGATCTTTTTGGCGATGCCCACATCATCGGTGGTGAGGTAGACGTTGAAGGCGATGAGGAAATTGCGCGCGCCGATGACGGTGGCGCCCGCGGGACCGACTCGTTTTGGACCGAAATCGGGGTCGCGCTCGGGCTTGACGCCCATCTCCTCCTTGAGCGCTTCGTACTGTCCCCTGCGGATGTTTTCGAGATTCACACGCTCGGGACGCGCCGCCGCGGCCTCGTACAAATAGACGGGGATGCCGAGTTCGCTTCCGACGCGCGCGCCGAGACGTTTGGCGATGGCGACGCAATCTTCCATCGTCGCGCCGCTGAGGGGAACGAAGGGACACACGTCCGTCGCGCCGATGCGTGGATGCTCGCCCGTGTGCTGGTCGAGGTCAATGAGTTCCGCGGCCTTTTGGATGGCGCGGAAGGCGGCTTCCTCCACACCCGCAGGAGTCCCGGCAAAGGTTAGTACGGTGCGGTTGTGGTCGAGGTCGGAGGAACGGTCGAGGAGTTTGACATCCGCGATCGATTGGATGGCGGCGGCGATGCGGTCTATCACTTCGGGCCGCCGCGCTTCGGAGAAGTTGGGAATACATTCGATGAGGGTGGTCATGGGATTGGGCGATTTGGTCGTTGGTGTTTTCAAATGACGAGGCAATTATAAGGGGTGAGGGAGAATTTTGAAAATCACTTGTTGAACTCAAAAGAGGTTGCTATACTGGGCTTATTCAACTCGCTGCGCCTGATGACCGATTTCACTCACAATTGCACCGTGGAGAAATTCCCCTCATGACCGCATATTCAAAGCCTTATCCGCGTCCCTACCACCCTGCCGCGCAAATCATGGCGGCGCTGACGTTTGGGTTCAGCGCGTTCCTCGCCATCTTCGTCGCGTGGGCTTTGGGCTATCAACTGCTCTACGCCGGACGCATCTTCCCCGGCGTGGCGGTGGCGGGCGTGGACCTTTCGGGGCTGCCTCCTTCCGACGCCGCCCTCAAACTCAACCAGGCTCTGTCCTTCCCGGTCAGTGGACGCATCGTCTTTCGCGATGGCGGGGATGTGTGGCTGGCCTCGCCGGTGGAACTGGGCATGGTCTTCGACGCTTCGAACAGCGCGCAGGCGGCCTATCGTCTCGGGCGGAGCGGCAACCCGTTCCGCGCCCTGTCCGATCAGATGCGCGCCCGCAGGCGCGGCGCGAGCGTGGCCCCGGTCATCATCTTCGACCAGCGGCTGGCGTACGCCTACGTCAATAATCTGGCCGCGTCTATCAACCGCCCGGTGGTGGAGGCCAGCCTGAAAATCGAGGGAACGAACGTGGTCGCGCAGGCCGGGCAGGTGGGACGCATGGTGGACGTGGATGGCACTCTTGTATTCCTGAGCGCGCAGTTGCAGGCATTTCGCGACGCCGAAGTGCCGCTGGTGGTGCGCGAGACGCCCCCGCTCATCGTGGATGTATCCGCGCAGGAGGCCGCGGCGCGGCAGATCCTCTCCGCGCCGCTGCAACTGATCCTCCCCAACCCCGCGCCCGGCGACCCCGGCCCGTGGATCTTCGAGCCGTCCATCGTAGCGGGCCTGCTGACGGTGAAACGCGTGGATCACGATGGCCGGGCCGAGGTCCAGGTGGGACTCGAGGGCGGCGCGTTCGCCAAATTGCTGATCCCCGTCGCCGCGCAGGTGGATCGCAAATCCAGGAACGCGAAATTCTACTTCGACGACGACACGCGCCAACTGGTGCTGATCGAAAATTCCTCCATCGGCCGCGCCACCGACGTTCCCGCCACCATTGCGGCGGTGAACGATGCGCTGCTGCGCGGGGAACATTCGGTCGCGCTGGCAATTAAAGAGGAGCAACCCGCCATCGCAGATACGGCCACGGCCGAATCGCTGGGCATCCGCGAACTGGTCAGCGCGCAGACTTCGTATTTCCGCGGCTCCAACGCCGAGCGGATGCAGAACATCGAGATCGCCGCGAAGCAATTCCACGGAATCTTCGTGGCCCCCGGCGAGACCTTCTCGATGGGCGCCGCGCTCGGCGATGTGAGCCTGGACAACGGCTTTACCGAAGCCTGGATCATCTACGGCGGGCGGACGATCAAGGGCGTGGGCGGCGGCGTTTGCCAGGTCAGCACCACCCTGTTTCGCGCGGCCTTCTTCGGCGGCTTTCCCATCGTGGAACGCCACTCGCACGCCTACCGCGTTTCCTACTACGAGCAGACCTCCAGCGGGCGCGATCCCAACCTGGCGGGCATGGATGCCACCGTCTATTTTCCGCTGGTGGATTTCAAGTTCGTCAACGACACGCCCTACTGGCTGTTGATGGAAACCTATTTCAATCCCACCGCGCAGTCGCTCACCTGGAAATTCTATTCCACCTCCGATGGCCGCTCGGTGACCTTCGAAGCCAGCGGCCCGCGTAACATTGTCCCCGCGCCGCCGCCGCTTTTCGAACTCAATCCCGAACTGAAAACCGACGAGATCAAACAGGTGGACTGGGCCGCCGACGGCGCCGACGCCGCCATCGTTCGCACGGTCTGGAAGAATGGGGCGGTCTATTTCACCGACACGTTCTCCACCCATTACGAGCCGTGGCAGGCCGTCTGCCAGTATGGCCCCGAGACCGAGGATGTAGAAGACCTGGCGAAAAAACAAGGCAAGTGCCAGCCGCCGTTGTAATTTGTACCGCAACATTCATGTTGCCTCTCCCGGCAAGATAAATCTTGCGGCACAAACAAACCCTCATGGTAAAATACCTGCCTGTCGAAAACGGAGAAAACATGGTCAGTAAAGAACTGCTCGATATTTTACGTTGCCCGAACTGCGTGCGCGAAAAGAACGGCCTGCTCACGCTTCACAAGGATGCGTGGCTGGTCTGCGCGGAATGCGGACGCAAATACCCCATCCTCGACGACATCCCCGTCATGTTGATTGACGAGGGCGATAAATGGGTGAACACCCCCGTCGAGAGCCTGCCCCTCCCTCCCCCGGAGAAATAGTGTCCGCGTTGAACGATCTGTTGGCCGACCTCGCCAGCGGAGACGAGTCGCGCGCCGAAAGCGCGGTTGCCGCGCTCGCGGCATTGGACGCGGAGACGGTCGTCCCCGCCCTGCGCGGCCTGCTGGATTCGCCCGACGCGGACAAGCGCTGGTGGGCGACCCGGGCGCTCGCCTCGCTTCCCTCCCTGGACCCGGGCCTGCTCCTGCCTTCGTTGGGCGATCCCGCCCCCGAGGTGCGTCAGTGCGCCGCGCTGGGGTTGTGCAGCCACCCGTCCGAAGCCGCCATCGAGCCACTCATCCGCGCCTTATCCGATTCTGATAATCTTGCAGCCGATCTGGCCGCGCGGGCGTTGATCGCGGTGGGAGAGCCTGCGACCGAGAGCCTGCTCGAGCTCCTGAAAGGGGCGAAGCAATCGGCCCGCATCCATGCCATGCACGCCCTGGCCGAGATCGCCGATCCGCGTGCCATTCAACCCATGATCGAGGCCATGTCTGAAGATTCCGCCATGCTGCATTACTGGGCCGAGGCCGGGTTGGAACGATTGGGCGCCAACATCGTCTATGTTAAACCTTGAGAGTGTGCTTGAGAGTGTGAATGAAACTGAAATTGCCGAAAATCGCATTTAAACGTCCCTCTGTGGGCGGAGTCATCTTCTGGGTGATCGCCGTCGGCCTGGGCGTGGCCGCGTTCGTTTTTGCGCGCAACTTCCTGACCTGCTGGACGATCACCAACCTGCCGGGCATGCCGCCGGCCACGTGCGGAACAGCGACAAGCGGCGGCCCCTCTTTCAATCCCCAGGAGTCGCCTGGCGTGCCGGAGGCGGCCATCCCCACGGAAGCGCCCCCGCCGGCGGACCTTCCCGCGCCCACCTGGGACGGCGGCAGCCGCGTGAACGTGCTGTTCATCGGCGTGGACGCACGCGACTGGGAAGCCAAGAAGGATGCGCCGCGCTCGGATACGATGATCCTGTTCACCATTGACCCCATCTCGAAGACGGCGGGCATGCTTTCCATCCCGCGCGATATGTGGGTGAACATTCCCGGCTCCGGCTATGGCCGCATCAATACCGCCTATTCCATTGGCGAAGGCGCAAAATTGCCCGGCGGCGGCCCCGGCCTGGCCATGAAGACGGTGGAGCAGTTCCTGGGCGTGCCGGTTCATTACTATGGGCAGGTGGATTTTGGCACCTTCGTTATGATGATTGATACCATCGGCGGCGTTGATGTGCAGGTGAAGGAGCGCCTCGTGCTGGACCCCATCGGCACGGGCATGGACAAGGTGGTCATCACGCCCGGGTATCGTCACCTGGTGGGCTGGAAAGCCCTGGCCTACGCCCGCACCCGCAAGACCGAGGGCGGCGACGTGGACCGCGCCCAGCGCCAGCAGGACATCATCTTTGCCATCATGGAGAAGGTGCTCAGCCCGGACTATTTCCCCACCTTTGTTAAGCAGGCGCCCGGCCTGTATAAGCAGATGGCGGCCGGCATTCACACCAACCTGTCTCTGGAAGATGGGTTGCGACTGGCAGTTCTGTTGCAGAGCATCCCGCGCGAGAACATCAAGACGGGCGTGATTGACTACGATATGATCGTTATGGACAGCACCACGTTGAACGGCCAGAACGCCAGCGTCTTCAAGCCCAAACCCGACGCCATCCGTATTTTGCGGGATGAGATCTTCGGCGGCGGCGCGGTCGGCGCGCTGGCTGGCGGGGGCGACCCGCTTCAGTTGACGCACCAGGAAGGTGCGCGCATTCGCATTGTCAACGGCGCGTTCGCCGCCGATTTCGGCCAGCGGACGGGCTCGTATTTTCAAAGCCTGGGGCTGAACGTGACGGAACTGGCCAGCGGCGGCCCTTATGACCGCACCGTGATTGTGCTGTATTCGCCGAAACTGTACACCACGCGCTTCCTGCTGTATCTGTTCGGTTTGAACGGCAACTCCGGCACCTCGCAGATCAGGTTCGAACCGAACGCTTCCTCCCCGGTGGATGTGGAGATCCGCCTCGGCAACGACGCCCTCAACGCCAACGTTGTTCCGTAAGTAACCCTCAATACAGAACCCCCGTTTTCCTGGAGAAGACGGGGGTTCTGTATTTTTTGAGCGGCTATGGCCGCTGGAGGATGATCTTCAGGGCGCCGAAATAGGTTTCCCCGTTTGGTTTCTGGCAGGCGGGCGCGGCCAGGTCTGTGAGCAGCGCGCCCCCATCGGCGGCGCGCAGGGTGTAGGTCACGCCGGGCGTGAGGATGGCGTCGGCGTAGCCGTTGCCCAGTTCGGGTTTGAAGCCGGTGAAGAAATGTTCCTCGCCTCCCGCCCAGGCGAGGATGAGCTCCACGCCGGGGATCTGCCGCCGCCCGATCGTTTGTGTGACGACCTGGAGCAATCCCTCGGCCAGCGTTTCGTCGCAGACCGTCTCCTGCGAGGCCAGTTCGAAGGGCGCGCCGGGCCGCGGAGTGGGCGTGCGGGTGGGGCGCGGAGTGGGGGTGTACTCCGGGAAGGTCGCGGCCTCGAAGGGCGTAGAAGTGTCGGGCAGGATGGGCGAGAGAGGCGTTGCTGCGAGGGGCGTGAAGGCTTGCGCCGCGAGACTCGTTGGCGAAGGGGAGGCGGCGGGCGCGGTCTCCTGCAAGGCGGAGGCCAGCCCTGCCAGGTGGAAGGATGCCAGCGCATCGCCATTGGACAGCGCCCGCTGCGCCTGCGCCGAGAGGACCGCGTAGGGGTCCGCGTCGTTGAGCAGGGCGAGACGCGACCGGGCGCGCGTCAGGTCGCCGTTGGCGGCGTAGGTCGCGGCGATGACGGCGCGGTACTGGTCTTTGAAGTCGGCGCGCAGGGCGGAGGGGACCGCGTCCACCACTTCGACGGGGGAGAGGATCCAGGCGTAGAAAAGTCCCAGCGCGAGGCCGAGCAGCAGGGCGGGAAGCGCCAGCCACGGAAAACGAGTCCCGTTCATGGCGCCGCTCCCGAGGAGGGCTGCCAGCCGCGCAGGCCCTGGACGAGCGCCTCGAGCGCGGATATTTCCGATGGCGAGAAGCCGGCCGAAGGTCCGAATTGAAGCGCCTGGGCGGCGATGGCGGCGGGCGGATCGCTCCCGAAGATCGCCAGTCGGCGCGCGGCCAGGTCGAGATCCTTTTCCGACTGGTAGGCCTCGGCCACCATCAAAATGTAATCGGCGCGGAAGTCGGCGCGCAGCGTCTCGGGCGTCAGGTCCACGAAATCCACAGGATCAATGACCCAGCCGTAGAGCAGCCCGAGTCCGATTCCCGTCGCAAGCATGACAATAACCCAGGGCCAGTTTTTCATGGATGTATTTTGCCACAGGTGGGGGGAAATGAAAATGCCCGGACAGGCGACCGGCGGCGCCCGAAGACTCCCGCTTACCGTTGCTGCCTTTCGGCCCTGGCGGGGTTCGCAGGGTTTCGCCGCGCCGGGCCTGCCCGGACGTAACAAGCATACCCGATGTGATTCGGCGTGTCAATCGAATCGCCCCGGTGTCGCCCGCGAAGCCTTTTCGCCGGGGCGGCTAGGTTTTCCGCACTTTTATTTCGACGAGTTTGAACGTGAGGAGCGCATGGTTCAAAATGCGCCTGAAGAGGCCGTTCCTCATCGCGCCTCCCAGGATGCGATTTGACCGGATCCGTGGATGGTTAAGGGTGGTGAAAGCGACCTCGAAGCCGTTCGCTTCGAACGACTTCCGCACCGCCGGGTAGGGCCGATAGAAGGTGTTTTCCACCGTGTATTGATAATAAAAATCGGTTTTCTTCGCGGCAGGGGCGCCGCGCACTTCGACCCAGTTTGGCTCCCGTCCCATCAGCACAAAGGCGTGAATGAGAAGTTTCCGAAGCCAACCCGCAGGCAGCCAATGCACCAACGGCATGAAGAGGTGATTTTCCACCGGCTGGCGATGCGCCGGGAAAACGTGATAACCGCCCCCTCCCGCGCGGGTTACCCGTCCCATCTCCGCGCAGACATTGCGAAGATCGGCCACATGCTCCAGCACGTTGCCCGAAAAAACGTAGTCGAAGAAACCGTCGGGGAAAGGCGCTCTCCCCTGACCGTCGAGCAATGCCAGGCAGTCCGAAGGGTGGCCTTTCTGCTGGAAGAGAGGCAGGCCGTTCTGAATCGGCAGCGGATCAATTTCAACTCCGTACGCCTCATACCCCCGCTCTCGAAGCCATAGAACGTTGCGGCCCCGCCCGCAGCCCCAATCCAGCACGCGGATTTCGCCGGGCGGGCGCCCTGTGGACTTGGCGAATTCGTCCAGGTTTCTCATCGTGTTTTCGTTTGGGACGTAGCCTGCAAATTCTTCCTGCGTTAATTCATCGTGTTTCGACATGGAGGATATCCTCTTGCGGGATTCTTCATTCAATCCGTGACTTCGCTGCTGCACAAAACCCTCGAACCTCGTCATTGAGAGACGCCAGCGTTCTTCATTCCAGCGGACGAATTATACATACCTTTGCCAATTCGACCAAGAGGCGTTACAATCGGCGCACATTTCATTCGGAACTGATGGATCTCGAGATCCCAACCCCTCCCCTTCGCCCCTCCCCATTTTCTGCGAAAATGGGGAGGGGTTGGGGGTGGGGTCTCGCGCTCCCTGAGTTCCGGGGAGGCTCCCTTGACTCGTCATCCCAACCCGGGGGCGGAGTTCGTCTCCGTGAAAGCGCTGGTCGAATGTCTCGACCTGCCTGTTAAAAACCTGTCCCTGTTTCTCCGCGCCTTTACGCATCGCTCGTACGTCAACGAAAATTCGTCCGCGCTGGAGGATAACGAGCGCCTCGAATTCCTCGGCGACGCCGTGCTGGACTTTGTGGTGGGCGATTGGGTGTATCACCATTTCCCTGAGATGGCGGAAGGCGAACTGACCCGGCTGCGCTCCGCGCTCGTGCGGACCGACTCGCTGGCAGCCTTCGCCCGCACCCTGGACTTTGGGCCGGTTCTCCGTCTCGGACGCGGGGAACTGGCTTCGGGCGGGCGCGACCGCGACACCCTGCTGTGCGGCGCATTCGAGGCCTTTATCGGCGCGTTGTATCTCGAAACCGACATCCAGACCACAGCGGGCTTCATCGAGCCGCTGCTCGAATCCACGCGCGAGCAGATCTTTGCCCAGCCCGACCTGGCGGACGCCAAATCGCGCCTGCAGGAGTGGACGCAGGGACAGAAACTCGGCGCCCTCAGCTACGCGCTGGTTAAGGCGCACGGCCCCGATCATTCGCGCACCTTCGAAGTGGAGGTGCGCTTGAACGGTGAGTCGCTCGGCCGCGGACGCGGTTCCAGCAAGGCCGCCGCAGAGCAGGAGGCCGCGCGCGTGGCGTTGGAGAAATTGGGATTGGGATGATGCGTGTTCCGTATTCCGTTCCATGTGATCGCGCGTAATCGGCGTTCTCTAATGCCAGCGTTGCGCTAGAGAGCGCAACCTGCGCGACAATCTCGTAACCGCTGAAAATCATACATCCCAAATCCGCAACCTGAAATCCGCAATCCGAAACCACATATGCCATTACGCCTTAAATCCCTCGAACTGCACGGATACAAAACTTTCGCCTCCCGCACCGAATTCCAATTCGGCGAGGGGATCACCGCCATTGTCGGGCCGAACGGCTCGGGCAAGTCGAACATCGCCGACGCCCTGCGCTGGGTGTTGGGCGAGCAATCCTACAGCCTCCTGCGCGGCAAGAAGACCGAGGATATGATCTTCGCCGGGTCGGAGGGGCGTCCCAAAGCGGGCATGGCCTCCACGGCCATCACCTTCGACAACTCCAACGGCTGGCTGCCCGTGGATTTCTCCGAGGTGGCGCTGGCGCGCCGCGCCTATCGCGACGGCCACAACGAATACCTGTTGAACGGGCAGCACGTCCGCCTGCGCGATATCAACGAACTGCTGGCCGCTTCCGGCCTAAGCGAGCGGACGTACACCATCCTCGGCCAGGGGCTGGTGGATGCCTCCCTGGCGCTCAAAGCCGACGAGCGGCGGCGTCTCTTCGAGGAGGCCGCGGGCATCGGGCTGTACCGCGCGCGGCGCGACGAGGCCCTCAAACGGCTCGAAACCACGCAGCGCAACCTGGAACGCGTGCTCGACATCCTGGCCGAATTGGAGCCGCGCCTGAAATCATTGGAACGACAGGCGCGCCGCGCCAACGAATATTCCCGCGCCCAGGCCGACCTGCGCGTGATCCTGCGCGAATGGTACGGCTATCACTGGCACCGCCAGCAAAAAGAGTTGACCGAGGCCCAGGCGGACCTGCGCGTGCAGGAAGCGCGCACCCGCGAAGCCCGCCAGTCTTACGCGCGCGTCCAGGCCGATTTCAGCGGGTTTCGCGAGCGCCTGTCGGGATTGCGCGCCCAGCTCAACGCCTGGCATCGCGAAGCCGCGGAACTCCACCAGCGCAGGGAAACCCTCAGCCGCGAACTGGCGGTTCTCGAGGAACGCCGCCGCGCGCTGACCGCCGCGCGTCAATCCCTGCAGGCCGGGCAGGAACGCGCCGCCGGCGAGGAGAGCCTGGCGCAGGAACGCCTGCTGGAAGCCGAGCGGGAGGCCGCCCGCCAGCAGGGGGAGCGCGAGGAAGCCGCCCTGCAACTGGCCGCGGCCCAATCGGCGTTGCAGGCAAAGCAGGCCGAGCGCGCCGCGGCGGAGGAAAAACTCAACCGGTCGCGGGCACAGGTGGACGCGTTGCACGCCCAACGCGCCGAGACCCAGGCGCGGCTGGACGAACTCAAAGCGCGTATCGAAAGGCTGAATCAAAAACTGGAATCGGCGCGCGGCACCATCCAAACCGCCGAGGCCGCGCTCAAAACGGCCGAAGCGCAGAGGAACGACGCGCGTCTCGATCACGAACGCGCGGAAACGGAATGGAACGAAGCCGAGCGGAAGGCGGAAAGCGGCAAGCGGGAGGCCGAAAAGGCGGAGGAGGAATTGCGGGTTAGAAGGGAACGGCGCGACGCCCGCGCCGCCGAACACGCCCGCCTGCAGGCCCAACTCGAAGTCATCGAACAGGCCGAGGCCTCGCTCACGGGTTACGCCGAGGGCGCCCGCCTGCTGCTCGAAGCGGCGCGCCAAGCGCGCCTCTCTGTCCGCGGGGCGCTGAGCGCGGCGCTTGACGTGCCAGCCGAACTCGAAACCGCCATCGCCGCCGCGCTGGGCGATTCGCTCGACGCCATTCTGGTCAGCGCGGAATCTGTGGACGACGCTCTCAATATGCTGGAGCAGGGCGAAGGCCGCGCCGCGATCTTCCCGCTCAATCAGAAATCGGGTTTCTCCGAGAAACCCGATTTCTTCTCCGCGCCCAACGACCCCGATTGTCTCGGCGCGGCCGCCTCGCTCTTGAACGTTCCCGACGATCTGCGCGCAGCCACACGTTTGCTTTTGGGGAACACGCTGGTTGTGAAAAACCGTTCCGCCGCGCGCCGGTTTGTTGCAGGACTCCCCGCGCACGCGCGCGTGGTGACGCTTTCGGGCGAGGTCTTCCGCGCCGACGGGTTGATTCTGGCCGGCAAAGCGCCTCGCTCCGGGACCCTCGGCCGCCCGCGCCAGCGAAGAGAGACTCAGGCCGCCCTGGCCGCGGCCGCGGAGGCCCTCTCCACGCTGGAGGCCGAACTGGAGCGATTGACCGCCCAGGCGGAGGCCGCGCGGGAGGAGCAGGCGCAGGCCGAGGCCGCGGCGCGTGAAGCGCGGGCGCGCCTGGAAGCGGCGCGCGAGGCCGAGCAAAAATCGGCGCTCGAAGCCGAGTCGGCGCGGAGGGAGTTCGAGTTCGCAAAAAACCAGGTCGAAGCGTTGACGGAGGAGGCCGCGGCGGCGGAAAACGATCGGGCGCGCGCGGCCGGTTCGAGGTCCGAGACGGAGGCGAACGCCCAGGCGGCGCAGGAGTCGATTCGGGGGTTGACCTCCGAACTGGCGGCGTTGTCCCTCGAGGAAGCGCAGGAACAGGTCACGTATTGGACGGCGCGCGTGGCGGTCGCGGAGGGCGCGCTGACCGAGGCGGTGAAACGCCGGGACGAGCGCGCGTCCGAGGCGGCGCGGCTGGACGGAGAAAAGGCCGGGATTGCGAAGCGGCTGGAGGAGGCAACGCAGGCAATTGTGGAATTGGACGCGGCAAAGGAGTCGCTGCGCGCGCAGGAGTCCGAATTGGGCGGTCTGATCGAGGCGTTAAATCTTAAAGTCGAACCCGCCGAAAAGGATTTGGAGACTGCCGAGGAACAGGAGAAGGCTTATCAATTGCAGGAGGGGGAGGCGCAGCGCGCCATGACGAACGCCGAACGCGCGCTGGGACAGGTGCAGCTGGAGTTGACGCGCCGCCAGGACGCGCTGACCTCGCTGCGGCAGCGCATCGAAGACGATTTTGGGCTGGTGCAGTTCGAGTATCGCGAGAATGTTTCGGGGCCGGTGCCGCTGCCGCTGGACGGCATGGTGGAGCAACTACCCGCGGTGACGGAATTGCAACCCGAACTGGAGGAGCAGTTGACGCGCGCCCGCCAGCAGGTACGGCGCATGGGGGCGGTGAACCCGGAGGCCGCGCAGGAGTACGAGGCGGAGTTCCAGCGCTATGGATTTATGAAGGAGCAGGTGGAGGATCTGCGCAAGGCCGAGGCCGACCTGCGCCAGGTGATCGCGGAGTTGGACGACCTGACGCAACGCGAGTTTCACAAAACGTTCGAGCAGGTGGCAGGCGAGTTCCGCAATATTTTCGTCAAATTATTCGGCGGCGGTTCGGCACGGCTGACGTTGACCGACCCTGAAAACCTGGTGGAGACCGGCATCGAGATCGAAGCCAAATTGCCCGGCCGCCGCGAGCAGGGACTGGCGCTCTTATCGGGCGGTGAGCGTTCGCTGACCGCCATCGCGCTGGTGTTCGCGCTGTTGAAAGTTTCGCCCACGCCCGTCTGCGTGATGGACGAGGTGGACGCGATGCTGGACGAGGCCAACGTGGGCCGCTTCCGCGACCTGTTGCGCGAACTGAGCCGTGATACGCAATTTGTGGTCATCACGCACAACCGCAGCACCGTCCAGGCGGCGGACGTGATCTACGGCGTGACGATGGGACGCGACTCGTCGAGCCAGGTGATTTCGTTGAAATTGGATGAGATTACGGAGGAGATGATGGGGAGGAGCAGAGGATAAAGGATGAATGATGAAGGATGAAGCGTATTGCGTATCGCGTGTTGCGTGTTGCGTAGTGCGCGGCGGTGAATGAAAGAGACGCGGTGGGGAGGCCGCGTCTCTTTTTATTTGGATGCCAGTTTTCCGCGAACCCAGGCGAGCGCGTCGCCGGGAGTACCGATTTTCAGTCCTGAATTTTCGGAGACTTTTGGATCGTCAAGGAAGTGTTTGCGGCTGTGCGTGGCGAGAAAGTCCGCTTTGGCTTTCATGGCGGAGAGGAGAATTGGGACGTCAGTGGGGTCACTGATCAAGTAAAGATTTTCGGCAATCTCTGTTGGGGTTGGGGCGGGATCGCGAATGATATTCAATCGAGCGTTTATAATGAAGTTTCGCAGATCAGGAAGATGTTGCGGAGATTTGCTTCCAAGCGAGCGTTCCGATTCAGTAACCGCGAATTCGCTTATGGTGAGATCAACGTCTTCACATTCTCCCAGTTGCAACAGGGCGCGAGCCGCGCCTGTGGCTGAAACAACACCGGCAAAAAGCGCGCTACTATCCAGGAAAATATGCGGCTTCTTCATTCAGACTGATCTCCCCCAAGGTCTCCATATTTTTCTTTGAAAAGCTTCCGGCGTTCCTCATCCAGCGTTTCAAGAAGATCTTCAAGAGTAATGTTACTTTCTTTTAGGGATCGGGCTATACGGTTTGCAATGATGTCAACCTGCAAAACTTTTCTTTTAGCAAGGAAGGAGCCATCACCCATGTCGATGAACGTGTAAATTTCACCCTCATCTATTCCGTATTTTTTACGAAAACCAGAAGGAATGGTAAAGTTTCCTTTGCCGCGTACTTGTAAAGTTGTCATATCTTTCTCCAGAAAATCGGAAATTCGGAATTTCCGCCATTATACTGTAAAAACGACCCCGCGGCCTATCCCGCATTGCCTCATAGACATGGCTTTCTCAAAGTCGAAAGACTCCCAACGCAAATGCCGCGAATTTGCGAACACCTGCACTTGCGCCAGGTGCAAGTGTGACGCGAATAAATTCAAAAAAATTCGCGAAATTCGCCCATTCGCGCTATTCGCGTTCCAAAGCGGCAAATTTGTCAAGCGACTCTGAGAAGACCATAGCCTCATAGAAAAGGTAACTTTGTGAAGTATCGCTGCAAGCGCGAATTACTGCCGACCGTCACCTGCACTTCCGAGCGGCACAGCACCTGGTTCGGCTTGACTAAGTTACCGGAAATCGCCTCGGCGGCCACCACCGCCTGTCCCGGGGCGTCGCCGGTCACCGTGGTCTCGTACTCCCAGGCATTGTCGCTGGCCGGGTTCAGGTTGACCACGCCGGCCGGGGCGGCGCTGAAGTTTACCTTCTGGATGTACACCCCGCTTTGGCGGTTTTGGATGCCCACGGTTAATGACCGGCTCTCGCCCTCCTCCAAAGTAAACGGCGCCGTCTGGCTGAAATCGCAGGAGTACATCGACTCGGTCGTTTCGTCGCCCCTGCAGGCCGGCACCGCCGCGCCGGCCACCTTGAAGTAG
>DAOUMJ010000042.1:0-2788 GCA_034411715.1 Anaerolineales bacterium | reverse complement strand
CCGGTTGCCTATGATAGCGATGACAACACCAATGCCCTTTTTATCATCCAGGGGACAGCCGGCGGGTGTTTTCTGCCCGGCACGCTGGTGCAAAGCGGGGACGGGGAAAAGAAGATCGAAGACATCAAAGTCGGAGACAGGGTGGCTTCGTTTGCAGGCGGGAAGGTGACCGAGTCGGCGGTGAGCCGGATCTACACCAGCGAGTCACGAAACCCGCTTCAACCGAAAATCCCTCATCTCATTGAGCGCGCCCTCCAGCGAGGCGTGCCCGCTGTGGAAACTCCACTCGTCGTAGTGGCTGGCCTCGAAGAGGGCATACGCGCCCTTGTATTCGCCGATCAGCATGAACATCGTCCCCTCGTCGTCCCCGAAGACGGCCAGGGTCTTGTAGAGCCTGTTTTCCGGGAACAGGCCCTCGGTCGAAATGTGACCGTCCTTCACGCGCTCCATCAGGGCTTTGAGTCGGTCGGCATGTTCGTACGTCATGGCGATAAGTATATCAAATGACGCCAGGGCGAAACGAAACGCGGAGGGCGCGGAGACTCCTTTGGATATTCTCTGCGCTCTCCGCGATCTTTGCGGTTTTGAAAATTTCGTCGGCGCGCAACTTTATGCGGCGCGCGCCTCCCTGCGGCGCAGAAAGAACTTGGTGATCTCCTCCGAAATTGCAGGGATGAGCGCCAGTCCAACCACCACCATCCATTCCCACCCGCTCATGAAGTGTGTATTGAAGATGGGTTGCAGGAACGGCACGTTCACCACCAACAGCAATAACGTAATCGAAAGTCCAACCGCGTATTGCATGGTACGGTTCGAGAAGATGCCCAGGCGGAAGATGGAAGCCTTCTCCGAACGGACGGTGTAGGCGCGGAACAACTCACACAGCGAAAGCGTGACGAAGGCCATCGTCTCCGCGGTCTGGACGTCCACGCCGCGCCAATCGTGCTGAAGGACGTAACTCAACATGTTCATCCCGGACGGGATGGAGGCGCCCGCTTCGAGATGCCACACCAACCCGAGGAAGAACGCCAGCAGCACCGCGCCGGTCTGCGCGAAGGTCTGGACAACGAGTCCCAACTGCATCGTCTTGTTGATGATCGGTTCGTCCTTGTCACGCGGCTTCTGGTCCATGGTGTCGGGATCGCCCTTTTCCATCGCCAGGGCTAAAGCGGGCGCGCCGTCGGTGATGAGATTCAGCCAGAGAAGTTGAATCGCCGTCAGCGGCGCGGGCAGGCCTGCCAGCGTGGCAAGGAAGATGATCATGATCTCGGCCACGTTGGAGGAGAGCAGGAAGAACACGAACTTGCGGATGTTCGAGTAGATGATGCGCCCCTGCTCCACCGCCGAGACGATGCTGGCGTAATTGTCGTCGGTGAGAACCATGTCGGCGGTTTGTTTGGCAACATCGGTGCCGGTGATGCCCATCGCCACGCCGATGTCGGCGCGCTTGATGGCGGGCGCGTCGTTCACGCCGTCGCCGGTCATGGCCACGATCTCGCGGTTGGCTTGCAGCGCGTCCACGATCCTCATCTTGTGTTCGGGCGAAACGCGGGCGAAGACGGCCGTATCGGGCATGGCTTGTTTCAATTGCGCGTCGTCCATCCTGTCCAGTTCCATCCCGGTCAACACGCCTTTTCTGCGCTTCATCAAGCCGATGGACTGGGCGATGGCGCGCGCCGTGTTGGGATAATCGCCGGTGATCATCACGGTGCGGATGCCCGCGCGGCGCGCCCGATCCAGCGCGGGCGCCACTTCCATGCGCGGCGGGTCTATCATGCCCATCAGCCCCACAAAGACCAGGTCGCGTTCCAGTTCTTCGGCTTTCAGTTCGCGGTCCGGCACGTCCCTTTCCACGCGGTACGCGAGACCGAGCACGCGCAGGGCGTCGGCGGTCATGGCGTCGTTGGCGTCGAGGATGCGTTGTTTGGCATTCTCGTCCAACGGTTCGATCTCGTCATTCATGGCCTGATATTTCGTGCAGAGTTCCAGCACCACATCCGGCGCGCCCTTGACGGCGATCACCTCCCAATCCTTGTGCTTCATATCGTAGAAGGGCGAAAAGTCTCCGGGGTTTGGATTGGTGATGTCGTGGACCGTGATCATGCGCTTGCGTTCCGAGTCGAAGGGAATTTCGTTCTCGCGCGGATAGGCTCTGTGAATTTCGTGATACGGCGTCCCCGCCTTGGCCGCGGCCACCAGCAGCGCGCCCTCCGTCGGGTCGCCGACCACGCGGAAGGTCTGGGCCTGATCCGTCTCGCCGGTGGACTCGAGTTGCGCGTCGTTGTTGAGCGCGCCCAGCCAGAGCAGGGTCAACATGCCGGGGTAATCGCCGATGGTCACGGCTTTATCGCCCACCTTGAAGTCGCCTTTTGGAGCGTAGCCTGTCCCGGTCACTTCCATGCCCTCCCCGTCCACCCACAGGCGCGTGACGGTCATCTCGTTTTGCGTGAGCGTGCCGGTTTTATCCGAGCAGATCACGGTGGCCGAGCCGAGCGTTTCGACCGACGCCAGTTTGCGGATGAGCGCGTGGCGTTTTACCATCTCGCGCATTCCGAGCGCCAGCGAAATGGTCACCACGGCGGGCAGGCCTTCGGGGACTGCCGCGATGGCGAGGCTGATGGCAATGATAAAGACGTCGGTAATATCCTTTGCATATTCCCCGAGGTAAGCGAGCGGCCCCGTGAACAACCCGCCGATGTCGGTGTAATTGATGAGCGCCACGATGAAAACGACCGCCACTAAAATCAACGCGCCAATGGAAAGCGTCCGGCCCAACTGATCGAGCCGG
>DAOUMJ010000041.1:0-9392 GCA_034411715.1 Anaerolineales bacterium | reverse complement strand
GATCAAGATCGAGAAAGCCGCGCCCGCCATCGGGTCGAAGTTGGACGCGAAGGAGACGACGAAATCCACGGTTCGCCGCGGACGTCAACCGGTCGCGGTCTCCGAGTCGCCGAGTCCTGTCCCACGCGTTGCCGACACGTCCACCCCATCAACAGGCGCGCTGGCGATGAAGGCCATCCGCATCTATCCGTATGGCGTGGCGCGCAACCGATTGCAACAGGCCGCCAAACGGTTCGGCGTCCCCGCTGTCATCGTCCGCGATGTGGACGAGGCCGACGCGCTCGTCACCCTGCGCGCCTACTACCGCGACCGTCAGGCCACCATCATGGACGCGGAAGCGCGCGGGATGCCCATCTACGTCCTGAAGGCCAACACCGTCGCTCAGGTGGAACAGTTCATGGGCGACATCTTCAATCTGCCCTCGGAGGGCGCGGCCGCGCGCAGCGGCGAGCTCGACCACGTGCGCGAGCAGACCCAGGCCGCCATCGCCGCCGTCCTCAACGGCGAGCGCTGGGTGGACCTGCCGCCTGGCCCCTCACTAGTGCGACGCCTGCAACACGAGATGGCGCGCACCGCGGAGTTGGTGAGTCACTCGTATGGCAAGGAACCGCGGCGGCATGTGCGGATCTTCCGTGAATAGGAAAACTGTACACAGGTAAACAGGTACACAGGTAAACTCCTCACCTGTCTACCTGTGTACTTGTCTACGTGTGTACCCTCCCCCCATGTTCATCACCCTCGAAGGCCCCGAAGGCTCCGGCAAGACCAGTCACATTCCCTACCTCGTGGAGTATTTCCGCGAGCGTGGACACGTCATCTTCCCGACGCGCGAACCAGGCGGGACGTCCATCGGCGAGCAGATTCGCGAGATTCTGCATGACCTGAAGAATACCGAGATGCATCCCCGCACGGAGACGCTGCTCTACCAGGCGGCGCGGGCGCAATTTGTGGAGCAGGTGATTCGTCCGCGCCTGGCGCTGGGCGAGATCGTCCTCTCCGACCGCTACGCCGATTCGACCCTCGCGTATCAGGGCTGCGGCCACCAGCAGGATTTGGAGCAAGTGCGCGCCCTCATCAAATATGCCACAGGCGGACTCATCCCCGACCTGACGATTTTGCTCGATGTGGACGTGGAGATCGGCCTGAAGCGCAAACAAAAAGCGGACGAGTGGAACCGTCTCGACGCGTACACGATAGACTTCCACCGCCGCGTCCGCGCGGGATACCTGGAGATGGCCGCGCAGGAGCCCGCTCGCTGGCGCGTGGTGGACGCGGGCCGCGAGTGGAAGTCGGTGCAGGAGGAGTTGAGGAGGATGATTAAAGAACGGATAAGGGGCGGAAATAATTCTTCCCCGTGAGAAATTTGCTGTATAATCTTTCCCATGAGCAAGACATTCCAGCGAATTCTCAAACTGGTTGAACAAAATGAAGTTCTGATATCCGCACATGGCTATGATGAATTGGCACAGGATGATATTCTTGCGCGGGATATTCTCATTGGAGCGACCAAAGCAGTCGTTGTTGAAGATTATCCCGATTATGCCAAAGGGCCATGCGTGCTGGTTCTGCAACAAGACAATCAGGGAAATCCCATTCACGTTGTTTGGGGTATTCCCAAAGGCGCTTCGACGCCCGCTGTAGTGGTGACTGCTTATCGTCCTGACCCGAAACGCTGGTCTTCGGATTTTATGAGGAGAGTAAAATGACAAGCCGCCCGATTGCCAAACTGGTCCATGTGGATGAATATGTCGCGGAAGTGGATATTGAGTTGATTTACACAGAGAACGATTGGTCGCCTTTTCTTTCCGTGGCGGACGCGGCCAAACTCGATGATGTTCGCGAGGCGCTCAAGCGCAAGGACATTGAGACCGCTTCACGGTTTGCGCGTGTCTACAAATTGTTGCCCGTTGCCGTGTAAACATCGGAGGTATGGTGGCGTGGAGTCTTTGGAGATGGTCGCACCCGTCCGCTGGCGCGTGGTGGACGCGGCCCGCGAGTGGAAGTCGGTGCAGGAGGAGTTGAGGAGGGTGATTGAATCCAGAAAGTGAGGCCGTCAAGACTAAAACGCGAGCAGGGCAAGCGGTTAAGCCTGCCCTGCTTTGGGTCAAATGGTTACTGTCAACGCCTGCGCGATTAATTCAAGTTTATTGGGACGAATCCCAGCCGCTGCGCTTCTTCGAGAATGGACTGTTTGAGGTGGTTGGTCACTAGCGGACGATGATCCTGACAAAGAAGAATTCCCCAAAGGCGCTGCCGCGCGCATTGGCCATGCGCCAGGTGCTGGAATATTGCCCGGCCTTCGTGGGCGCCTTGAACTGAACGGACACTTCCACCTCCTGGTTGGGAAGCACCGGAATGCTGATGGCGGCGGGCGTGCCGTTCATTCTCTCTCCATAGGCAAAGACAACAGCATAGCCCGCGCCCCATGTGCAAGCGCCGGTATTTCGAATCTTCCAGGTTTTGAGAAACTCCTGGCCGGGGGTCATCTCGGTGTCGTCAGGTATGTTTACATCCACGGTGGCTGGGTTGTAGTTGGAATCGTCACACAGCCCCAACGGGGTGCCAACGATGACAGGCGTACCTAGAACAACGACCGTAACGGTTGGGGTGGGCGATTCGGCGGCGGATTCGGTGAGAGATTCTGTGAGCGATTCGGCGGCCTCGGCGGTGGGGCTGGCGAGCGGGGTGAGCGAGGCGGCCGCGTTTTGGGTGGCGCGTATCTCGGCCATAACGGTCTGCGCGGCGGCGGTCTGGATGGCGCCGACGTCGGGCGTGGGCATGGGGGGCTCCTGGGAGCCGCAGGCGGCAAGCAGGAGCGCCAGAAATACTATGAGGGTCATACGCTTCGTTGTCATGGTTACCTCTGTTGAAAGGAAGCGGCAGATGTGGCTATTTGCGGACTTCCACAGCGACGGTCAGGTAAGTCCCAAAGGGAATGTTGAGATGGGTGAACAACTGGTAGTGGGCTTCGTACATGCCGGGCGTTTTCGGGGCCACGAGGTTGAGCGAGATCTCGGCGATGGCGCCTGCCGCCACAACCTGGTTTGGAGAGCGGATCACGTAAAACGCGCCGCCGAAATCCGTGTTGCCTCCCACCCGCACCAGGCGGTAGCCGATTCCCCAGTCGCAGGTGCCGGTGTTCTGGACGAGCCAGCCTTTGGGGAAGGCCTCGCCGGGCTTGAGAACGGTTCCATCCGGCGTGCCGATATCGCGAATGTGGACGGAATTATCGCACAGAGGCCCGGTGGGAGTGGCCTGCGGGGGCAGGAGGGAGAGGGTGGGCGTCTCCTGGTTCCCGGCCGGGAGCGTAAAGAGGGGCAGGGTGGCGATGGGCGTGAAGGTGGCAGTCTCGGTGGGTGTGGACTCCGGCGTGTTGGTCTGTGTGGGCGCGGCGGCGGTGAGGGCGGCCGAGGTTTGGGTGAATTGGGCGGCCACGGTCTGCGCGGCCTCGGTATAGACGAGCGCTTCATCCAGCGTTGGCGCGGCCGGTGGCGGCGCGCCGCAGGCGATCAGGGTCAGAAGCAGGATGGTTGGGGCAAGTATTTTGGCGATTCGCATGATTCCTCCGAAGCGGCCAGTGCAATCATTATAACGCAGATGACCCGCCGCTTTCGATAGGCCGTATGGGGGAGCAGTCATGGAATGAGTTTTCCCGCATGTGCCGCAGTGACCGCCAGGGGCGCGGAGTTTTCCGGCTCTCACGGTTCTGATGGGACGAGGGAGGAAGCGGCGGTTCTTTGCCGCAGATTCCCCGTCCCGAAGCGGCGTTACGGAGGAATCTCCGTTGCGGTGGGGGTTTCGGTGGGCGTGGCTGTGGCAGTCGCAGTGGCGGTTGCAGTGGCCGAGGAGGTCGGCGTGAAGGTGGGCGTGAAGGTGGGAGGCGAAGCGCCGGGGCGCAGGATGTGCGGACCGATCCAGACGGCGTAATCCTTGCGGTGCGAGCCGTTGGCATGCACCGTGAAGATAAATTTGACGTTTTCATCCTTCAGCGCGCTCAGGTCAATATCCAGCGAAATCCACAGCCCTTCGAAGGCTTCGTTCCACTGCCCGAGGTTCCTCACCGCCCCGCCGCCGATCTGGTAGTCGAGGCGGAAGATGACGTTGCAGCCTGTCGAATTGTGGCGGCAATTGACGATGGAACGGAAGCGGTCCCCATCCCGAACCTTGAACGGCGGGAAGATGCCCTGAATGAAGCCGTTATTCGCTTCGCGCGGGACCGTCAGCAGGCCGGCGCTCCCGGAGAGGCTGCCATTTTCCAGTTTGGCGTTGTCGAGGCGGATGACGTAACCAGCCGGGTCATCCTCCACGCCCGGACAAGGCAGGGAGATACTGCCGTTGTGCCACTCGGCGTCGCAGTAGTTGGCGGCGAAATCGTAGGCCGCGAAATTTTCGCCCGCAACCTTCACGTCCACCCAGAAGGCGGTGGCGGCCTGGCTGCCGACGCCAAACAACACCCCGGCGGCATTGCGGAGCTTGAAGTAACCTTTGTAGCGTCCGTCCCTGCCGGGAGAGACAAGGTTGACCGAGAGATCAATGGATTGTCCCGGATTGACCGTGCCAGGCAAAGGTACCGCCACGGGCGCGCTCATGGCGTCTCCGCTCACGAAGACGAGGGCGTAGGCGGGAGTCCAGGAACACGTGCCGATGTTCTTGATCCGCCAGGTCTTGACAAAGGGGACGCTGCGGCCGATCACAGAGCCGTCGGGGTAGGTGAGATCCTGGACAAAATCGGCCCAGTCGCAGCGGGCGAGAGGGGTGTTGGTGAACAGGGGCGGGATGGGGGTGAGCGAACCGGGAACCGGCGCGAAGGTGTTGGTGGGGATGGCCGCGGCCGGCGAGAGCGCGCCGAAAGGCGTGGCCGTCTGCGCGGACTGGGTGGCCATGGCTTCGAGCGTTTGGGCCGACTGGGTATAGAGGGCGTTCAGGGTGGCGGCGGGATTCGGTTTTTCCGCGCTCGGAAAGTTGCAGGCGGCCTGGACAAGGATAACGGCGGCGAGCGCAAGGGAAAGGATCGGGGTTCGGCGTTTCATCGTAAAATCTCCGAGGGGTATTTCACCTCTTGAGACGAAGCCGCCTGATCGGATGTTCCATTCATAAAAAAAACGAGCCGGGATCGTCCCGGCCCGTTTCTGTTTATAGCAAAGAACGGACTCGAATCCGCGCTCCGTGGTTAGTTGCACTGGAAGGTGAAATTCACTTTGTCGTATTCCACATACTCTGGGTGCTGCTGCACGAGCATAATCCATTTGGGTCCCTGGGCGTCGGCAATGTAGAATTTCCACTGATTGGTGAAGGTAAGGGTGGTGGCTTCCTTGACCTCGAATTTCTGTTTGCGGGATCGAAATCCGTCACTGTGGAAGAACTGGAGAACGACCTCCTTGAGCGGACCGGAGAACGAGACGTGAGCGGTTACGGTGAACCAGGTATTGGTGGCGCAGCCGGTTGGGGGCTGGCGGTCGAGTTCGTAAACGACCGACGTGATGCCGTAGGTGGGGGTGGCGTTGGCCGCGATGACCACGATATCGGCCCACAAAGGAGACTGGTAGGTTCCCACGCCGAACTTCCGTCCATCGGGAGTTTGAAGTTTCCATTCGCCTTTGTAGTCGCCGGGAGCATCGGGCGCGGCCAGCCACAGGCTCACATTTGCGCTCTGGCCGGGCGGCAGGGTCTGTGGGAAGTTGTAGTTGTATGAGCCGCCCATGAGGTCGCCATCCCAGAATACGATCTTGTAACTTGGATCCCAGGTGCAGTTGCTGGTGTTCTTGATGTGCCAGGTCTTCAGGAATTTTTCGCCGGTCTTGAAGATGGTTCCATCCGGCAGGTTTTCGGATACCAGGCTGGCCGAGGCGCAATGCTCGTAAGAGCGCGAGACCGTGGGGGGTTCGGTGGTGGTGGCGGCGGGCGTCAGCGTGGGGACGGTCGTCAAGTTCGGCGGAGGCGCGGCAGAGGCGAAGATGTCGGGGGTGGGAGAAGCCTGCGCCTGCACGGTCAGGGCCACGGCGGTGGCGATGGCGGATTGGTTGTCAGAGTTCCCGCAGGCGCCAAGCAGCAGGCTGGCGGCCAGCAGGAGGGAAAGCAGGGAAAAGGTTCGTTTCATTCTTGTCCTTTCGGCATGTTTTTTGGCAACATGTCCCCATGATTATAATGCGCGCGCTTAAGAAAGATTTAAGGAGGCGCCCGACAGAATGGCCGAGCGCCCGGGATGAAATAAGGGTTCGTAAATTATTAACTTTCCTCACCAGCCACCGTGGGCGTCATTGCGAGGGTGTCCTTCCCGAAGCAATCCCCTACTGTAATCGGGAGATTGCTCACCTGCCTCCCTGGCGCTGGCCCGCCAGGGCAAACGTGGCGGGCGGTGTCAGAGTCGTCGGGAAGCGCGCCCTCCTCGCAATGATGGCGCTGAGGGAACTTATTCTTTTACGATCCCTAAGAGAGTGTCTGAAAACCGACGCGTAAGCGACGTTCTCTAACGTCGCGTCTGCGCTAGAGAGCGCAGATTACGCTTCGCTGACGAAAAAAACGACCTTTCAGACACTTTCTAAGGAAGTACAACGCGAGGCGCAACCCACACAGCCCAATCCTGGGATGAGGGGCCATTGGCCAGTACAGCCAGGATGAGTTGAACGGCGTGTCCGGCCAGGCCGCTTAAGTCAACGTCCAGGGAAGTCAGGCTGCCGTTGCAAGTCTTGGCCCAAGCGCCGAGAGGGTGGATGGTGCCAGCCTCCATGTAGTTGAGTTGGAACTTGACGTTTCCCACACCGCATGTGCCGTCGGCCTTTGCCAAAAAACCGATTTTGGCGCGGAACCGCTCGCCGGCCACAATGGTATAGGCGGGATAACGTCCTGAAATGACGCCGTCATCCACCCATTTGGGATGCATCTCGAGGATTTTGGCGGGGGTGGAGCCATCCTCCAGCAGGGAGCCATTGCGGTACATGGCAAAGCCGTTGAGATCGGTATCCGGGCCGCCAAAGGTGAGTACAACGCCGCCGCCGCTGTCGCCGCCGATCCATTCGGCTTCGGCAGCACGCGAGTGCAGGTCGAATCCGCTACTGGTTACGGCCACCTTGATATCCACGTAGAAGGATTTGCCCTGGTAGCCGCCGCTCACGGGAAGCAGGTAGCCGGAGACGTTGCGGATGCGCCAGTAGCCGCGATAATTGCCGGGCGCGGCGGGCGCCACGAGGTTCACAGAAATGTCCACCGTCCCGCCTGGGGGCGTATTGGCAATGGCAGATGAAGCCGGCCCGTTCATGGAGTTGCCGGTGTCGAAGACCAGCGAGTAGCCCGCCCAGGTGCAGGAGCCGATGTTCCTGAGCCGCCAGGTTTTGGTGAAGGCCTCGTTGGGCGACATCACCGTGCCATCGTCAATTGATACATCTTTAACGAATTGAGCCCGGTCACATTCGGTGGTGGCCGAGGCGGCGGTGGTCGGCGGCGGGGGGACGGTTGGCGCACCCGTGTTGGTGGGCGAGGGGGGCAGGCCGGTGGCGGTGGGCGCGGACAGAGTCGGCGCGGACTGGGTGAGTTGCGCGGCCACGGTCTGGGCGGCGGCGGTGAAGGCGATGCCCGGGTCGGTGGTGGGGGTGGCCTGGGGCAGGTTGCAGGCCAGCGCGGCCAGGAGGACGACCGTCAGGGCTATGGTTAAGCGGTTGATTCTCCTCATCTCTCATTCTCCTTGTTGGTATAACTTCATTTTACCTGAATAAGTTCCAGGAAAGTTCCGCCTTTTGGGGAACGACTGCGCCAGGCGCAAATACCCGCGCGAAAACGACAACCAACCGTGATACACTCGGCCTGCTGAAAGCGCTTCAAAACAAACGCCATGTCCGATTTCCGCTCCGGTTTCATCGCCATTCTTGGCCGTCCCAATGTGGGCAAGTCCACGCTGGTCAATGCCCTGCTGGGGCAGAAGGTCGCGGCCGTTTCGCCGCGCCCACAGACCACGCGCCGCCGTCAACTTGGGATTCTCACCACCGATTCCTACCAGATGGTTTTCGTGGACACGCCCGGAGTCCACGCGCCGCGGCACAAACTGGGCGAGTATCTCAACCAGGAGGCGCGCGAAGCGTTGGACGGCGTGGACGCGATCCTCTGGCTGGTGGACGCGACGACGAATCCCACCGAGGACGACGAGCGGATCGCCTCCCTCCTGCCGCGTCGGACTCCGCTGGCGCTGGGTCTCAACAAAATTGACCTGGTCCACGCCGAGGCGTTGGACGCGCGTCGGGCGGCGTACGCGGCCCTCATCTCGACTTCGCTCGATGCAAGCGTCCCGCGTGAGGTGAATGTCGTTTCGCTCTCGGCGACGCGCGGGGACGGTCTCGCGGACCTGCTGAATCTGCTCGTCTCGTTCCTCCCCGTCCGCGAGCCGGAGTTCGATCCCGACCAGGTCACCGACCTGTACGAAAAAGAGATCGCCGCGGATTTGATCCGCGAGGCCGCGCTGAATCATCTGCGCGACGAAGTGCCGCACGGAGTCGCCGTCCGCATTGATGAATTCAAGGAACGCGAGAACGGCATGGCCTACATCGCCGCGACGATCTTCGTGGAGCGCGATTCTCAAAAGGGAATCGTCATCGGCGAGGGCGGAAAAATGCTCAAGGCGATCGGCTCCTCGGCAAGGATGGAAATCGAAGCCATGGGCGGGCGCAGGGCGTTTCTGGAATTGCGAGTTAAAGTGTTGAAGGACTGGCGCAACGACGAGGAGTGGCTGCGGCGGTTTGGATATAAAATTAGGAAGAAAGGGGCAAAGGAAAGAAAAGCAGCCCGTCGTTCGAAGCGGCTATAATGGTTTCCATCGAAAGGAGAGTATCATGAAACTGCGACATCTTTACCTGCTCAACTCGGCCGTCTCGCTGATCTTTGCCCTCGCTTTGCTGTTGATGACGCCCGTCATGCTCCGTCTGTTCGGCATGGACAACACCAAAGACGCAGTGACGCTCGGCCAGTTGCTCGCGGTGGAACTGGTGGTGGGCGGCCTCATCACCCTCTCGGCCCGCGACGTGACCGACCCGCAAGCGCGCTCGGCCATTAATAATGCCAACATCATCGCGGGTGTGCTTGGGTTTGCGATCGCGCTCAACGCCACGTTGACAGAGGTGTTCGGCTGGTTCGGCTGGGTGATCGTCGGCATCTACGCCTTCCTGGCGCTGGCCTTCGCGTACTTCCAGTTCTTCGCGCCGCCGGAGTGAGTTTTTATGGTTCTCTGGGAATTGCCGTGATTCTGCACACGGACGACACGGATTTCACGGATTCGCACGGAAAAACGCTTATAAAATCCGTGTTTTCCGTGAGTCCACTGAAAAAAGCCAGGAACGAACCACGGAGTCACGGAGACACCGAGAAAACAAGAAGGAAAAAACTCCGTGACTCCGTGTCTCTGTGGTGAA
>DAOUMJ010000040.1:0-17230 GCA_034411715.1 Anaerolineales bacterium | reverse complement strand
TGGGGCAAGGGCGGGCCGCATTTTTTCAGGCCCGATGAACACACCGTATATTCCCGTTTTCAGTTGTGCCTGCCGGAAGCGCTCGGCGAACTTGAAGACTGGAAGCCGGTAACTCCGCCAAGAAGCGTGGATACCGATATCCGCCAGTGGAAGGACAAGTTGCGCGCCGGGGATTTTATAACTGTCCTTGTCGCCGCCCCGGGGCAGGGCGGAACGGCCGGGCGTTTGCGGGAAGCGTTTGCCTACGATTGGTGGCTTTTTGACACCGTGACCTTTTTGAAGGATATATGCAAAAGATAATTGTGGCGGCCGTTTTGGGGCTGGCGTTATTGGTGTTTTCCCCGCCGCCGGCTGTCGCCCAGTGTTACAATCCTAGAAATTGTGATACGTGGAGGTGTCGCAGTGGTATTGGTTGGTGCCAACGGTGCGATTGTAACAATGGAACTTGCTTTTGTCCTGCCGGTTTTTACTGCTGCGGCGGCGGCGAGCCGTACGGGGGATACGGGGAGTGCTGTCCCGTCGGCAGTCCGGGGCCGTCGCCTGGGGGCGGGGGCGGGGGGGCGTGCTGGATTGACGTGGCGGACAACCTGCACTTTTCTTACCTAACGCTTTCGGTCTGGCAGGACAGATCCAACCCGGCGGTATTTTGCAGGAAAGCCATGATGGTTTTCGTGAGCGGGTCGTAGGGCAGGCCGAGACGCTCCTCCAGTTGCTGGTGCGTTTTCGCCGGAAACGGGGACAGGATGGCCGTAAACCCGCGCCGCTGGAGGGCCTGGGTGAAATGTTCGGCCTGTTCCTTCAGGTTGGGATTCACCTCGTCCGCATACACGCCGCGGGAGTAGGCCAGAAGAAACGGTGGAATAGAATCAGCCTGGCCGAGGTACGTTATCGGCGACGCCGCCTTCCAGAGTTCAGGGTCATCGCCAAACACCCGCCCGTGCGTGCCTTCCAGTTTGCCTTTGTAATATTTCGAGAGCAGCGGCAGGTCGTAGGCGGCGGAATCCACCGAGACGACCGCCTTGATCGCATCGCGCTCGACGCCGCGCGTGGAGAGATACCCGCCGTCGGCGGCGATCAACGAGACGATGTGCGCGCCGGAGGAAAACCCCATCAGGATCATTCTTTGCGGGTCGCCGCCGTATTGGCCGATATTCTCATACGCCCAGCCGACGGCGTCGGCGACATCCTCGATGAAGACGGGAAATTCCGCATCGGGGAACAGGCGGTGGTTCGCGGATGCAAACACAAAATTCCGCGAGACGAAATACCGCGCCTTTTGCTCGATCAGATCGGTCTTGTCTCCCGCCTGCCAGCCCCCGCCGTGCACCCACAGAACGACCGGACAGCCTTCCTTTTCCGTTGGCAAATAGACATCCAGGCTGGTCAGGTTCGGGTCTGCGCCGGGATGATCGGCATAGGCATTATCGCGAATAACCCGCGCTTCTTTCGCGGCAGGGAGACATGCCGAGAGCAGAAAAAGGAAGGGCGCCATCACGCGAAAAATAATTTTCATGGGAAATGAAATTCCCTCCGAAACGAAAACGTCTTTCGATGAATGGGGGAATGGCCCAGCCTCTCGATGGCGGCGCGGTGACCCGCCGTGCCGTATCCCTTGTGCCGGGCGAAACCGTATTCGGGATATTGCCCGTCCAGGTCGCGCATGAGGGCGTCGCGGGCGGTCTTGGCGAGAATGGAGGCGCAGGCGATGGTCAGCGAACGCTGGTCGCCTTTGACGAGCGAGGTGAGGGGGAGATCGGTATCGGGATGGAGGCGGAAGTCGGTGAGCAGGTGATCGGGGCGGAGGGGGAGCGCGGCGAGGGCGCGTTCGGCCGCGAGACGGGACGCGGCGGAGACGCCGAGGGAGTCGATCTCGTCCGAGGAGGCCCAGCCCAACGACCAGGCGCGCGCGGTTTCTTTGATTACCTGCGCCCAGCGGGCGCGGCCGGGGGGAGTCATCTGCTTGGAATCGCGCGCCCCGCGCAAGGTCCGGGAAAGACGCGGGTTGGGAGGGAGGATGACGGCGGCCGCGGCCACGGGTCCCGCCAGGGCGCCGCGTCCGGCTTCGTCCATCCCCGCCAGGAGGGTCAGCCCGCTTTGCCAGAGTCGCTTTTCGAAACGCAGGTCAGGGAAGATCATACGTCCCCCGCAGGACGTTGCGGTGGATGATGAAAATATCGCGCATCATGCGCAGGGCGTCCTGCACGGCGCTGAGTTTGGTATCGGCGTCGAAACGCCAGTGGATGGGGACCTCGCGGATGGCGAGGCCGAGGCGGCGGGCGATGTAGAGCAGTTAGATGTCGAACGACCAGCCGGGGATGGTCTGGCGCGTAAAGACCTGTTCGGCGGCCGCGGCGGTGAAACATTTGAACCCGCATTGGGTGTCGTTGAGGCCGGGCAGGATGAGCAGGCGGATGGTGAAGTTGATGAGCCGCCCGCCCAGGTGGCGGTAGAGCGGTTCGTCGCAGCGCACCGCGCCCGGGGCTTCGCGGGAGGCGATGGCGATGTCGGCGTTTTCGAGGGCGGGCGGAAGGAAGCGGTTCAACTGTTCGATGGACATGGAGAGGTCGGCGTCGCACATGAAGCGATATTGCCCTTCAGCCTCCAACATGCCGCGGCAGACGGCGCGGCCCTTGCCGGGCTGTTCTTCGCGGATCACGCGCAGCGAGGGGTGGGCGCGGCCAAATTCCACGGCGACTTCGAAGGTGCGGTCGCTGCTCCCGTTTTCGACCACCAGTATTTCGAAACTGTACTCCTGGTTTTTAAGAAAAGCAAGCGCCTTCTCGAGCGTGTTGGGCAGGCGCGTCTCTTCGTTGCGGGCGGGGATGACGACAGACAGGAAAGGGGCGGACAAGGTTATCGGTTGAAATAGATGAGCGCCGCGAAACCGGCCAGGACGCAGGCTTCCACCACAGCCATGAAGGCCAGCAGCGCCAGTTGCGAGACGGTCATGCCCAGGACGCGCGTTTGGGCGGGCGCGGCGGGCCGCTCCGCCGTTTCGTCTTCGAACGAGGCGGGCGGGTTGCGGACCAGGACGGTGGGCGAGGGCTCCTCCTCGAGCGCGAAATCCAATTCGGCAGAGGGCGTCTGGAAGGATTCTCCCCCGCTTTCGATCAGCGCGTCGCTTTGCGGCGCGTTCAGGATGGCCTGCATGCGCGAGGGTTCCAGGTCGGGGAAGGGCGTCTCATCCTGGACGGAGAGGGTTGCCTCCTGCGGTTCGGGAGGCGGCGCTTCGGCCTGCCGCGGCGAACGCGGGTTCTGGATGCGTTCCACCAGTTCCGAGACCTGCGCCGGGTTGTAGAGCGGGCGCGCAGTGAGCAGGCCGGCCGCGAAGCGGTCAATGGCGTCGCGCATCACCACCCGCACGGCCGGGCGCACGGATTCGATGTGCAGGCCCGGGTCGGCGGCCAGCAGCGCGGGTTCCACCGGCGCGGCCAGTTTCACGCCCTGCCGTTCGAAAAAGACCTGCAAGATCTTCGCCAGTTTCGCCGTGCGGCCGAGCAGGTTGATGGGCGCGGGCTGGAAACGCCCGTTGGCCACCGTCCCCCACTCCTCGCCGCGCGCTCGATACATGCCTTTCAACGGCGTGGCTTCGATCACGTAGACCCCCGCCGGGCCGACGAGGAGGAGCGGCACGACGATCTCGCTGACCCCCAACTGCTGGTTGCGGAACAGCGTGAAGCCCTTTTCGATCACCCGGTTCAACTGGGCGATGACCGTGCGCTGCGCCTCCAGGCTGGCGGGCCACGAAAAGCCGTATTTCAACATCCCCTGGAGGCGGGCGGCCAGGCTGAGTTGTCCCTTCGCGTCCAGGAGCGGGGTGCGGTCTATGATTTTCATGGGAGGAGCGCAAAGTCGCCCGACTTTGCGATCAGATCAACGGCACGTCTTCGAGCGTGTCTTCGGCGGCGTCGGCGCGGGTGGAGACGAACTCGCGCCCGTCGCGGGCCACCAGGCTCACGTCGCGGCCATTCTCGAAGGTGCTGGCGAGCAGCGGCCTGCGCTGGCCGGTGGTAAAACGCTTGCGCGCCTTCAACCGTTCGAGCAGGGTTTTGCGGTCGAGCAGCACACGGTCCGAAAACGTAAAGCCGCGCCGCTCGTAGGCGCGCACGAAATCTATCTGGCCTTTGCGCGAGTAACGCACGGCCTCGATCACGCCATCGAAATTCTGTTTTGCCATGGGGGAGCCTCCGGGTGTATTTTAACACAAGTACCGCAAGATTAATCTTGCGGTACTGAGTCGGGGTGGTCGGACTCGAACCGACGACCCCCGCGTCCCAAACGCGGTGCGCTGCCAACTGCGCCACACCCCGAACGCCGTGAGTATAATGCGTGGAATGTTCCCCCGTCAAGCAACTCGACTCCTTCTCACCTTCCCGCTTCTCCTCGGACTTTGGGCCTGTTCACCGTCCTTCGAGACGGCTTCCAAGCCTGGAGCGCCGCTCCCGACGTTTCCTTCGACCTCCACACTTGACACACCGCACCTGGCACCTGACACGCCAACTCCCACCGCCACGCGCCTGCCGCCCCTGCCCACCCTGCCGGTCATCACCGTTGCGCCGTCCGATGATTGTCTCCGCCGGCCCGGCAACCTGGTCAATGGCGAGGTCGCCACCCCGGAACGTCCCATTGCTTTCGTCGCCTACCTGCCGCCGTGTTACGAGGAATCTCCCGACCGGCGTTACCCCGTCCTCTACCTGCTCCACGGCCAGACCTTCACCGCCGATCAGTGGGTGCGCCTCGGCGCGCCCCAGGCCGCGGACGAACTCATCCACAGCGGGCAGGCCGCGCCCTTCATCATGGTCTTTCCCGAAGACCGCTACTGGAATCTCCAGCAGGGCCTGCGCTTCGGAGGATACCTGCTCAACGAGGTCATTCCTTACATTGACGCGAACTTCCACACCCTGCCGGACCGCGACCACCGCGCCCTGGGCGGACTCTCGCGCGGCGGCGGCTGGGCCTTTCAGATCGGGCTGACCAATCCCGGACTCTTCGGTTCGCTCGGACTTCACTCCCCGGCCGTCTTCACCGGCGACCGCCTCGCTTTCGAGCGCTGGATGCGCGGCCTGCCGTCCGATCTCTGGCCGCGTCTCTACCTCGATGTGGGCGATAACGACGGCGAGCGCGAATTCAACACGCGTCTCGAAGAATTGCTCACCCGCTACGAAATCCCCCACGAATGGCATCTCAACGCCGGCGCGCACGATGAGACGTATTGGAGCGCGCACGTGGAGGAGTACATCCGCTGGTATGCGGAGGGATGGAACAAGCCCTGATATAATTCCACCCATGCCCCTTACCCTCCGTGAAGTCGAACACATCGCGCGGCTGGCGCGCCTCGAGTTGACCGCCGAACAAAAGGAACATTACCGCGGCCAACTCTCGACGATTCTCGATCACATTTCCAAATTGCAGGAACTGGACACACGCGACGCGCCTCCCACCGCGAGCGGATCGCTGTCCGAAATGCCCTTGCGCGCCGATGAGCCGCGCCCGGGCCTGCTCATCGAGTCACTGCTCACCAACGCGCCTGAGATCGAAGCGAATCAATTCAAGGTCCCGCCGGTGTTCGAATAAACCCACGTAGTGACAACTTCAGTCGTCCGGGACGAATAAATTCGTCACTACATGGTTAATTCTCATGCCCCCCCTCTCCTCCCTCACCCTCGTCCAAATGCAGCGCGGACTGGAGCGCGGCGAATTTACCAGCCGCGAACTCGTCCAGTCCGTGTTGGATGAGATCGCGCGGCGCGATCCCTCGCTCCACGCCTTCCTCCACGTGGATGGGGAACACGCCCTCGAACAAGCAGATCGGGCTGATCAATTACCAATTACCAATTACCCCTTACGCGGCCTGCCCCTCGCCGTCAAAGACGTTCTCACCGTGGAAGGGATGCCCTGCACGGCCGGCTCGAAAATCCTCGAGGGGTTCATCCCGCCGTACACGGCCACTTCCGTAAAAAAATTACAGGAAGCGGGCGCCATTGTCATCGGCAAGACCAACACCGATGAATTCGCCATGGGCTCCTCCACCGAAAATTCCGCCTATGGGCGCACGAACAACCCCTGGGACCCGACGCGCGTCCCCGGCGGCTCCTCGGGCGGGAGCGCGGCCGCGGTGGCCGCGCGGCTCGTCCCCGCCGCGCTCGGCACCGACACGGGCGGATCGGTCCGCCAGCCCGCCTCGTTTTGCGGCGTCACCGGGCTCAAGACCACCTACGGGCGCGTCTCGCGCTACGGCCTGATCGCCTTCGGCTCCTCGCTCGATACGGTCGGCGTGCTGGCGCAGACCGCCGAAGACGCCGCGCTGGTTTTCTCGGCGATGGCGGGACGCGATCCGCTGGACGCGACCTCCGCGAACCTGCCTGGTCTCGATACGCCGCTGCGCGGCTACTCGACCAGCGGCAACGATTTACGCGGCCTGCGCGTTGGCGTCCCGAAGGAATATTTCATTGGCGGCATCCAGCCCGAAGTCCAGGAAAGGACGCGGCAGGCCGTCGAGGAGATGAAACGCCTCGGCGCGGAAATCGTCGAGGTCAGCCTGCCGCACACCGAGTACGCGCTGCCCGTCTATTACATCATCGCCCCGGCGGAGGCGTCTGCAAATTTGGCGCGCTTCGACGGCGTCCGCTACGGGCCGCGCAGCCAGGCGGATTCGATGTGGGATGTGTTCTTCAAGACGCGCGGACAGCGCTTCGGCGAGGAGGCCGCACGGCGGATCATGCTGGGGACGTATGCGCTCTCGGCGGGATATTACGACGCCTTCTACGGGCAGGCGCAGAAAGCGCGCACGCTCATCACGCGGGACTTCGAGGCGGCCTTCCAAAGCGTGGACGCGATCGCCGCCCCGACGACTCCCACCGCCGCGTTCCGCGCCGGCGCGCACGCCGACGATCCGCTGGCGATGTATCTCGAAGACGTGTTCACCCTGCCCGCCAACCTGGCGGGGATTCCGGGCATTTCGTTTCCCGTCGGGTTCGATTCACGGGGTTTGCCGATTGGCCTGCAACTGCTTGGGCCGCGCTTCCGCGAGGACCTGATCCTGCGCGCCGCACACGCCTACCAGCAGGTTACGGATTGGCATACGCGCATACCAACCCTTTAGCCGGCCTCGCGAGCCGCGAAGCGACGAAGCAATCCCCTCTTCAACGAGGGGATTGCTTCGATTTCTCAATCTCGTTCATCTTGTTTTTGCGGCAGAAAATCGAACAAACCATCCAGGCGCAATCGGTGGACGACCCTTCGACAAGTTCAGGGCAAGCGCTGGAAGCCGCCTCCCGCGCCAGCCGAAGGGAATGGACGGGAGAATGCCGAGGCGGTTGGGATTCCCCAGTTGCGCGGCGACTTTCTCGGAATCAAAAGAGGAACCAAGCGGCAGGACAAGGGGAACATCGCGAGGAAGTTCGGCAACTTCAAGCCAGGTTAGGGTCGGCGAATACAGAATTGGGATTGAGGTTCTAGAGGGACAAGTGATCTTTGTCTGTTTCCTGAATCGCAAAGACATCTATCGTTATTTCCCGTAAACCAGTTCATCCAACTAGGTGGCAATCCAATCTTTGGCGATGGGATGGCTGTCTGCTTCGATACGGCTTCGCCAGTCAGCACAACGCGTGCGGCGGGGTGTGGGTGGTCAACGGATTTTGTCACCCCGCCCAAATACGGCGGGGCAGGCGCAATCATGGACGGGAATGGATGGATGGCGCGCGGATGGAAGTCGCTTCGGGGTGGGGGAGGGTGGATATAAAACGTCCCTGAATTTTTTTCATTCAGGGACGTTCGCCTAGATTTCTGTAATTTCTCTTACGTGTTCATCTTCATATTTCTCGATCAACAAGCCGAGGATTTCCATCAGTGAAGCGAGGGGATGGCTTTCATCTTCGCCAACAATATCAATCAGGTCGTCCAGCAGGCGCACCGCCTTCTGGTATTCCTCTTCGTTGTGCGGATAATACAAAAACTCCGAAACGACCATCCAATGCGGCGCGGCTTGTCGAATTTTTGTGTCTAACATAGCTTACTCCTTCCACGTTCCTTCGTCATACTCTCGGTGGGTAAAGACTGCGCGAATGTAAATGATCTTTCTGTTGTAATGAATAGCGGCAATCAAACGAACCTTGTTGCCGCCGATGTTGAAAACGGTCAACCCGCCAACCTGGTCTGCGCTTGGAAATGTCTCTCTCAATTCTGCAAACGACTTGAAGTCCTTTGTCTTTACTTGCTTGTACCAATGCTTCAGTCCAGGCTCGGCGTTGGGATGTTTTTCCGCAAAGTCGTTGAGACGTTTTCGAGTGATGATGCGCATGGTTGGTTAGCCAGAGTATAGCATGAAAATGCACGAGCGTTTGACAACTGTCCCAGCGACGGGGATGCAGACGGTCAACGGACTTTGTCACGGAATCGCGGACGGGAACAGATGGACGGCGCGCAGGGGGAAGTCCGCTTCGGGGTGGGGGAGGCAAGGACTTGGTATAATTGTCGCTGTCGAGAAGGAGTTTACCCAATGTTGGCACAAACGGCTTTGAAATACGATGTTGAAGTAAAGAAAGATGGGCAAGTCGAGCTGACCGTCCCGTTTCCTATGGGCGCGCATGTGACCGTCTTTGTCGTGGACGCGGGCGACGCGTTTGCCGATTTGCTTTATGCTTCGCAGACCAGTCTCGATTTTTGGGATAACCCACTGGATGATGAGGATTGGAACAATGCCTGAACAAGGGGATATTCTGCTGGTACCGATTCCCTTCACCGACCTTTCATCACAGAAACGGCGGCCTGTCATCGTTGTGTCCAACAACATCTACAACCAGAAAACGACGGACTTGGTTGTCGTGGCAATGACGTCCAATCCTGTTGAAGCAGATTACAGTTTTACGATTACAAGCGACGATCTCGAAAAGGGAACGCTCAATCATCCAGGCAAAGTCCGCGTGGACAAGATTTACACGATCTCCAAATCCATTGTGGTCAAGACGTTTGGGCGGGTCAATGGGAAAGCGATGGAGCGGATTCGGAGCGAGTTACAGAATTTGACAGCAAAGAAGTAAAAAGGAGACTTCCGAGGTTGATGAGACTTCGGAAGTCATTGTTTTTCGATCGGTCGCGGCTGTCCCTGCGGCGGGGTGTGGGTGGTCAACGGTGGGAATGAATTCCCTTTCTCAGCACATGAAAGTCCTTCGGACTGGGGCCAAACGTACCGCGTCGGCAAACGGTTGAAAGGCCAGTATGTCAAAGCCGTTTTGGATACGCAACGCGCACAGCGCACCGTTTATGTTAGTAGATCCCCCCGATGTCCGCACGGGGACTGTTATGGTATATTTCGCCACGATGTCTGTCTACCTTCACCATATTCCCCTCTCCCCGCCTGGGGAGAGTGGCCAGGGGTGAGGGCGGGCAGGCAGCCCGACAGAAGGAACAGGATGACGGAGAAAACCAAGCGGGAAGCGTTTTTCATGATCGCTCTCCTTCTTCCTTCCTCAATCTCTCCACCGCCAATTGACAGTACTTCTCGTCCACTTCAATTCCCGTTGCGCGGCGGTTGTTACGCAGGGCGGCGAGCAGGGTGGTTCCCGAACCCATGAAAGGGTCCAACACAAGATCGTCAACGTAGGAAAATAATTTTATGCACCTGTGTGGAAGTTCCACTGGAAACGGCGCCGGGTGCCCGATCTTCTTCCTGCTCTCGCCGTTGAAGGTCCACAGGCCATTGGTCCAATTCATGAAATCGTCGCGTTCGATGTCCGAGATTTTGCTGCCGCTGGTTTTCTTCCAGGAATTTTTGTAGAACACGATGACCAGTTCCACGGGCGCAATCACGAAGGGCGCCGAGGCGCTCATCCACGAGCCCCAGGCGGTCCTCCGCGAAATGTTCCCCTCGTTCCAGACGATCGTGGCGTGATATCGAAAGCCGATCTCTTTCGCGATGCTTGTCAGGTCTGCGCCCACGCTTTGCTGGCCGCCCTTGTTTTTATCGAGCGGCGCGTTCAGGCAAAAACGCCCGTCATCCTTCAGCCAGCCGAAACAGCGCGCCATCCATTTCCTGCTGAACTCCAGATACTTCTCATAAGGCGCGTCGTCCTTGCGGGAGCGGTATTGAATGTCCACGTTGTAGGGCGGCGAGGTCACGATCAAATCCACGCTCCCGGGCGCGAGCGCGGCGGTCGTCAGCACATCATTGTGGATGATACGCATACGGTCGGTCGCGAAAAAGTCCATGCGGCAATTGTAACCGAGGGTAAAATGTTGTTGCATATCGTCATTGCGGGCGTTCGCTGCGACACTTGCACCTGCGCTGCAAGTGCAGGTGAGCAATTCCTTGTTTCGAGGAGATTGCTTCGACGGGAGAACGCCGTCTCGCACATCGTCCCCCGTTGGGGAATGACGAAAGAAAAGGAGTTGCCATGTCGACTTTAAAGTTGTTGTGCGTTTTCGCCCACCCCGACGACGAAGCGATGGGGATGGGCGCGGCCCTTGCGAAATATTCCGCCGAGGGAGTGGACGCGTACCTCGTCTGCGCCACGCGCGGGGAACGCGGCTGGTTCGGCCCCGAGGAGCGGAATCCCGGCCCGGGCGCGCTCGGCCAACTGCGCGAGGGAGAGTTGCGCCGCGCCGCCGAAACGCTCGGCATGAAGGAAGTCCACTTCCTCGATTACGTGGACGGCGACCTCGACGCCGCGGATCCCGCCGAAGCCATCGGCAGGATCGTGACCCACATCCGCGCCATCCGGCCGCAGGTGATCGTCACCTTCCCTCCCGACGGCGGATACGGCCACCCCGACCACATCGCCATTTCGCAGTTCGCGTCCGCGGCGGTCGTCTGCGCGGCGGACGCGTCGTACACGGACGCGCGCTCCCTGTCCGCACATCGCGTCTCGAAACTGTATTACATGGTCGACTCGGAGAATTTCGTCAACTTCATCACCCCCTTCTTCGGCGAGATCGCTTTCGATGTGGACGGTCGAGCGCGCGGGGAGGCGGCCTGGAAAGAATGGATGATCACGACCCGCATTGACATGTCCGCCCACTGCGGCACGGCGTTGAAGGCGATCCGAAGTCACGAAAGCCAGTTGCCGTCCATCGCGCCGCTGTTGGAATTGCCCGAAGAGCGGGTCGCGCAGGTGTTATCCCTGCAAGGCGCGTTCTATCGCGCCTTCAGTTTGGTGAACGGGGGACGAAAGGTGGAGGCGGATTTGTTCGAGGGGTTGAGGTGATGATTACACTTCATCCCATCGTTCTCGGTTTCCATCGAGAACCAAGCGGACAGAATTGAGAATATTCCTCCCCAAAATTCCAATCGGCTGATCGGCCAATAAAAACTGACCTTTGAACTTCTCGCCTAAAAACATCAATTCCAGCTGGGCAACCTCAGCAAATTTCGTTTCGCCAGCAAACCCTTCAACTTCGTAAACCTATCTTCCACAGGTTCAATGCCCAATCGTTCCACTGCGTCGCGCGGCAGGAAGGTCACGTCCGCGCCTGTGTCCAGGAGCATTGGCACATCCGATAAAGTCGCGCCAGTCGCGGGGTGACGCAGGGTCACATACGCGACTGGCGCGGGCGGGTCGAAATTCCTGGCGTCGTACTCAGGCATTTGCCTTTTCCTCGGTGACGATCATTTTGAAATCGGCGGCCTGTTTGCGGTGGACAAGCCGCGGAGAGACAACCCGAGCAGTTTTCCTTTGACCATCCTCAGGAACGACAACGATCACTTTTGTGTTTTCTGGCAGGCGGACGCGGGCTTTCAGGCGGATCTTGCCTTTCTCCACAACGCCTTCGTAGGTGGTAAGAGTCATGTGACACCTCTACAAAAAGTATAGCACGACTCCCTATCCCATCTTCTTCTTCATCGAAAACCTCAGCGCGGTCTTGTAGACCATGCCCAATTTTTCGCCCAGGGCTTTGGCTTCCGGGTTGTTCGCGCCCTGTTGTTCGATCTGCGCCACGAGCCCGTTCAGCGCTTCCATGAACCCGTCGTTGACCATGGCCGCGTTCTCCGCGAGCATTTTCTCCACAGCGGACGAATCGGGGGCGTCGAGCAGTTGCTCGATGAAGGCCACTTCGGGCGGGGGCGCGCTGGCCTGCTGCAACACCTCGATCATCTTTTGCAGTTTGCCCATCGTGGCGTAGTCGTTCTTTTCGGAGGCCTGCCGCAGCATTTGCTGGACGATGTCCACCGCGTCCTGCGTGAAGTTCTGGATGTTCTCTTGCGTGGCCTTCGCAATGTCGTCCTGTTTGAGCAGCGTGTCAATAAATTGCTGCGCCTGTTTGTACCGCGCCTCGATCTGGCGATCCATCTCATTGGTGTAATCCAGCAGACGCTCGCGGACGTGTTCGAGCCGCGTCCGCTCCTCGCCCGTTGCCTTTTCTATTTTCTCGGTCAGCGATTGGAAGAAGACGTAGTCCATGCCGCCGCGCGCCAGGGAGACGTAGGCGCGGATGCGCGCGTCGTTGGGCGCGGCCAGCGCGAGGTCCAGGAGTTTGTCGCGGGTCAGGCCCTGTCCCGCCTCCTGCAGGGACTTGGCGGCGGCTTCCAGTTCCCCGACCGATTCCGCCAGCCCGCGGCCGAACTCGGTCTCCTTGAGCAGTTGGTCCTGCACGGCGGTCATCGCCTCGGCCAGTTTGGGCTGCTGACCCTGCGCGGCGGACTGGGCGAGGCGGCTGAACAGCGCGAAGAATTGGTCGTCGAAAAGTTTTTCGTTCTGCTTGATGATCTCCGAGCGGACGTCGGCGCTGGAGGCCTGGAGCAGGCGGTCAATCAATTGGACGCGTTCCTGCTGCGCCTTGATCATCTCGGGCGTGACGCCGTCCTTGCCGAGGACGGTCTCGATCATGGATTCGTAGGTCAGGTTCGCGACGGGCTTGAGCAGGTAGCCCTTGCGTTTTTCGGCGGGCAGGCGATCCATCACCTGTTTGATGAGCGGGCCGATGATCTTTTCCTGCTCGTTGAGCGGCACTCCCAGTTCGGGCGGAAAGTAGGTGAGCAGGAGTTCCTTGTCGTTGTCGTGGTAGACGATGGGCGCGGTGAGGCGGCCATCGAATCCGCAATAGGGACAGCGGACGTAGTTGGAGATGCCGCCCAGCAGCCGTTGTTTCGCGCCGGGGTCGTGAGTGACATCGAAAAGTTGTTCCACGTTGGCGGGGACGGGCTGTCGGCAGCGCGGGCAGGAGACTTGGGTTTGGGGCATGTTGCGATTTCCGATTTGCGTTTGGGTTTGCGATGGGTTTGACGCTTTGAAGTTGATCATCCGTACTTCACACGGCGCGTATGGGGCGGTTTCTATTGCCGCGGTCGCGCTAGCGAGCGCAAGTAACGCAAGGTTTTTATGATCTGCTGAATTGTACCATTTGCGGAGGGTGGATTGGCTGTTTTTGGTCTCTCTGTGATAAAATCCCGCCCAATCTAAACCAAAGTCCGCTCTGGGGGAGCAACCGAACCTTTGGCGAAAAACCTTTTCGGAGTCCAACTTATGCCTCGACGTTCCCTGCCTCGTCTCTACAAGGACGAGTTCTCTGGCTATTCGCTTGCCAGGTTTCAACAAGATTTACTCGCCGGTCTCACCGTGGCCGCGGTCGCGCTTCCGCTCGCCCTGGCGTTCGGCGTCGCATCGGGCGCGGCAGCCGCGGCGGGGCTGGTCACCGCCATCCTCGCGGGCTTCATCATGGGCTTTCTCGGCGGCGCGCCCTATCAGATCAGCGGGCCGACGGGCGCCATGTCCGCCGTGCTCATCGTCCTCGTCTCGCGCTACGGGCTCGAAGGCATCTGGGTGGCGGGTCTCTTTTCGGGCGCGCTGCTGCTCGTCATCGGCCTCCTGCGTCTCGGCCGCTTCATCGCCTTCATCCCCTCGGCCGTCATCAGCAGCTTCACCTCGGGCATCGCCCTCATCATTTTCATCGGACAACTCGACAACTTCCTCGGCATCGAAACCCCATCCACCGAGACCGCCGCGCAAAAACTGCTCGGATATTTTCACGGCGGATTCGCACCCGACCTCCACGCGCTGACCCTCGGACTCGTCGTCATCGTGACCATGCTCCTTTGGCCGACGAAATGGAACGCGCGCTTCCCCGCTTCGCTCCTCGGCCTCATCCTCGCCACGCTTCTTTCCTCGACGTTGGGCTGGTCAGTCTCGATCATCGGCGACATCCCCCAGACTCTTTTCCTCGCCGACCGCCTCAGCCTCTCCCACATCCCGTGGACGAATCTTCCCGACTTCCTCGCGCCCGTTCTGACCATCACCGCGCTCGGCGCAGTGGAATCGCTGCTGTGTGGCGCGGTCGGCTCGAACATGACGGGCATCCGCCTGCAAGCCAACCAGGAACTCATCGCGCAGGGCATTGGCAACATGGCGATCCCGTTCTTCGGCGGAGTCCCCGCCACGGCCGCGATTGCGCGCTCCAGCGTGGGGATCAAATCGGGCGGACAGACGCGCATGGTCAGCATCGTCCACGCAATCGGGTTGTTGCTCTCGATGTTCCTCCTCGCCCCATACATGGCGCGCATCCCGCTCGCCGCGCTGGCGGGCGTGTTGATGGTGACCGCCGTCCGCATGAACGAATGGCCGGCGATCAAGTTCATCTTCGGCAAGCGCTTCAAAACCGATATGATCGCTTTCACGATCACCATGTTTGCCACCATCGTCCTCGATTTGACACAGGCGATTCTCATCGGCTCCTTTCTCGCGGGCGCGGTGTTCCTCAACAAGATCGCCAGCATTGACGTTGACGTGCAGGAGGTGGATACGGAGCGACTCAAACAAAAGGGCATCGAGACGGCGGGCAAGTGTCTGCATGTCAAAGTCGCGTTTCTCACGGGTCCGTTGTTCTTCGCCGCGACGGGTCAATTCAACGAGGCCTTTGCCGATTTGGGCGACACCCATGCCTTGGTTCTGTCCATGCGCGGCGTCCCTTTGATCGACGCGGCGGGGCTGGAAGCCATTCACCGCCTCGACGAGCGGATCGAAAAGCAGGGCGGCACGCTCATGTTCGCGGGCGTCCACAACAACGCCTATGACATGATGAAGCGCGGCGGGCTGGTGGAGCACATCGGAGAGGAAAACTTCTTTTGGAGCAGCGACCAGGCCATCGTCGAGGCCGAGAAGCGAGGGTGTGGTTTCTGTAGGTAGCGGAGTGCAACGTCTCCAGACGTTGCGCCGAAGTCGGGAGACTTCGGACTCCGCGTCATCCAATCGGATATAATGGGGCAATCCCCGCCCAGGAGTTTCGAATGGATTTCAACAATACCAATGATTCCGTCACTCGCCGCATCCAGGCTTTCACCGACCGCGTTTCCATGCTCAAGGCGAACGACCTGTATTTCTACAACCAGCCCGTGCAGGAAATTCTGCCGGGGATGAAGGTGCGCGTCAACGGCCGCGAGATGGGCATGTACGCCTCGTACAGTTATCTCGGCCTGATCAACCATCCGCGCATTAACGAAGCCGCGAAAAAAGCCGTGGACAAATTCGGAACGGGGACGAACGGCGTCCGCACCCTGGCCGGCACGCTGACGATCCACAGCGATCTCGAAGAGACGATTGCAAACTTCAAACATTCCGAAGCGGCCATCACCTATTCATCGGGTTATGCCACCAACCTGTCGGTCGTTTCCACGCTGATGGGGCGCGGCGATTACGTTTTATCCGATAAACTGAATCACGCCTCCATCGTGGACGGCTGCCTGATGTCGGGCGCGGAGTTTCGACGCTTTCGTCACAACGACATGGCGCATCTCGAAACGATGCTCCAAAATGTGCCAGAGGGCGCGGCCAGGATGGTCATCGCCGACTCGGTCTTCAGCATGGACGGGGACATCATTGACCTGCCGAAGATGGTCGAATTGTGCAAAAAGCATCACGCCTGGCTGATGATTGACGAAGCGCACTCTCTGGGTGTGCTGGGAAAGACCGGCACAGGCATCGAAGAGCATTTCGACATGTACGGCGCGATAGACATCAAGATGGGCACCTTGAGCAAGACGATCCCCTCGGTGGGCGGCTATGTGGCCGCGAACAAGGAGATCGTCAATTACCTGCGTCATGCCAGCCGCGCGTATATCTTCTCCGCCGCGCTTCCGCCCGCGCAGGCCGCCGCCGCCAACGAAGCCTTCAAAGTAATTCTGGATGAACCCTGGCGCATCGAACGCCTGAACCAAAACACCAAACAGTTCATCGGCGGACTCAAGAGCCTCGGCTTCGATACCATGCTGACCGAGACCGCCATTGTCCCTGTGCTGTGCGGCGAGGACGAAAAAGCCTTCGCCATAACGCGCGAATGTCAGCACAACGATGTCTTCGTCCTGCCGGTCGTCTCGCCCGCCGTTCCGGAGGGACTCGCCCGCTTGCGCGCCACCGTCACCGCCGCGCATGAGCCGAGCGAGATCGAAAGGGCGATGGATGTGATCGGCGAGGCGGGGAAGAAGTTGGGGATAATAATGGCAACTTAATCCTCTACGACAGCCTGAACTTCAACGGGCTTGTGCGGCTCCACTTTCAACAACTTGAATCCCAATTGCACCGAAGGCCCCACCAGCAACGCAAAGACCAGCGTGCCGAACCCCGCAGGCCCGCCGAGAAGCCAGCCCACAGTGACGACGGTCACTTCGATGACGCCGCGCGCCGCGCGGATGCTGACGCCCGTCGTCCGTTTGATCGCCAGCATGAGCGAATCGCGCGGACCCGCGCCGGCGTCCACGCCGATGTAGATGGCAGAGGCGAATCCCATCAACGCGATGGCGGTCAAGAGCATCGCGGCTTGCAGGGGCAGGTTGTCCGTCACAGGCGGGATTTTGGAAAGCGCCAGGTCCTCCCACGGCCCGATGGACAGGATATTTGCCAGCGTGCCCCAGCCGATCTTTTCCCGCAGGATGATCGCGCCCGAAAGGACGAGGAAGCCCATGATGACGGTCATCGTGCCGGGCGTGAGGCGCAGGATCTTTGACAAGGCCACCTCTAGCACCGCCCAGGCACTCGTGCCGATGTTGCCGCGGATCATCAAGGCGATGGCCAGGCCGAACATCAAAAAACCGGCCTCGATGCGGAGGAAATCCCGCGGGAACGTTTTCCAGCGGATCGGTTTCAACCACGTTTCCGTATTTTTCATTCCGTTGCCTTTTCCTTCCACTGACCTTTCACCAATTCACCGATGAGTCCACTGAAAAAAGCCAGGAACGAACCACGGAGTCACGGAGACACCGAGAAAACAAGAAGGAAAAAACTCCGTGACTCCGTGTCTCTGTGGTGAA
>DAOUMJ010000039.1:0-19237 GCA_034411715.1 Anaerolineales bacterium | reverse complement strand
CGGCCAGTACCGCACACTTGCCCTGGCGTGCAAGTCCCAGGGAAATTCATTTTGCGCCGCGCTGGCAAGATAAATCTTGCGGTACTGACGCAAAATCTTCGCGATTGGCATAGTTTTCGCGGAGTAATACTATAGCGCGGCCAGTACTGCAAAATTCATTTTGCGCCGCGCTGGCAAGATAAATCTTGCGGTACTGACGCAAAATCTTCGCGGTTGGCATAGTTTTTAAAGAGCAATACTATAACGGAGCGATATGAGTGATAAGAAAACAAAAAGCAGGGTTTCGCTAAAAAACCTGGGGCCTGTGGCGTGGTACCCCTTCCTCTTTGCCGCCTATTCCGTGCTGGGCCTGCTGGCGAACAATCTCACCGAGGCGCGTCCGGCGGCGGGGATTCGTCCGCTGGCGCTCGTCCTTCTGGGAAGCGGCATCCTGTTCGGGTTGCTGCGTCTGTTGCTGCGCGACGGATATCGCGCCGCCTTCGTGACCGCGGCCTGGCTGCTGCTCTTCGCGGTTTACGGCCACGTCTATTTTTACGTGCGGGCGAAAGAGCCTGTGATTCTGCGGACGTACCTGCTGGAAGGCGCGGCCCTCCTCCTGGCCGCGGCGGCCGTTTTCGCGGCGACCCGGCCGAAGGTCAGGATGGAGGCGTGGGCCGCGCCACTCAACGTCGCCGCGCTGGTGCTCGTCGTCTTCTCCCTGTGGCAGATCGCGCGTTCTGAGATCGAGCATCGCGCCTTTCCAGCGGAGGCGCGGGAGACGCCCGTCGAAACAACGGCGGGAGGGTCGTATCCCGATATTTACTACATCATCCTGGACTCTTACACGCGCGCCGATACGCTGGCGGCCGCCTACGGCTACGATAATTCGGCTTTTCTCTCGGATCTCGAGGCGCTGGGCTTCGACGCGGCCGAATGTTCGATGAGCAATTACCGGCACACGAAACTCTCGCTGGTTTCCGCGTTCAACATGGCCTACGTGGACGGCGATCTCGACCCGCGCATCACGCCCGGCGGCATGGCCGACGCCCCGATGTGGAACCTGATCCGCTCCAGCGCGGCGATGAAATACCTCCAGGCGCGCGGGTATCGGACGGCAGCCTTTGCCACCGGCGCGCCCTGGTCCGAGTGGGATCACGCGGACGCCTACTTTGCCCCGGACCAGTCATTGAGCGATTTCGAGATCCTGTTCCTGGAAACCACCGCCTTCAAGGCGTTGGAGAAGAGCGGGCGGATCAACCTGCATGAATTAAGTTCCGAGCATTACCGCGAACGCACCAGCCTGGCGCTGGAGACGCTCCCTGCCCTTCCCGAAATGGACCTGGGCGGGCCGAAATTCGTCTTCGCGCACATCATTCCGCCGCATTCGCCCTTTGTTTTCGCCGAGGACGGTTCGCCGGTGGCCGACAGTTCTTTTCTGAACAAGCGAGGCGAGTATTCCCCCGCACAATACGCGGCGGGGTACACGATGCAAACGACCTTCATCAACAACGAGATGCTTCGCATCCTGCGGGAGATCATTTCCAAATCCGAGCGGCCGCCCGTGATCATTTTGCAGGGCGATCACGGCCCATGGTTTCTGGACATCGAAAACGGCCTGACCATTCTGAACGCGTACTACCTGCCCGGCCGCGCGGCGGCGATCCCCGAAACCATCACGCCTGTCAATACGTTTCGTCTTGTCTTCGACCTGTATTTCGGCGACAACTTTGACCTGCTCCCCGACCAGAGTTATTATTCGCCTGTTCCCGCTCGTTACGATTTCGAACCCATCCCCAATCGCTGCAAAGCCGGTAGTAGCGCAAAGTAGTGGTAAAGTTGCTTTGTTGCCATAGTGTCGCAGACGCGCGGCAGTGGAATGTCCGCGCTGGAGTGGTAGTGTGAGAAGCAAAACCTTCGTCTTCAACCCTTCATCCCGGAATGAGAAAGGGCATCGTATCCGCCTTATCTGGTATCCCTTTCTCTTTGCCGCGTACCCGGTGCTGGGGTTGTTGGCGCACAACGTCGGGAACGCGCGGCCGGGGGCGGGAGTGCGTCCTGTGGCGATTGCAATTCTTGGCGCGGGCGCGCTGTTCGGATTGCTGCGCGTGTTGACGCGCGACTGGCATCGCGCCGCCTTCGTGACCGCGGTCTGGGTCGCCTTATTTTCGGCCTACGGCCACGTGTACGGATATTTGCAGGAGGAAGCGCGACAGTTCGCGCGCACCGACTTGCTGGCGGGCGCCAGCCTCGCGGCGGCCGCGGCGGCCTGGTTTGCCGCGACCCGGCCCAGGGTCAGGATGGAGGCGTGGACCGCTCCGCTGAACATCGCCGCGCTGGCGCTGGTCGCCTTTCCCCTCGCGCAGATCGTCCAGTATCAGTTCGAGGTCCAGGCCGCGCCGGTCGAGGTCGTCGCAACGGCTGAGCCGCTCCCCGCGCAAGCCGCGCCGCCCGACATCTACTATATCGTGCTGGACATGTACGGGCGCGCCGACACGCTCAAGGCCGCCTATCGCTTCGACAATTCGGAATTCATCGGGGAACTGGAGGCGCTGGGCTTCAATGTGGCCGAATGTTCGATGAGCAATTACGTGCGGACGGAACTCTCGCTGGCCTCCTCGCTGAACATGACGTATCTCTCGAGCGATCTCGACCCGCGCATCAACCCCGAAAGCACGGCGCGCTCGCCGCTGTGGAACCTGATCCGCGAGAGCGCGGTGGAGAATTACCTGCGCGAACGCGGCTATCGGGTGGCGGCCTTCGCCACCGGCTTTCCCTGGTCGGAGTGGGACGACGCCGACGTTTACGTTTTCCCCGATCCGCTGGAGGGCGAGTTGACCGAGTTGGAGAACCTGTTGCTGGATACGACTGCATTCGCCGCGTTGGAGGAGGAAGGGCTGGTGGACCTGACGGACGTGAAGTTCGGCCGTTACCGCGAACGTACGCAACTCGCGCTGGACACCCTCCCCGCCATCCCGCAGATGGACCTGGGCGGGCCGAAGTTCGTCTTCGCGCATCTCATCATTCCGCACCCACCCTTCGTCTTTGCCGAGGACGGTTCGCCCGCCGACGCGGTCGCGTTCCTGAACGAGAAGAACCAATATCCTTCCGATAAATTCGCGGCGGGTTACGTTATGCAGGCAGAGTTCATCAACCGTGAGATGACGCGCATCTTGGAAGAGATCATCGCCAGGTCGGAGACGCCGCCCGTCATCGTCATTCAGGGCGATCACGGCCCGTGGCTTCAGACCAAAGAGCGCCGCCTCTCCATTCTGAACGCATACCATCTGCCCGGCCACGCGGACGCGATCTTCGAGACTATCACGCCCGTCAACACTTTCCGCGTCATCTTCGACCTCTACCTCGACGGCGACTTCGGCCTGATTCCCAACCAGAGTTTTTTCTCGCCCGTGCCGAACCATTTCGATTTTCAACCGATCCCCAACCGCTGCAAACCGAGATAGGAATTTTCCATGCCCACTGTCCTGATGACCGCTCCCTACATGATTCCCTTCCTCAAGCGCTTCAAGCCTGTCTTCGAGAAACACGGCATCGAGTTGATCGTCCCCGACGTGCAGGAGCGCATGGAGGAGGCCGACCTGTTGAAATACGCCGGTCAATTCGACGGGGCGGTCTGCGGCGACGACCGTTACACTGCCCGCGTGCTCGAAGCCTGCGCGCCGCGCCTGAAAGTGATCTCGAAGTGGGGGACGGGGATCGACTCGATTGACAGCGCCGCCGCTTCGCGCCTGAACGTTCGGGTGGCGCGCACGCCCAACGCGTTCACCACCCCCGTCGCGGACTCCGTCCTCGGCTGCATGCTGGCCTTCGTCCGCCGCCTGCCGTGGATGGACGCGGCCATGAAGCGCGGCGAGTGGGAGAAACTCCCAGGCAAGACGCTCAGCGAATGCACCCTCGGTGTGGTCGGCGTGGGCAACATCGGCAAGGCAGTGACCCGCCGCGCCCGCGCCTTCGGGATGAAGGTTTTGGGAACGGACATCATCGAAATTGACCACGTATTCATCACCGAGACTGGAATCGAAATGACCTCCCTCGCCGCGTTGCTGGACGAATCCGATTTCGTCTCGTTGAACTGCGATTTGAATCCAACCAGCCATCACCTGATGAACGCCAGCACGTTCGCGCTGATGAAACCGAACGCCGTCCTCATCAACACCGCCCGCGGTCCCATCGTGGACGAGCCCGCGCTGATCGCCGCCCTGCAATCGGGCCAGATCGCGGGCGCGGCGCTGGATGTGTTCGAGCAGGAGCCTCTGCCGCACGACAGCCCGCTCCTGAAAATGGACAACGTGATGCTCGCCCCGCATAACTCCAACTCCAGTCCAGCCGCGTGGGAGAGGGTGCATTGGAATACGATTCGGAATTTGCTGGAGGGGCTTGGGATTACGGAGAGATGATTTGTACACGGATTTCACGGATTACGTGGATGAACACGGATTTTTAATAAAGAAAAAATCCGTGCAACTCCGTGACATCGTACCCGAAGGGCAAATCCGTGTTTATCCGTGTACAGAAGGATTTTGCAGATGACCAAAACAATCCTAATCACAGGCGTCGCTGGCGGGATTGGAAAAGCCACGCTCTATCTCTTTGCCGAAAAAGGCTGGCGCGTCATCGGCGTGGACCGCGCGCCCTTCGGCGAAGGTTTTCCATCCAACGGCCTCTTCATTCAATCTGACATCTCCCACGCGGACGAGATCGCGGCCATCTTCGAGAAGGCGCACCAATTCACGGACTCACTCGACGCGCTGGTCAACAACGCCGCCATGCAGATCGCCAAGCCTTTGCTCGAAACGACCGTGGACGAATGGGACGCGGTCATGGCATCCAATTTGCGTGCGGCTTTCCTTGGCGTGAAATTGGCATATCCGTTGCTCAAAGCGCGCGGTGGGGGGGCGGTGGTCAATGTTTCGTCTGTCCATGCCATCCAGACCTCCGCCAACATCGCCGCCTACGCCGCCTCCAAGGGCGGACTGCTCGCCCTGACGCGCGCCATGGCCATCGAATTCGCCGCGGACAATATCCGCGTCAACGCCATCCTGCCCGGCGCCGTGGACACGCCCATGCTCCGCGCGGGACTCGGACGCGGCCACGTCGGTCACGGCGACATGCAGGAGCGCCTCGACAACCTGGCGCGCAAGACCGTCAGCGGGAAGGTGGGACGTCCCGAAGAGATCGCCCACGCCATCTACTTCCTCGCTGATGATGAGCAATCCTCCTTCATGACAGGTCAGGCCATGGTGGTGGATGGTGGGGCAACGGCGAGGTTGAGTACGGAGTGATTCGTACTGCGTATTGCGTGGGGCGTAACCTTGAATAATGTTGGGGATGACGAGATTGAGTAAAACGTTGCCAATTGTCGGCCTTGTAAAATGAAAGTGCGCTTTAGATCTGCAAGGTAAAAATAAAGCATGGTTTGGATTTGCCAGTTCAAAAAAGGACTGTGCTTTTGGCTGTATAATATCGGCAGAGAAGACGAGAACCTATGAAAACATTACGCCCTCGCGTCCGCGCTCTCAAACTTGCGACGGAAGTTCGTATTCGCTTGTCCAAGGAATTGGGACAACCCGTCAAGGTCATCATGTTCGGCTCGCAAGCACGAGGGGACGCGACAAGAGAATCAGATATCAATCTTCTAGTGGTTTTGCCATCGCTGGAAAGCAAAATAATGAATCTTGCATTTGATGTTGCGTGGGAAGTTGGATTTGAAGCGGGTAAATTTATTTCAAGGGCTCCCGATACCAAAGAACAGATGAAGCGTTACGCCTTCCTGCCGTTCTATCAAACCATCAAGCGTGAGGGAATTGCCGCATAGCAACGGCAGAAAATAATAGAATTACTTCCATCGTGGATTTTATAGTCTTGACCCAAACCGTCCACGAATTTTCGCGAATAAACGAATGACGAGGCGCTAATTCGTTTATTCGTGGCCTATTCGTGGATGGTTGGTGTATTAAGGAATCCCATGAAACCCAAATCCATCCTCCTCACCCTCCTCATCCTCGCCTTCCTCGGACTCGCCCTCTACCTCGCCGTGGACACCAACGCGGGCGGCTTCTTCCGCACGCCAACACCGACCGCTTCGCAAACCAACACACCGACTGCTCCCGCCACATCCACAGGAACCCTTACATCAACAAACACATCAATTCCTCAATTTGAGATTACAGTGCTAGTATTTTGGGATTATGATGGAAATGGATCAATAAATTCAGATGAAAAGTTGTTAGAAAATATTGTAATTAGAATTGATGGCATTGAGTGCGTAACAAAGGCCGATGGGACATGTAGGTTGGCAGGAGTGCAGCAAGGATCACAAACCATTGGCATTAGTGCGCCGCAGAATTTCAAGTTTATTTTGCCTTCTGTTTCGGAAAGAATTCAAATCAACAATGGATTACCTATAGAAATAATAAACAGTTCAATCATAAATATTCCGCTGGCAGAAGGGACTGTAATTCTTCCATTTCCAAAATCGGTTTCTTATCTTGTAAATTCTTGGTATGACAGGGCAATAAGAGAGCAGGGTAAAGTTGAAAACTGGATGGGGGAAACTGACATTGTAGAGGCTGACCACTGGTCAAGTCGTATTAGAGTCCAAGATAATCATCCTGCTGTTGATTATGTGTTTTCAGAAAGTGTTCCAATTGTTGCTAGCGATTCGGCAACAATCATTAGCATAGAGCGGGAACATAGTGGAAATGAAGGATTTATTGTTGAATATCAAACGAAATATGGTTTGGTTTTTAACGTGGGTCATCTGAATCTAATCGAGGGTCTCCACGTGGGGCAGACGATATATAGAGGAGAACTAATTGGCTATGCTGCGGCAAGAAGACTTCCGCTACCAAACGATGTTAAATCCCCATTCATTTTTCATTGGGGAATGTATCCAGAGGGTGGGGATTTTTATTCTCATATTGACCCATATTTTCCAAGTATTTTCACAACACAGAATTTTGATTTAGCACGCGTTATTGACATCAGTATAAAATATTGATCCAACCATGAAACAAACCCTCACCACCATCCTCCCCGCCTCCCTCCTCCAAACCGTCAAAAACACCTACGACGGGATTCGCCGCCTGCCGCAACTCCCCGCCGCATACCTGCATCCGTGGCGACGCGAGAGCATCCGTCGCCTCGCCGCGCTCAAGGACACACACAAAGGCGAGCGTGCCTTCATCATCGGCAACGGTCCCTCCCTCAAGCAGACCGACCTCACCAAACTCAAGAACGAATTCACCTTCGGGATGAACCGCATTTACCTGATGTTCCCCGAACTCGGCTTCAGCACCTCCTGCCTCGTCTCCATCAACGACCTCGTCATCGAACAATGCGCCGCCGAAATGGCCGCCCTCGACCTGCCCAAATTCTTCGCCTGGCGCTCCCACCGCTACTTTGCGAATCTCCCCAATTCATCCTTCATCTTTCATCTTTCATCTTTCCCGACTTTCCTCTACACCACCTACACCGGCCCGAAATTTTCAAGAGATGTCCGCGGCCGCGTCTGGGAAGGCGCCACCGTCACCAACGTCGCGCTCCAACTCGCTTTCCACATGGGCTTCGAGAAAGTCGTCCTCATCGGCGTGGATCACAACTTCGCCAGCAAGGGTGACGCCAACCAAACCGTCGTCTCCGACGGCGACGATCCCAACCACTTCTCGCCCGCCTACTTCGGCAAAGGCTTCCGCTGGCAACTCCCCGACCTCGACACCTCCGAGATCGGCTACCGCTTCGCCCGCCAGGCCTACCAAAAAGCGGGACGCGAAGTCCTGGACGCGACCATCGGCGGCAAACTCACCATCTTCCCCAAAGTGAACTACAATTCCCTCTTCTGACTTGCGATTACGCAGTACGCAATATCGCCTCGCACCCTCCAACTCGCGTCACCCCTCCCACAACCGCTAACCGACCACTGATGACTGACAAACCTCTCGTCTCCATCGTCATTCCCTCCTTCAACCAGGCTCCCTACCTGGAATTGACCCTCCTCTCCGCCCTCGGACAGGATTACCCGTTCATCGAAACCATCGTCATTGACGGCGGCTCGACCGACGGCTCGGTTGAGATCATCAAATCTTACGAAGCGCGCCTCGCCTGGTGGGTCAGCGAAAAGGATGCGGGACAGGCCGACGCCATCAACAAGGGCATGGGACGCGCCAAAGGCGAGATCGTCGCCTGGCTCAACTCGGACGACTTCTACCTGCCGGGCGCGGTGCGCGCCGCCGTGCGGACCTTCGAGCGGCATCCCGACGCGGCCCTCGTCTACGCCGACATGCTCGCCGTGGACGAACATGGCCAGACCATGAATACATTTCGGTACCAGCAACTTTCGCTGGAAGACCTGCTCTCATTCCAGATCATCGGTCAGCCTGCCGTTTTCATGCGCCGCGCCGCCTTCGAACAAGCGGGCGGACTCGATTCCTCCTACCACTTCCTGCTCGATCACCACTTGTGGATCCGCATCGCCGCGCAGGGACGTATCCTCCACGTTCCGCAGACCTGGGCCGCGGCGCGTTACCATCCCGCCGCCAAGAACCGCGCCCAGGCCGCCGCCTTCGGCCAGGAAGCCTTCCGCATCTTGGATTGGGCAAAATCGCAGCCAGACCTCACCTCTGTCCTATCTCCTATCTCGCATCGCGCAACTGCGTCAGCCCACCGCGTGAACGCCCGCTACCTCCTCGATGGAGATCAGCCCGCCGCCAGCCTCGCCGCGTGGACGCGCGCCCTCCTCCTCCATCCGCCCACCGCCCTCGCCCGCCTCAACCTCTTCGGCTCGGCTTTGTTGAATTTGACGGGCCTGGGTGGATTGCGCGAGAGGGTTTTGGAAAAACGACAATCTCGATATATCTCCGGGAAGCCGGGCGATTGAAATCGCCTCTACAACTACAAAGCCGACCTTCGTCGGCGCCCCGGCCCATGCTAAAATAGGCGGGCTATTCCCATGACCGACTCTCCCCGCTCCCTCTTTGGCCGCTTCCATATCTTCGCCCTCCTCGTCATCTTCCTCGCGGCCCTCGCCATCCGCCTCTACGACCTCACCGATCTCCCCCTCGACTTCCACCCCACGCGGCAACTCTTCTCCGCGCTCAAAGCGCGCGGCATGTACTACCAGTCGCTCACCGACGCGCCCGTCGAACAACGTCAGTTCGCCATCCAGCAGGGACGCATGCGCGCCACCATCGAACCCGAAATCATCGAGCGTCTCACCGTTTTCACGTGGAAATTCACAGGCGAACAACTCTGGGTGGCAAGAATTTATTCCAGCCTCTTCTGGCTCATCGGCGGCGTCTTCCTCTACCTCCTCGCCCGCAATCTCTTTGGTCATACTGCATCCCCCAATGAAAGCCAAAAAGAAATCCGTGAAACCACTGAAAAAACAAAATTCTTACCACAGAGACACCGAGACACAGAGAAAATCAAAAGGAAAAACTCCGTGACTCCGTGGCTCCGTGGTTTGCCCTTGCCTTTTTTCAGTAGAACCATCCGTCAAATCCGTGCAATCCGTGTACAAACCGACGCGCCGCTCTTCACCGTTGCCTTTTTCCTCCTTCTCCCCTACGCGGTCATCGCCAGCCGCTCCTTCCAGCCCGACCCCCTCATGGTCGCCCTCATCCTCGGCTTCTGGTGGGCGGTCAACCGCTGGTCTCAATCCCTGTCTCCTATCTCCTATCCCGCACCTTCCTCCTCACAACCCATTACGCAACATCGCGAAGCATCCCTGTGGGACGCAACACGCAACACGCAACACGCATACGTTTTCACCGCCTCCCTCCTCGGCGGACTCGCCATCTTAGTCAAACTCAACGCCGCATTCTTCGTCATCGGCGGCGCGCTCGGCGCGATGCTGGGACGCGCCTCCCTGCGCGATCTCCTCCGCAACAAACAAGTCTGGGTTATGGCCGCGCTCGGCATTCTCCCCGGCCTCGGCTGGCTGATCTACGGTCTCTCGCGCGGCTTCCTCGGCCAGCAATTCGGCGGGCGTTTCATCCCCGAACTCCTCCTCTCGCCCTCCATGTACCTCGGCTGGGCGCAAATGATCGGGAACGTCCTCGGCCTCTTCCCCTTCGCCCTCGCGCTCCTCGGCCTCCTGCTCGTGGACGACAAACCCGCGCGCTCGTTCCTGCTCGGACTGTGGGGCGCGTACCTCGCCTTCGCCATCTTCTTCGACTACCACATCTCCACCCACGACTACTACAGCCTGCCCCTCGTTCCAATCGCCGCGCTGACGCTAACTCCCCTCGCGGACGCGATCTTCGTCCGAATGACCGAATCCGCCTCAACGTCACGCGTGAACCGTTTCCTCGCCGCCTCCCTCCTGACCCTCTGCCTGCTCGCCGCGCTATGGACTTCCCGCGTCGTCCTGAAGTCCACCGACTACCGCCCCCAGGCCGCGTTCTGGAACCACATCGGCGAGACCGTGCGCGGATACCGCCTCGTCGCGCTCACGCAAGACTACGGCCTGCCTCTTGCCTACTGGGGTTGGACGGGCGCGGCCAACTGGCCCGATTCGTCCGACATCGAATATCGCGCCCTGCGCGGCGGCGACACATCCTTCGAAAAATCCTTCGCCCGCCTGGCCGCAAACAAAGATCTCTTCCTCGTCACCGACCTCCCCGACCTCGCCCGCCAACCCGACCTGCAAACGCGGCTTTCTGGCTTCGCGATCTTTGCGGAGGGTGAAGGCTACATCATCTACGATCTGCAAACTCCTCGCTGATATTCTCATCCTCGCACATTACGCAATACGCAGTACGCAATACGCAACACGTTTTACGGAATCTCCCTTGAAACACTTTCCCCTCCTCACCAAACTCTTCACCCTCGCCGCCGCCGCCGCGCTATCGGTGTACGCCTACATTGCCGCGTTCATCCGTCCCATCGGCGACGACTACTGCATTTCGGCGCGGCTGATCGGCTACGACCCGTTGACCGCCAGCCTCATCAAATACTGGTACACGTCGAATCGATTCTCGAATCAATTCGTGGCCTGGTTCAGTGATTTGTTCGGGTCGCGCGGCGTTGCCGTTCTTGCGGTGATGTCTCTCCTGCTCTGGCTCGCGGGGTTGACGTGGCTGTTGTACGAATCGGCGCGCCTGTTCCGCGTTCGCTGGGATTTCTGGACGGGCTTCCTCCTCGCCGAACTCATCGCGCTCGTCTCATACTACACCGCGCCCAATCTCTTTCAGTCCGTGCAATGGCGCCCCGGCTTGATGACGTACTTCATCCCGCTCGTCATCTACTCCTTCCTCTTCGCGGCCATCCTGCGCGGCGCGCGCGTCGCCGCTGGTCGGGTCGCGCCGCGTATCGAGACCAGCGGCCGCGCCTCCTACCTGACAATCACCCTGCTTTTCTTCGCCGCCTTCTTCGCGGGCGGACTCTCCGAGACCGCGGGCGCGCTGCACATTTCCATCCTCGGCCTCGCGCTCCTCGCCAATTTCTTCTGGAACAAAACCCCAACTCGCCGCGCCGCGCTCGCGCTGATCGCCGCCGCGCTCACGGGCGCGGCGCTGGCGATGATCGGCATGTTGATCACACCCGCCAATGCCATCCGCCTCGATGAGACGGCGACCCCGTCCATGCTGGATGTCGTTCTGCGCTCGTTCACCTACGCCGCGCAATTCCCCGCCGAAGCCGCCCGCCTGCTCAAAATTCCGCTTGGATTCATCTTCGTTTCGGGCGCGGCGCTCGCTTATCTTTATTCCAAAACGACCGACCTCTCCCTACCTCGCCGCGCCTGGCTGGGACTTCTCCTCATCCCGCTTCTGGCCTACCTGCTGACCGTCGCGGCCTTCGCCCCCAGCGCGTACGGACAATCCTACCCTGCCGAACGCGTCCGTTTCCCCGCGCACGTCCTGCTCGCCGCCTCGCTCCTGACTTTGGGCGGCCTGCTCGGACTATTGGCCGCGCGCCTCCTGCGGAGCGTCCCGCGCTGGACGACGACTCTCGCCGCCCTCGCGCTGCTCATCCTCGCGCTCTATCCGCTCTGGACGATCCGCAACAACTACAAAATGATTCCGCAATACCAATCCCGCGCCGCGCAATGGGACGCGCGCGACGCCTCCATCCGCGCACTGGCCGCCTCGGGCGAACGCGAAATCGTCACCTGGGCTTTGCCCGGCGTCGCAAACGTCAACGACCTCGGCGCGCGCCGCGGTCACTGGATCAATTATTGCGCGGCCATCTACTACGGCGTGGACTCCATCTCCGCGTCGCAGGAGAGTCCGTGATTCTTTGGTACACGGATTACGCGGATTTGACGGATTCGCACGGAATTTCAAAAAATTATGATTAACCAACCCCTCCTCGTCACCGGCGCGCATCGCACAGGCACCACCTGGGTCGGCAAAATGCTGGCCGCGGGCGGATACGCCTACGTCAGCGAGCCGCTCAACGTGCGGCATCGGCCCGGGGTGATGGGCGCGCCCGTCCGCAAGTGGTATCAGTATGTCACGCGCGAAAACGAAGAGGAATATCTGCCCGCGTTTCAACAGACCCTCGCGCTTCGATATGGATTGCTCGCGGAAATCAAATCGCTTCGCTCGCGCCGCGACCTCCTCCGCCTGGGACGCGATCTCGGCATCTTCCTGCGCGGACGGATCGCGCGCCAACCCGCGCTGCTCAAAGACCCCTTCGCGGTGTTCTCGCTTTCGTGGTTTGTCGAACGCCTGAACTGCCGCGTCGTCGTGACAGTCCGCCATCCCGCCGCGTTTGCCAGCAGTCTCAAAAAATTGAATTGGCCGTTCGACTTCCGCGACCTGCTCGACCAACCTCTTCTCATGCGCGACCATCTCGAACCCTTCCGCGCGGACATGGAGCGGATTCGTCCCGACGACATCATCGGCCAGTCTGCCCTCTTGTGGCGGATGGTGTATCGCCTCGTCCACACGACCCGCGAGCGGATTCTGTCCATCATCGTCGTCCGCCACGAAGATCTTTCGCTCGATCCCGTCGCGGGGTACGCGCGGGTGTATGAGTCGCTGGGGTTGGCGTACACCGCCAAAGTCCAGGAGAGGATCCGAGCGTCGTCGGGCAGTGAAAATCCCGTTGAGTTGTCGAGTCGCAAAGTCCACTCCGTCAAATTGGACAGCCGCGCCAATCTTGAGAATTGGAAGAAGCGTTTGTCGACGGAGGAGATTGCGCGTGTCCGCGATTTGACCGAGGACGTGGCGAGCCTTTTTTACGCCGACGTGAAATGGGATTGAGATGAAACCTGTTGCATCGCCCACCGTTTCGGTTGTGACGCCGTCGTTCAATCAGGCGCGATTTTTGGATGCGACGATTCAATCTGTGTTGTCGCAGGATTATCCACGCATCGAATACCTCATCGTGGACGGCGGCTCGATGGATGGGAGCGTGGACATCATCAAAAAATATGCCGACAAACTCGCCTGGTGGGTGAGCGAAAAAGACCGCGGCCAGACAGATGCCATCAACAAAGGTTTTGCGCGAGCGACGGGAGGGATTTTTGCGTGGCTCAATTCGGACGACACCTACAAGCCGCGCGCCGTTGGACAGGCCGTGAAATTCTTGCTGGAGCATCCCGAAGTGGGCATGGTTTACGCGGACTGCAATTACATCAACGAAGATGGACGCGTCATCGGAAAATTCCCCGCCGCGCAGACGGATCTGGAGCGCCTGCGCCGCGGCTACGTCCACATCCCGCAGCAGACAACCTTCTTCCGCGCAGATTTATGGAAGCAGGTCGGGCCGCTCGACCCCACGTTTTATTTCGCGATGGATTATGATTTGTGGACGCGCATTGCGGCGCGCGCCGAATTGAAATATCTCGCTGGACAGGCCTGGGCGAACTTCCGCATCCACACTTCGGGCAAGACCATCGCCGCCGACGATCGTTGCTGGCCGGAGATGATCCGCGTCCACTATCGCGATGGAGGAAATTTCTTCTCTCCGATTGTCGCGAAATATTATCTCCGCAAACTCATCGCGCCGTTGTGGAGTTGGCGATTCAGGCGCAGGCTTGGCGTATAATTTAGTCTCATAGTCGGATAGTCTTATAGTCAGATAGTCAAACTGTTTGACAATGCGCCTATGAGACTATAAGACTATGAGACCATCAGACTATCAGACTATCAGACTAATGACCATCTTTTCTCCCCCCTCACCTTCTGACGTTGACCGCCTCTTGAAAGCCTGGCGTTTCTGGCTGCTCGCCGCGTTGATTGGCGGACTGCTCGGCGCGGCATTCTATTTCGTTGTGCCGCCTCCGTATCGCGCCCGCGCCTCTGCGCAGGTGGACTTCAACATCGAGGAAGCGTACACACCCACCCAGGATAAGCAGGCGTTTTACTACCTCGAGCGCGAAGTGCGAAAGTTACAGGATGTCGCATTTTCGGATGCGGTTTTGCAAGCCGTCGTGGACGAAGTCGGCGGGACAACCATCGCGGAATTGCGTGATGAGAAACTCCACCTGAGTCAACCTGGGGAGGCAGGCTGGCATTTCTTCGCCGAAGACCGCGACCCGAAGCGCGCCGAAGCGATTGCCTCCGCCTGGGCAAACGCCTTCACCGCGGAAATCAAAGACGCGGCGACGGCCAGCATGACACTCCAATCCTTCCATGCGGAAATCCAAAACGGGTGTGGAGGCGATTGTGCGAACATCGAATCCAAAATCGCAGACCTGGAATCGCGCGCGCGGGGCATCAGTCCGTATGTAGAAGTCGGACTTCTGCAAACGAAGCAACTTCCGACGGCGCGAAAAATCAACATTAGCACGTACATCCTCGTCGGCGCGATTGCCGCGTGGGCGCTGAGCGCGCTGGGTGTTCCATTCTTTCAGCCAAAAAATAAATCGTAATTGGCAAATGGCAATTGATTCAGCGCCGCAGGATTTATCTTGCCTCGGGGAGCAACATGAATGTTGCGGTACTCCTCCCGCAATCCGAAATCCCAAATCACATTGCCTGTCTCGCATCTCCTAACTCCAAACTTCCAATTCCTATTTCGTAACGTGTCCCTCCTCTCTTCCCCCTCCCTCGAAAAATACTCCCGTTGGCTTTGGGCGGCTGTCCTCTTCACGCTTCCCTTCACCAGTTTTCGCTTCTTTCCCTTCCTCGGCGATTCGACGCAGGTGCGGCCGCTGGCGCTCTATCCCCTCGCGCTGTTGATGCCCATCCTGCTCATCCGCCTCCGGCGCGGGGAGATTCGAAATCCGATTCCCGGCAGTCTCGTTTTGTGGGGCGCGTTCCTCGTCGCCGCGCTGTTGGCCTCCGCGCTGGGCGCGTTGAACGCGCCGCTCGAACTGCGCGGCTCATCCTACTTCGACCGCGTCATCCGCGCGTGGGTGACGGTCGTCATCGGGCTGATGTTCTTCGCGGCCGCCATCTGGATGAACCGCGACGAAGCCGAGGCGCGTTTCTCCGTCAAATGGCTTTTGCTCGGATTGTGCCTGCACATCCTTTGGAGCCTCGTCCAGGCCGTTTCGTTTTACACGCCATTCCTGCCGCGCGAGACTTTGAAAGAATGGCAGACCTCCTTCTCCATGCGCGTCCCCGTCAAGAACCGCCGTTTCTCCGGGCTGGCCTTCGAACCCGGCTGGCTCGCGGGACAGATCGCCACGCTCTACATGCCCTGGCTGGTGGCGGCCCTGCTGACGCGCACGCGCCTGTTTCGCGCCAAATGGGTGGAACCGGCGCTCTTCCTTGCCGCGCTTTTGCTGTTGTTCTTCACCTTCTCGCGCGGCGGAATCATCTACTTCACGATCGCGGCCCTCGCCACCGCCTGGATCGGACGCGGACACTTCCTCCATCGCCTCCGCGAGTGGTTCGCCTCCGCCTTCCACAAATCGGACCGCCCTGCCAGTGAGCGGAGACGCGACATCGCCGTCCGCGTCACGCTGCTGGTCGTGCTGGCCGCCATCCTCGCCGGTTCGGGCGTCTTCCTCGTCCGCAAACGCTACTTCAACAAGTTGTTTTCCGGCATCGAAAAAGCGGACACGCTCGAGGAATACATCGTCTACAACTACGCCGGCGGGCGCGCCGCCTACGCCTGGTCTGCCATGGGCGTCTACGCCGACGATCCGTGGACGGGCGCGGGCCTCGGCGCGAGCGGGTTGTATATGTACGACAACCTGCCCGATTTTTCCAAGACCACGCTCTTCGAGATCGCGAGGCAACTATCTCCCAAAAGCCGCGCCATTCCCAATCCAAAATCCATGCCGATACGCGTCCTCGCGGAAACAGGCATCATCGGCCTGGCGCTTTTCCTTGCGTTTCAATTTTCCCTGCTGGCCGAAATGCGCGCCCTTTTCCGTTCCAATGCGGCGCGTTTCTTCGGCCTGGCCGGGCTGTTCGCATGGATGGCGATTTTCCTCTATAATATGACCCAGGATTCATTCGCCACTCCCAATTTGTGGATCAACCTCGGAATATTGATCGGCCTGGCGCGGGCCTATACGATTCCCGCCGCGGCCGCCAAGGAGACTTCATGATCGTTCTTTCCGTCGGAATGCCGCGCGCCGGGTCGGGCTGGCACTACAACGTCATCCACGATTTAATGGCGACAACGGGCTGCGCCGACGCGCGCGACATCCGCGAGAAATATCGCCTGCAAAACATACTGACCGAGGTCAACTGCAATATCGGAGTTTTGTCTGCGAGACGACTGGCCATGGTGACCGTCCCCGCGCTGATGGGCAACACCTTCGTCATCAAGGCGCACGCGGGACCTTCGGCCTGGTCGCGGTTTCTGGAGGCGATCGGCCTGCTGCGCGTCACCTACATCTACCGCGACCCGCGCGACGCCATGCTCTCCGCGTTCGACTTCGGCCGGCGCGCCATCGAAAAGGGGCGACCCAACGCCTTCTCGCATCTCACCGATTTCCAGAAGACGCTCGACTTCATGGCCGAATACGTCCGCATCTGGGAAAAGTGGACGAGCGAGAAGACCCCCCTCATCGCCCGCTACGAAGACCTGCTGACGGAATACGACGCCGAGATCGCCCGTCTGGTTGGATTCCTCGAATTGGATGGCAGCCGGCCCGAGGTCCGGAAAGTGATCGAACAGTACCGCCCCGGCGCGAACGACGGTCAGCAGGGTCTCCATTTTTACAAGGGCCGCATCGGGCGTTTTCGCGAGTCCTACAATGCCGAGGAGCAAAGGATCATGGCCGAACAGTTTGGTTTTGCCTTGAAAAAAATGGGATATGAGGTTTAGATTCGAGAGACCGGGTTGCATAACCCGGTTTCGCCCAAGTGTAATTCACCTGTAACGTCTGCCCAAAGACTGCCTGGGATTTTTCGGGTATCATACCGACATGCGCACGTACGACTCGCCCTACATCGCCGACTGGTTCGTCATCTCGCTGCGCTGGATCGCGCTGGCGGGGCTTCTCGTTTCGCTGGCGCTGGGAGGGGGGTTGTCGCTGGCGGCGGCCTGGCCGATTATCGCCCTGTCGCTCTGGAACGTGGCAATGACCTTTTTCGCGGCCACGAACACACGGCTGACGTTCCACCGCCAGATCGGACTGAGCATGGATGTGGCGCTCGCCGCCGTCTTTTTCTTCCAACAGGGCGGTTTGACAGGTCCCGCCGCCTGGGTGGCGCTCCTGCCGATCCTCACGGCTACGGTGTATTTCGAATTTTTGGGAACCCTGATTGTTTCCCTCCTCTTTGTCGTCATCCAGTTCGGCAGCGCCTGGTTACAGGAACGTTCCCTGAATCTCACGTTGCCCCTGTTCATCCTGCCTGCGATCACGCTGGCGTTGGGAATCGTGTTTGGCCTGCTGGGGCGGCGGCTGGCGATCTACCTGCGTATGGCGCGTGAGAAACGCCTGGGCGAGGAGGAGCGCAAATGGCACATCGAAAGCGAACGCCTGCGCGCCATCTACGAATTGACCTCCACGCTGACGGCCACGCTCAGTTACAAGCGCGTGCTCGACTCCGCGCTGGATATGGGCTACACTGCCCTGGACCCCGACCCGGAGAATGAAGGCGACGACGGCAAACTGGTGAGCGCAATGTTGCTTTTCAAGGGCGATAAACTTCGCATCGGTTCGGCGCGGCGCTTCACGAACGCGGACATGAAAGTGAGCCTGCCCGGCGCGGAGGGTCTGCTGAAACGGGTGTTCGACGAGGGCGAGCCCATTTTGTCTGCAAACATCGGCCGCGATCCCGAATTGAGCCGCATCATCGCCCTGCGTTCCTGCGCCTCATCCTATTGTTTTCCCCTGCGCAGCGGGTTCAATGTTTACGGCGCGATGCTGTTCGCCCATTCCGACCCGCACTACTTCACCCCCGATCGCCTCCACATGCTGGAGATCATCGGCCGCCAGGCGGTGATCGCCATCCAGAACGCCCGTCTCTACCAGGATTTGGTGGAGGAAAAGAACCGCATGGTGGAAGTGCACGAGGAGGCGCGCAAAAAACTGGCGCGCGACCTGCACGACGGCCCCACTCAATCGGTGGCGGCCATGGCCATGCGCATCAACCTGGCGCGGCGCATGACCGAGCGCAATCCGCAGGCCGCAGGGGAGGAACTCGTCAAGATCGAGGAATTGGCGCACCGCACCAGCAAGGAGATCCGCCACATGCTCTTCACCCTGCGGCCGCTCATCCTCGAATCGCAGGGGCTGGGCGCCGCGCTGCAGGCCATGGCCGAGAAGATGCGCGAAACCTTCAGCCAGAACGTGATCGTCAACATCGACGCGAAACTAACCGACAAACTGGAGATGGGCAAGCAGGGCGTCATCTTCTACATTATCGAGGAGGCGGTCAACAACGCCCGCAAGCACGCCAACGCGGCTACCATCTGGGTGCGCTTTGGCCAGGTGGAGCCGGGCATCGCCCTGCTCGAGATCGCCGACGACGGCATCGGCTTCGACGTGGCGGCGGTGGACACAGCCTACGACAAACGCGGCAGCCTCGGCATGGTAAATCTTCGGGAGCGCGCCGAACTGGTGAACGGCCTGCTCCAAATCGATTCCGCGCCGGGCAAGGGCACGCGCGTCCAGGTGTTCATCCCGCTCACCGAAGAGGCCGCCGATCGCCTGCATCACAAGAAGTAGCGCGACATTCATGTCGCAGCCCAAAGAGCGACATAAATGTCGCGGTACTATAGCCATCCCATGCCAATCGCAAACAGCATCTTTTACTTTTCTCATGGCGCGGAAAATGTTTCCCGCCCGCCGCTGGTGTTCATCCATGGCGCGGGCGGCACGCACCTGCATTGGCCGCCGCAGGTCCGGCGCATGATCGGCCAGCGCGTCTTCGCGCTCGAT
>DAOUMJ010000038.1:0-61502 GCA_034411715.1 Anaerolineales bacterium | reverse complement strand
GGCAGTACCAGATCGGGATGCGGTGTCCCCACCACAACTGGCGGCTGATGCACCAGTCCTTGATATTCTCCAGCCAGTTGTAGTAGACCTTCTCGAAGCGCTCCGGCACGATCTTGATGCGGCCATCCTTCACCGCTTCGAGCGCGGCCTGCGCCAGCGGCTCGATGCGGACGAACCACTGCGTGGAGATCATCGGCTCGACGATCTCGCCGCCGCGCTGCGAGCGCGGGAGGGTCGTCCGGTACGGCTCTTCCCTGATGACCAGCCCCGCGGACTTCATATCCGCCCACAGATTTTTCCGCGCCTCGAAGCGGTCCTGACCCGCGTACGGGCCGCCGTTTTCGTTGACCTTCGCGGCCTCGTCGAGCGCTGAAATGATCGACAGGCCGTGACGTTCCGCGATGGCGTAGTCGTTGGGGTCGTGACCGGGCGTGATCTTGAGCGCGCCGGTGCCAAACTCGCGCGACACATATTCATCCGCGATGACGGGAATTTCGCGCCCCAGAATCGGCACGATGGCCTTGCGCCCGATGAATTTCTTGTAACGTTCATCATCGGGGTGAACGGCCACCGCCGTATCGCCGAGGATGGTTTCGGGGCGGATGGTGGCCACGGGGATGTATTCGCCCTCACCCCCCTCTTTCTCTCCCCCCATTTTCGGAGAAAATGGGGGGAGACGGAGGGGGGCCGGGGGAGAGGGGCGCAGCATGTACTTGAAGTAATACAACGTCGCGTCTTCCTCGTTGTATTCCACTTCGAGGTCCGAGACGGCGGTCTTGAGACCGGGCGACCAGTTGATGAGACGCGGGCCGCGGTAGATGAGTCCCTTCTCGAAGAGGCGGACAAAAGCCTCTCGCACCGCGCGACTCAGCCCCTCGTCGAGGGTGAAGCGTTCGCGCGTCCAATCGCAGGAGGCGCCGAGGCGTCGAATCTGGTTCGTGATGATCCCGCCGTACTTGTGCTTCCAGTCCCACGTCCGTTTGACGAACTCCTCGCGGCCGATCTCCTCGCGCGTCTTCATTTCGGTACGGGATAGAAACTTCTCCACTTGCAACTGCGTGGCGATGCCGGCGTGGTCGCTGCCGGGAACCCAGAGCGCGGGGATGCCCTTCATGCGGTGGTAGCGGATCATCAGGTCTTCCATGCTGACGAACATGGCGTGGCCGAGGTGCAGTTCGCCCGTGACATTGGGAGGCGGAATCGAGATGACAAACGGCTCGACGGACGGGTCGAAGCCCGGCTGGTTCGGGTCGTTCCACGGCTGGAAGTAGCCGCCGCGCTCCCACATCTCGTAGATGCGCGACTCGGTGGAACGGAAGTCGTAGGCTTTGGGGAGTTCGTGTGTGGTCATTTTCTCTCCTTGTTCTTTTCGTCATTGCGAGGCGGTGTTCTCCCGCCGAAGCAATCTCCCGGTTGACGAGGAGATTGCTTCGCTCACCTGCACTTGCAGCGCAGGTACAAGTGTCGCTCGCAATGACGGCGGGATTCGATTAATGTGAACGTTCTCATTGTGCCAATAAAAACTCCAGCGCTTTGGCGATGGATCGTTCGAAATTCTTCGGGAAGGCATGCCCCATTTCAGGATGGTCTTCCAACTCGCATGGAATCCCGTTTCGATTCAACAGGGCGCGGATTTGGATGGTAGATTCGTATCGGGGGTCGCGGCCCCCGACGACCAGGTAGCCGCGTTTGCCGCGCGCAGACGGGAGCAGTTCGTTCAGTTCCTCCGCCGTGATCCGCCCCGGCACAACGGACAGGAATCCCCGCGCGGGGATGAGGCCGCGCAGGCAAAGTTGGAGAGCCAGCGCGCCGCCCTGGGACATGCCAGCCAGAACGACTCGCGCCGCATCAATCGGATATTCGGCCAGCAGTTTCCGATGCAGGGAGGCGATCTCCGCCAGCGTCGTCTCCGCTTCATCCCAGACAAACGAGTTGGGCGAACCCAACTGGGACGATTGCGGCATGGCCAGCATCCAGCCCATTTTCAAAATCGGTTCCCAATTGCGAAGATCCCGTTTGGGACTGCTGGCGCGCGCGTGCAGGGCGATCAACAGCGGATGAGGGCCGTTTCCCTCAGGCAGGCGAATCAGCGCCTCGGGTTTGGCGTCCTTCTGCGCCGCGGCCTGACGCGCCCGACATTCGGCGACCATCGTCTCGAAAGCGGACAGTCCCTGCAAGGGAGCGAGGTCCTCGTCGACGCGCAGTTGCCGCTCCGACCACCACAGGCCATCGTCCATTGCGACGGTCATGGCGCGCAGGGCCTCATCGATTTTTCCCGCCCGCGAGAGCAGGCAGGCGCGCCAAAAGGAGGTGGTCGCGGCCTCGGCGGGAAATTCGGCGGCAAGTTGCTCGACGGCGTTCAGCGCGTCGAGATACCTGCCTTCGCCATAGAAGGCCATCATCGCTTCCGAGCGTTGGAAGAAATCGCTGTGGTCGGTCATTCTTGCTCCGGGGAGGTACACAAGTACATAGGTATACAGGTACACAGGGGCGGACGTGTTTACCTGTTTACGTGTGTACGTGTTTACGTGTGTGTGTCCGTGTCTACGTTAAACAAAAAAACGCTCCGTCCAACCAGAGGACGAAGCATGGGCTCCGCGGTACCACCTCAATTCAGTCTTACGACTGCTCTCTGCGGCTGACCATCATCAGCCTGCGCTGTAACGGGCGCGCCCGTGACGTTCTACTTGCCGTGGCTTTCTTCGTCAACGAAATCAAGCGACGTTCGGCGGTTGTTTTCTGCGAAGGCTTCCAGCCCGGGTCTCGATAAATTCGACCACCGGCCTTCTTCTCTATCAGTCCGCAAACCGCTTACTCTTCCTGATGGCGGGGATTATACGCGCAGGAGGGGGGAGAGTCAAGCCTGGCGATGACCCGCAAATCCTTTTTGCCGGATGACGGGGACGGGCGCAAAGTGGGCAATCGCCAGCGCTTGCCAATTGACGAATGTGACGCGGAGTGCTATCATGCAATTGCATTTATTCTTTCATCATTTGGAGGCATCATGAGTTTTGAATTTATCCTGCGCATCATCGGCATGTTGGTGTTCGCCTTTTTGGGGGGCTACTGGGGGGGATGGGCCGCCCGCCTGAACCCCGACCAGGGAATGTTATACGTGACAACCTTCGGCCTGGTCGGCGCGCTGGCGGGACTGATCCTGACGCCCTACTTCACCACCCGCCCGGCGCGCGCCCTCCGCTCCCTGCTGGGACGCGTGGCCGCCGAAACGCTCTTCGCGGGACTCTCCGGCCTGGTCGTCGGCCTGCTGACGGCGGCCCTGCTGGCCTTTCCGCTTTCGCTCCTGCCCGATCCCTTCGGAAGCATCCTGCCCTTCATCGGCGTCCTGATCTTCTCCTATTTCGGCGTCTCGCTCTTTGTCATGCGCCAGGGCGACATCATGGGGCTGCTGGGCGCGCTGGGCGGACGCGGCGGCGAGGGCGGGGGGTCCTCCTCGTGGACGAATCTCAGCCGCAACATCCTGCTCGATACCAGCGTCATCATTGACGGGCGCGTGGGCGACATCGCCAAAACCGGCTTCCTGCCCGGCACCCTGCTCATCCCCCGCTTCGTGCTGAACGAACTGCAATACATCGCCGATTCTCCCGACGGCCTGCGCCGCGCCCGCGGCCGACGCGGCATGGAGACCATCGCCGAACTGCAAAAACTCCCCAACGTGATGACCCGCGTCAGCGACATTGACGTGGATGGTGTGCGCGAAGTGGACGACAAACTCGTCGTCCTGGCGCGCCAACTCAAATGTCCGATCCTGACCAACGATTACAACCTCAACCGCGTGGCCGAGTTGCAGGGCGTCACCATTCTCAACATCAACGAACTCGCCAACGCGGTCAAGTCGGTCGTCCTGCCGGGCGAAGTCCTGCGCATCAACGTCATCCAGGAAGGCAAGGAATACGGCCAGGGCGTGGGCTACATGGACGACGGCACGATGGTCGTGGTCGAGAACGGCAAGGACGTGATCGGCGAATACCGCGAAGTGACCGTCTCCAAGGTTCTGCAAACCGCGGCGGGGCGCATGATCTTCGCGCGCGTGGATGAGAATGGGAAAAAGAAAAAATAAAATAGTCGTATAGTCTTATAGTCACATGGTTTCATAGTCTGGCTCGTGAACTGACTATCAGACTATTTGACTCGGACCGATCCATGATGAAAGTCTATAACACCCTCACCCGCAAAAAAGAAGAATTCGTCACCCTCGAACCGGGCGTCGTCAAAATGTACGTCTGCGGCGTAACGGTCTACAGCGAGGCGCACGTCGGTCACGCCATGTCCGCGCTGGTGTTCGACATCGTCCGCCGCTACCTCGAATTTCGCGGCTGCAAAGTCAGGCACGTCATGAACTTCACCGACGTGGACGACAAGATCATCGCCCGCGCCAACGCCCTCGGAGAGGATCCCTTCGCGCTGGCGCAGCGCTACATTGACGACTACCGCCAGAACCTTGCCGACCTGAACGTCCTGCCGGCCACATCCAACCCGCGCGCCACGCAGACGATGAATCAGATCATCCGCTTCATCAGCGAACTCGGCGAAAGCGGCTACGCCTACGCGCCCGGCAACGGCGACGTGTACTTCCGCGTCACCAAAGACGAAGACTACGGCAAACTATCCAACCGCAGGCTGGAAGAAATGCAGGCGGGGGCGCGCATCGAAGTGGGCGAACAAAAGGAACACCCGATGGATTTCGCCCTCTGGAAGGCCGCCAAGCCCGGCGAACCCGCCTGGGATTCCCCGTGGGGCAAAGGCCGCCCCGGCTGGCACATCGAATGCTCTGCCATGAACCTGGCCGAACTCGGCGAGCAGATAGACATCCACGGCGGCGGCAACGACCTCGTCTTCCCCCACCACGAAAACGAAATCGCCCAGACCGAATCCCTCACCGGCAAGCCCTTCGCCCGCTACTGGATGCACAACGGCATGTTGCAACTCAGCGGCGAAAAAATGTCCAAATCGCTCGGCAACATCGTCTCCATCAGGGAATTCCTGGCGGAGCGAGACGCCGATGTGATGCGGATGCTCGTCCTCGCCGGGAACTACCGCGCCCCCCTCCTGTTCAGCGACGAGACGCTGGACGCCGCGCAGAAGAACGTCGAGCGCCTCAAGTCCGGACTTCGGCCGGCCGCGGCCTCCTCAAGCGGACTCTCCCCCGAGGCGGCCTCCGCCCTCCTCGCCCAGGCCGAAGCGACGCGCGCCGCCTTCATCGAGGCCATGGACGAAGACTTCAATACCCCCGGCGCGCTGGCCGCGCTCTTCGAACTCGTCAAAGCCGTCAACACCGCCCGCGACAACGGCGCGAACGACGAGCAGCTTCTCCCCGCGCAGAACACCCTGCGCGCGCTGACCGGCGTCCTCGGCCTGCGGCTTCAGGAGAAAAAAGGCTCCGCCGACGCCGATCCATTCGTCAACCTGTTGGTCGAAATCCGCACAGAAGTCCGCAAGCAGAAATTGTGGGCGCTCTCCGATCTCATCCGCGACCGCTTGAAGGAACTTGGCGTGATGCTGGAAGACGGCAAAGAGGGGACAACGTGGAAGTGGGGGTAGCCGATTGCAGTTCCTGGCAGCATCGGTTATTCGAGAGAAAAAACCCTCCTTCCCTTTCATCTCTTTCATCTGTGGTTTATAATGCCGCGCATGAAAAATAACGGATGGTTCAACCTCATCTTCCTGATCGTTCTCGCGGCGGGGATCTACTTCATCGTCACCACGGTGCGCGATGCGGTGGACCAGACCGCGGCGCAGGCCAACTCGGCGCTGCAACCGCTTTCGGAGGCCAACCGGGCCATGCAGACGCAGGTGGCGCAGTTGATGAATCCCACGCCGACGATCATCCCCGACCCGGTGACGTACATCACCCAGATCCGCGCGCTGGCGCGGCTGGAGACGATCCAGTATTCGGTGGAGAAGGTGATCACCGCCGAGATCGGGCAGGGTTCGTTCGATTTCCTCTTTGGCGATAAATTGCTCTTCGTGGCGCACGGAACGGTCATCGCGGGCATAGACATGGGCAAGATCGAACCCCAGCATCTGCGTTACGAGGGGAACGTGTTGTACGTCACCCTGCCGCCGGCCGAGGTGTTCATCGCCACGCTCGACAACCAGAAATCCTACGTTTACGATCGCGAGACAGGAATTTTCACCAAGGGTGTCAACGATCTCGAAACCCTGGCGCGCCAGACTGCCGAGCAGGAGATCCTCAAGGCGGCGATGGAGGATGGGATTTTGACGCAGGCGCAAGTCAACGCCGAGGCGTTTCTCATCCGCTTCTTTGCCGCTCTCGGATTCCCGAACACGATCTTTGTGAAGTAATTTTCACGGCCTTCCACTCGGCAGGGCGGATTTTGGATCGCGGACATGCCGGGCAACCGCGCTTTTTACGTTTCCCATGCTCTCCCTCCACGAAATCGAAACCTTCCTTCAACGCACCCCCGCGCACTTGCAGGAGATCGCGCTGGAGTTGCGGAATCTCATCGCGGATGCCGCGCCCGACGCTGTGGAGGTGATCCGCTGGGGCGGGCTGAGTTATTTTCACGAGGGACGCGGCGGGATCGTCAGCGCGGGGATCGCGCAGATCGGCATCCACGAGGACCACGTGCGGCTGGCGTTCATCCACGGCGCGTTCCTGCCCGACCCGAAAAAACTGCTGGTGGGAAAACAAAAAGCCAAGCGCTTCGTCCGCATCGAATCATTCGACGACGCCCCCTGGAATGACCTGCGCGATTTGATTGCCGCCTCTTCAAAATTCGACCCGCGCAAACAAGGATAACTATGCGGATACTGTCGCGTCTTCCTTGTGGCTTTCCATCTTCACGAAGAAATACCAGGTGAGCGCGATGGCGATGAAATACAGGACGGAGGTGGCGATGAACAGCGGGGCGAATCCGTAACGCGCCTGCACGACGCCTGAGAGATATGGCCCCACCGCCCAGCCGATGTTCCAGGAGAGACTCAGCACGCTGTTCGCGAATCCCAGGTGGCGCTCCGGGATATGTTCCATGCAAAAGGCGGAATAGAGCGGCGCAGACATGTTCATCAACGCCGAGCGCACGAGGAAGCCCACCGACGAGAGCCAGAGAAAGGGGGAGAAGCCAATCGTCAGCAAAAAGACCAGGCTGGTGAATTGCGTAAACACCACCGCCCGAACCTTGCCTCCCATCAACGTGGATAGACGCGGCCCGAGGATGCTTCCCACGCCGATCAATAGCGAAGAGCCGCTGAACAGGATGCCCAGCAGGGAATCGCTGATGGCGAAGCGATCCTTGAAGAAGACGTTCATGTAGGGGATGAGAATCGCCGCGCCGAAGCCCGTCAGCAGTTGGGGCGCGCTCATTTTGGCGATGAGCGCCGTCAGCGTGGAGGAAGGCTTTTCGGACGGCGGCCCGCCTTCGGTCCCGCGCGGAGCGGAGGGGGAGGATTCGTCCGAGGCGGGACGCGGCTCGCGCATGATCCAGATCGGGATGACGGCCGAAGTCCCCAGCACGACGGTGGTGGCCAGGACTGCCCGGTATGCGAGCGCGCTGTCCGCCGCGACTTGCAGAAGTCCGCCGAAAATGCCCGGCAGTTGACCCGCGAACACCGCACCCACCGCGCCCGCCAGGGTTTGCAGACCGAAGGTGAGGCTGAAGAGCATGGTGCGATTTTCGGGCGTGGACAATTTGACCATCAGCGGCGCCTGGCTGACGATGAACAACATGCTGAACACGCCAGTGAGGAAGGCGGCGGCCGCGATGACGACCGGCTGCTGGAAGGTGATCTGCGCGATCATGAAGACGCTCGCCAACACCAACCCAATGATGATGGAGACCTTGCGCCCGATGCGGTCGGAGACTCGCCCCACGAGGAGGCCGAACAGCAGGCCGGAGAGCGACGGCATGGAGTTGACCAGTCCGAGGAACTCGCGCGTGAAACCGTTCGCCAGCATGTAATAGTTGAAGAACAACTGCCAGCCGCTGAAGATTACCCCGTCAATCACGATCATCCACAGGAACAGCCGCGCCTCGCGGTTGAACGAGCGGATGGGGTGGATGAAGTGTTCGTTGAGGTTGTTGAAAAGCATCGTTACACCAATCCGTCCCCCTGGCCTGGAATAAAAAGTTCATCCTGCATGGTCGCCGCTTTCCCCGACGGCCGCGCAAGAGGCTGTCAGTTTTTCAACTGTTGTTTGACTTCCCGAATGGCCTGCTCGCGATCCTTGAAGTGGATAGCGGACATGCCCACCGCCCGCGCGCCTTCCACGTTTTCGAGGAAGTCGTCCACGAAGAGCGCCTCGCCCGGACTCACCGCAAGTTGATCCAGCGCAAGGAGGTAGATCTCCGCTTTGGGCTTCAACACCCCCACCTCCGCCGAAATGACGAGACCATCGAAAGCATCGTCGAACCCTCGCTCGCTGATGTTTTGCCGCAGTCCCGACCAGGCGTTGGAGATCAGCCCGATCTTCCAGCGCGGGCGCAGGGAGCGGATGAAGTCCACCAGGGCGCGGTCCAGCGCGTCGCCCGCGAAGAATTCATCGCGCAGGGCCTTCGCTTCGTCCGGACGCCCGAGTTGGCGCGCCACCGCTTCCCAGTGCGCGTCCTCGCTGATGCCCCCAAGCGAAGCCGTGCGGCTGGTCTCGCTTTCGAAGACCAGCCGCACGAGTTCTTCATAATCCATGCCGAGTCGTTCGGCCAGGCGTTGGCGCGGCGCTTGAAATTCGGTGCGGACGATGACGCCGCCCAGGTCGAAAAATATAGCGCGGATTTTCATTGATGGGGGGCTAACCGCCCTTTTTCATCTTCCTGGCCGCATCCCTGACTTCCTTCTTCTCCTCCTTGCCGAGTCTGGCGACCCCCTGTTTCTGTGGGACAGTCGGGGCGGAAAAAGCCCGCAAGCCCGCCTCGAACGTTTCGCGGGGGGTGCGATTGACCTTGCCGCAGCTGGAGCAGGCCACATCGTGGAAGCCGACTTTGTTTGCATCCATTTGGGCGATGGCGGCTTCGACGGCGGCCCGCTCGAGTTTGGTGACGGCCTTGCAGTTCCAGCAGGTGATGTCCATTGCGTTTCTCCTTGAGGGGATGGTTGGGATGGCTTGAGTATTCGATATTCTGCGATTATTTCTTCGCAGCCGGTTTCTTTTTCACGGCCGGTTTCTTCGCAACCGGCTTCGCCTTTGCGGCTGGCTTCCCCTTCGGGGATGCTGTGGATTTGGCGGCGGATTTCTTCGCGGCGGGTTTTTTGGCCGCAGGCTTGGCGGCCGGTTTCCTGACGGCGGGCTTTTTGGCCGCAGGCTTGGCGGCCGGTTTCCTGGCGGCGGGTTTTTTGGCCGCGGGCTTGGCAGCCGGTTTCCTGGCGGCGGGCTTCTTCGCGGCAGGCTTGGCGGCCGGTTTCCTGGCGGCGGGCTTTTTGGCCGCAGGCTTCGCTTTGGCCGCGGCAGGTTTCTTGGCCGCAGGCTTGGCCTTAGGGGGCGCTTCCACAACAGGAGCGGAGACGGCCGGGGCGGGCGCGGGGGCAACCGGCCGGGGGGCGTGGCGGTTGCGGGTGGCCTCCACCGGCTCGGGGGCGGCAGGGGCGGAGACGGGTTCCGCCGGGGCTGGCGCGGAGGCCATCCGTTCCATCTCGAGGCGGGCGGCTTCCTCTTCCAGGGTCTTCAGTCCCTCCTGCCAGCCGGGCGTGAACATCTCCAGCCGCTGGCGCGAGACCGGGTTGGCGCGGCGGCAGCGCGGACAGTTGGCGTCGTAGTGATGGAGGTTTTCCGCCTGCATGCGCTGGAGGGCGGCGAGTTTCTCCATTCTTCCGAGGGTAAAGGGGGTTTGACAGTAGGTGCAACGCAGGTTCATGGTTTGCTCCTCTCGTTTGTATGGGCGAAGTATAGCCGATTTCCCGCCCGCGCCAAAGACCCAAAGTAGAACTTTGGGAATCCTTCATTGCTCTTTTTCCTCCACCTCACGCCCGGGACGCAGTTCCTTCTGGTAGAAAACGTATTCGTTCGCGACCTTCATCCCCACGCGCTGATAGAGACGGGTTGCCCCGGTCAGGTTTTGCGCGTCCACGCCCAGGCCGATGGTGGTGACGCCGCGGCGGTAAAACTCACCGAATGCCTGATGGAGAAGCGCCTGTCCCAATCCGCGCTTGCGCCACGGACGGCGGACAGCCAGCGTGCTGACCCAGCCGACATTTTCGGGTTTGATACGGCAGAGGGCGAGTCCCGCGATCTGGCCGCCGTCCCAGGCGATGAAATACAGGGCGGGGTCGAAGCCCGGGTGCAGGACGGTTTTCGTCTCCCAGTTTTCGTACGGCATGGGGACGTGTCCCCAGTGATCCTCAAAGGCTTCCTGCGAGGCCTCGTAGACGGCGCGAGCCTGCTTCTGCGCGTCGAAGGGACGCAATTCCACACCCTCGGGCCAGCGCGGAACGGCGGGCGGCGCGTCGAGTTGGATCTCCATCCGCCACGAGTAGCGGACAGGCGCGTAGCCCTCGTGTTCGTGCAGTCCGTGGGCGCGCCTGTCCCGCTGTCCCATGCCGTTGCGGATGTACACTTGCAGGCCGGGTTCGGCCTGCACCATCAGGATTCGGGCGCGGGCTTCCAGGAACCGCAGGAGGGCGGTTCCGATTCCCCGGCCTTCGAAATCGGGATGGACGTAGCCATCGCCCTCGAACACGGCAAAGCCGTGACGGTTGTAGAGTTCTTCGTAGCCGACGATCCTGCCGTCGGCGGTTTCCACCACCCAGGCGTCATTTGCGAGGTCGAAGCCGGGCTCCTGCCACATCTGGCGCATGTCCTCGGCGGAGGTCGCCACGGTCGGGTCGCCGTCCGCCGCGCAGACGTCGTAGGTGAGTTTGGCTGCCGCCTCCACGTCCGACATTTGCGGCGGGCGGAGGCGCAGGCCGGGGGTGAGGGTGGGAGCGGTCGGGATTGCGGTGCGTTTCATGTTTTTGTCCAGGAAGTTCACCACGAAGTGTCCATGAAAGGGGTTCACCCCGAAGGATGAAAACGGAGTCCAAAGTCTCCAGACTTTGGAGCCAACGTCGGGAGACGTTGGAGTCCGCACCCTATTTTCATATCAGACACGGAGTCACGGAGTTTTTTTCTCCGTGTCCCCGTGTCTCGGTGGTTTGATCTAATGCAACAACCAAATGCGACTCACTCCAGCGGCTTGCGGAGGGGGACGGACATTTTCACCTGCCGATAGCCGCAACTTTCGTAGACGCGCAGCGCGCCGCTGGTGTTCTCGGTGTCCACGCCAAGGGCGGTTTCTGTCATGCCCATCTCTTTGAACATTTTCATGCTCTGGACGATGAGGGCGCGCGCCAGTCCACGCTTGCGCCAGGGGCGGCGCACGAAGATGCCCTCGGTGTAGCCGCGTTTGCGGTTGTATTCCTCGTTCTCCCGCTTGTTGACGAAGTTCTGCACCGCGCCGGCCACCTGGGCGCCGTCCCACGCTACTTTGAAGAGCGACGGGTTGAAGTCGGGCTGGTCGCGCCAGGCTTCGTAGCGCGCCTCGGTGCCGGGGACGTAGCCCCAGTGGTCGCGGAAGGCTTCGTTGTCCGCTTCCCATAAGGCGCGCAGATGCTCTTCTTTGACCGGGCGCACTTCCAAACCGGCGGGCATGGGGAAATCGGGGAACGGCTCGGAGAGATCGCGTTTCATCTCGAATCCATAACGAACAGGCTTGTATCCGGCGCTTTCGAGCAGGGCGAGCGCGCCTTTCTCGCCTTCTGAAACGAAGGACTGGAAGAAGCGCGGCCCGTTGTAGGCGTGTTCTGCGGCGATCTCGCGCAGGCGCGCCTCGCCGAGCGCCAGCATGGCCGAGCCGATGCCCTTGCGCCTCCATTCGGGCAGGAGGAAGCCGAACACGGTGTAGGTGCGCGTACCGTCATCCTGCTGCTCCCAGAAGGCGCGGTTGTAGCCGATCATCTTCCCGTCCACCTCGGCCATCACCATGTCGCGATACGGGTCGCAATTTTCGAGATGCTCGTAGGTATTGGCGATGTCTTCCACGGTGGTACTGCGTTCCACATCATCGGCTTGTTTGCTCCCGTCAATGACGGCCTTCATGTGGGGATAATCCTCCGCGCCGCGGAAACGGCGGAACGTGAGACCGGGGATGTCGGGGATAGTGGGCAATACAATCAGATCATGGATTGCGATACTCATTTTCGATTCTCCTTCTTTGCATCGTCATTGCGAGGGCGTTCTTCCCGAAGCAATCTCACCCAAGACGAGGAGATTGCTTCGACGCTCGTCCTTCGACTACGGGAAGAACACCCTCCGCTCAGGACGGCGTCTCGCAATGACGGATTACAGGTGATTCATCCTCAACCACTCCTCGCGCAGGATGCCCATTTCGATTTCGTCCCAGCGGCGGCCATTGCGAAGCAGGAACTTTCGGCGGCGGCCCTCCTCCCGGAAGCCCGCCTTTTCGTAGGAGCGGATGGCGCGCGGATCGTATTCGAACACGTCGAGCGTGACGCGGTGCAGGTTGAGTTCCATGAACGCGAACCGCAGGGCGAGGCGCATGGCATCCGTGCCGCAGCCTTTGCCCCAGTAATCGCGTTCGCCGAGGCCGATCCCCACCCAGGCGTTTCTGTGCGCCCAGATGGGGAACAGGCCGACGAAGCCGATGAGTTTATCCTCGGCGAGCGCGCGCACCTGGAAGAAATACTCTTTGGGCGGATCCGCGTCCAAATCCTTTTCGATGTATTCCTTGATCTTCTTTTCCGACCAGACGCGCTGCGGGTCGAAATCGAGCAGGCGCATATACTCGCTGTCGCGGTTCCAGCGCGCGAAGGCGGCGGCCAGGGCTTGCGGTTCTTCGGCGGTCAGGCGGACGAGTTCGCCGTGAAAGAGATCGGTCATCGCGCGCCTCCCGCTTTCTTGTGGACGGCTACTGGAAAATTAACCGCAGAGAACGCGGAGGTCGCAGAGTTATTCATTTTTTGTCTCCGCGATCTTTGCGGTCTCAGCGGTAAAACTGCCTCTTTGCCATCGCTCCTCCCACTCCGAGCGGAGCAGGCCGCAGCCCATCAGGTCCCAGCGGCGGTCCTCGCGGTGCAGGGCTTGGCGTCGGCGCGTCTCTTCCACGAAACCGAACTTGCGAAAGAGACGGAGCGCGGGTTCGTTGTACTCCGCCAGCGCGGCGCTGACGCGGAAGAGATTCAATTCCGCGAAGGCAAACTGTAGAAGCAAGCCAAGCGCCTGCGATCCATAGCCTTTGCCGCGGCAGTCCGCTTCGCCGATCCCGAGCCAGAGCCAGCCGTTGCCGTTGCTCCAGTTGATCCACTCGATCATGGCCTTGCCGATCAGGCGGTCATCGGCGCGGTCGCGGACGGTGAAGTAGAACAGATTCTTGGCCTCGTCCATTTTCTTTTCGATGGACTCGTACTGCTTCTTCACCATCGCGGGCGAAAGCGGGCGGGCCGGGCTGAAATCCATCAGGCGCATGAATTCGGCGTCATGCGTCCACCTGGATTCGATGGCGGGATGCGCTTCGTGGTCAATCGGCCCGAAGCGGATATCCTGCGCTTCCAACAATTGGGTTTGTATATCGAGCATTCTTCCTCCAAAAAAACAAAACGGCCACAGGTCATCGTGACCCGTGGCCGCGCGTGAGGGCAGGAAAACAAAAACGGCCACGGGCTGTTCGCGCGCCGCGGCCGTTGGATGAACGAAACGAATCTAACGACGAACAGGCGCGATACGACAAGGCTTATCGCCGAGGGCGACTTGAGATACTTCGATGCGGAAAACGGCTTTTGCCATTGGTCGTGCGCCTCCTTTCGTTGGATTTGCTTTTGCAAGCGACGGCGAGTTTATCACGCACGTTGGACGCGCGTCAAGGATTTGCGCGGCGCGAAATTGAGATCGTCAGCGGACCGAAGCCCGCGCTCCGGGCGAAATCTTTCCATAGGAAATTGGTCATGGCCTCCACCCGATTTCCTTCGACGCGGCGACAAAGAGGATATGAACAAACATTCCGTGCTGATCCTCTCGGACAAGAGCGCTTCCATCCTGGACTGGGCGGGGGCCTTCCGCCAACGAGGGTTGGACGCGGCTTCGACGGATTCCCCCACCCTCGCCAGCCATCACTGGCGCGTCGCCCCTCCCCTGCTGACGGTGATAGACCTCTCCCTGCCGCTGGCCGAGACCCTGCAAGCCTGCCGCGCCCTGCGCGCCGTGGACGCCGACGCGCCGATTCTGCTGGTTCTCCCCTCCGCGTACGGAGACGATATTCTCGAAGCCTGGCGCGCGGGCGCGACGGAGTGCCTCGTCCAGCCTGCCAGCCCTGCTGTGATTCTGCTGAAGGCCCTGGCCTGGTCCATGCGCGCCGGGTGGGAATGGACGATGGAAGCGCCCGTCTCCTCGCCGATGATGGTTGAGGTGGTTTAGAAAAGATCGAGGAATGAAATAGCAACAGGGCAACCAGTGGGTTGCCCTGTTGTTTTGTAGGACAAATTGCCAATTTGTCCAATGTAATTGTATGAGCAAATTGGCAATTTGCTTTACTGCCCAAACCCCGTATTGATTCTTCCCGCGAGCAGGTCAGCAAGAACCTGCTCGACCATTTGCAGTTTGCCGGGGGTGAGGATGTTCGGGTCCACGTCGGTGAGGGCGAAGGGAGGGGTAAAGGTCTGGCCGCCGCGGCCCGCCAAAAGGTCCGGCCAGGCCGCCTGGATGGCCTTGACCGCATCGGGTTGCAGGCTGGCCGTCCAGTAGAGCGGACGCGGGTCGGGGGTCACATCCCCGATGGTGATGATGCCCTCCACGCCGATGGCGGTCAGCAGGTCGGTGGTGACGATGCTGGGGAAGACGTAGGCCATGGCAACCTTTTTGTCCTTGAGAATCTGCGCATAGGCCGGGTAATGCTCCAATTTTTCGTCTGCGGGGATTTCCACCAGTTGAGGATACTCGAGAGCGTTGCCGTAGATATCGAAGTAATAGTAGGCTTTGGGACACGTGCCGCAAAAGTAGATCATGCCATTGCGGAAGGCGGCGAAAGCGGCCTGGGCGTTGGGGTCGCCCTGAGGCGCGATCATGCCGATGCGGTAATCGTATTCGGCGGCGACCATGGCTGAAATGTAGCCGAACAGGAAGCCGACCAGGTCGGGACGGTTCTGGCTGCCGATGACGCTGACGTTTCCTCCCGGGGCGACGCCCGGCACGTTGACCGCCAGGAATTGAGCCTGCGGCGCGGCCGCGGCCAGCGCGGCGAGTCCCGGGTCGGGCGGCAGGACGACGGCGATTTTCAGGGACGGTTCGAGGTCGGCGGCGGTGAGGGTGTTACGCACCTGGAAGCGATAGCCCGCGGCCTGCGCGAGTTCATAGACCGCGGCCTGATAAAGGTTGGACTGGGCCGGGTCCATATCCGCCGGGACGACGAGGATGGCAAGCGGGACGGCCTCTGTAGCGATGGGCGTGACGGTGGGAATGGGGGTGGGGGGCGCATCCGGGGTGGGTGCCGCTTTGGGGCCGCAACTGCCGAGGAGCAGGGAAAGGAGCAGAAGCGGAACGAGTAGCAGATTTGTGTTGTTACGCACGGTTATTCTCCAAAATGGAATGCCCCGAATTATACCCGTGAGTCAAGACGGTACACGGATGACACGGATGAGACGAATTTCACGGATTCTTTTTAATTTCCGTGTTGATCTGCGAAATCCGTGTACAGAATAAAAATTTCCGAAGTCTGCGAGACTTCGGAAGTTTGGGGCATTACCTGGCGGCGATCTTGATTTTCTTCGGGCGGGCCGATTCGGCCTTGGGCAGGCGGAGCGTCAACACGCCGTCGGTGATCTTTGCTTCGGCCTTGTCCGCGTTGACGGGGGCGGGCAGGCGCAGCGAGCGGCGGAATTTTCCGCTGGGGAGTTCGCGCAGCAGGTATTCGTTCTCGTCCTGCTTGAACTCGCCTTCGAGGGTGACCACATCTTCGAGGATGTTGATGGTCAGGTCTTCGGCTTTGAGTCCCGGCACGAGGGCGGTCAGCACGAAGGCTTCCTCTTCGTCGCGCACGTTGGCGGCGAGGCGGTGTTCCACGTTTTCATCGGTCATGCGCACGTTTAGCGAGCGGCGCGGGTGCATGTGGCGATGGGGATAGTGTTGGAGGTAGAAGGTCATGGGATTTGCTCCTTTACGGGTAAGTGAATTGGCGCAATGGTAGTCCGCTTGCGTTGGAGGAGCGAAAACGCAAAGTTGGCGTTGTGTAAGAATTTCCCCGAATAAAAATTCTGGCAGGGAAAACCCTGCCAGAATTTTTCAAAACAGACGAACAGAGAGGTTAGGGGCGATCAATCACGAAGAGCGGAGAGGTCCAGGTTTCCCAGTGGGCGGGATTGCCGGCGTCGCCGTTGGCCTTCAGGACCGAGATGACCGCGTAGTACGCGCCATCGGGCAGGGTGTAGGTCTTGTTGCCCGCGACCGTTTTGCCGTCGAAGGGGAAGGTGAAGAAGGTGTTGCTGGCGCTGTTGCGGCCGACATAATCCTCATTGTAGGCGCGGTGCCAGGCCTTGCCGTTCTGGTCGAAGATCTCGACGCGGAACAGGCGCACCTGGTGCTCGAAGTGAACGAGGAAGAAGGGAATGTTGAAGGCATCCGTCATCGTGTAGGTAGAGCCGCCCGGATAGACGGCGTAGGAGCCGATACCGTAGCAGTCATTGTCGCGCAGCAGGCTGATCGGGGCGCAGGAAGTCAATCGTCCGAGGTATGGGAAGCCGCCGGTCATCACCTGGATGCCCTGGTAGTCGCCCACGAAGCCCGCGAAAGGCACGCGATAGACCTGTCCGCCGCCTTGTGGCGTGAAGACGATGTAGCCGCCGTACTGTCCGTAAGCCGGACCGGTGGCCGGGTTGATGGTGGCGGTAACAGCGGCCGTGCCCTTGGCCGGGACGGTGACGCTCGCCGCGCTGAACGAGACGGTGGCGTTGGATGTGAAGAAGCCCGGAGTGATCACGCCGCCGGTCGAGAGGGCGTTCACGTAGGACAGGTCATAAGTCACCGCGCTGGCGGCATTGTTCTCGATGGTCAGCGTTTGCGTGTAGGGTCCTGCCTCGCTCTCACCGGTTGCGATCTTGGCGGGTGTGATCTTGGTGGTGGCGAGGATGGCGTCGTCAATATCCAACATGCCCGCGCCCTGACGATGAACGTGGTCCAGCAACCCATAGCCGGGGGCAAGCGACCAGAGTTTGGGATCAGCGCTATTTTGCAGGATGCCGCGCACGGCCTGGGACGGGGTCTTGGGTTTGGCCTGCAGGAGAAGCGCCACCGCACCCGCCACGTGCGGTGAGGACATGGACGTGCCGCTGATGGTGGCATAGCCGCCCGCCTCGAGCGGATAGGTGGAGCGGATCAGGCCGCCCGGCGCGCCGATATCCGGTTTGAGGGCCAGGTCGGGCGAGAGGCCGTAGGAACTGAAGGAGGAGACCAGTCCGCCGGTGGGGTTGAGGAAACTGCCGAACTGGTCGGTCCAGTTGAGAGTTTGCGCTCCGGCGTTGATGGCGTTGTTGATCGCGACGCCTTCAGTGTCAGAAATAGCCACTACGGGGATCGCGGTTCCCGGAGCGACAGTCGGGCTAAAGCGACCCGCGACATTGTTATACAAGACAACCGCCGCCGCCCCGGCATTTTGGGCATTGATAGCCTTCTCAAAGAATGTACATGCTCCGCGGCGGATCAGGACGGCCTGCCCTGCAAACTGACCGGCTGTGAACGGGCTGACGCCGCCCACATTGCATGCGTCATTGGCTGTGGTTGGCGTACCGCTCTTTGCCAGGGGCAGACTGCCCGATGTCGGCGCGAGAGGCGCCGCGGCTGCATTGGCATAGCCGATGGTCAACCCGGCAGGGGTGACGGTGAAGGTGTTGAGCGCCACATGGGTGTTATCGAACGAGGCCACACCGATGACCTTGCTGCCCAAACCGGGCGAGCCGGCCGAGTACACGCCGTTCGCGCCGTTGTTGCCGATGGAGGCGACAACCACCATGCCCTTGTTGACCAGGCGGTCAGACGCCTGCGCGGTGGGATATTGCGGCCACTGATAGGCCGAGCCGATGCTCATATTAAGCACCTGCATCTTGTCGGCCAGGGCGCGTTCCATGGCGGCGAGCATGATATCCGCAGTGGTGGAACCCTGGCAGCCGAAGACGCGGTACGCGCCGAAGGTCACGCCGGGGGCTACGCCAACCACTGCGCCGTTCGCCCCGATGATGCCGGAGACATGTGTGCCGTGCCCATTGCAGTCATCCGGGTAGGGATCGGGAGCAGGCACTGGGTTGTAGGCGGCAGATGAGGGATCGGCATTGTAAGCGTCGCCGACGAAGTCCCAGCCGGTGACGACGCGGCAGCCGGGGCCGAAGCATCCGCCGAGATCGGGATGATCGTAGTCAATGCCGGTATCCATCACAGCCACTTTGACGCCCGCGCCGGTGTAGCCCAACTCGCTCTGGGCAATGTCCGCGCCGGTCATGGCCAGGGCGGTAGCCAGGTCGGGGTCTTCAATCGGGTTCGTTTCAGGGATGGGGATCCTCTCCACCGGGTAGATGGCCTTCACCCCCGCGATGCGGGATAGTTTGCCCAACTGCGAGGGGGCTACTTCGATTGAGAAGCCGTTGAACAGGGCGCTGAAGGCATAGCGCTCGGTGTAAACGAGTCCCGCTTTTTTGGCATTGGCGCGGAAGGCCTTTTGCTCGGCTTGCACGGTGGCCTTGCTGACGCCGTCGGCCGTCGGGGCGCTGGCCAGTTCCACGAACCAGAGCGAGGGAGTCTCATCCACCATCTCGCCGTTTTCGACGGGCGGAACGGCGGTTTCAGGCTCGAGGGGAGTTACCCCGTCATCCGCCTGGACACGGCTGAATCCGCCTGCAAATGCCAGGGCGAGAATCAGCAGGATTGAGAATGCGTATTTCTTGAACATGGTTCTCCTCCGAGAATGTTGACAAAATATGAACAACACTGGAACGAACCGTTGCGTTATTTCTTTGGGACACCTCCTGGCAGAAGTCCGATATTCAATTGGCTTGTTGGAACAAGATGTCCCTGTAGAACAGGGACATCACAAATCGCGTTCGAAATCAGGGAGTGGCCAAGAGGGCCGCATCGGCCGTGGCAAGACCCGCGCCGGTGGCGTCCGCGCCCCAGCAGAAGTTGGCGGCATAGCCGTATGGGGTGTTGACAGTTCGGCAGCCGGGCTCCAGCGGAATGGCCGAGGCCTCGAGGATGGATTCAGCCTGTCCGGCGGTCAATGCCGGATGCTTCTGCGCCATCAGGGCCACAATCCCCGCCACATGCGGGCTGGACATGCTGGTGCCGCCCAGGAAGTAGTAGGAGGTTTTCCCACTCTGGAGTTGATAGGGTCCCACCACCCACGAGCCGGGCGCGGCCACATCCAGGTCCTGGCCCGCAAGTTCGCGGCTGGAGAAATCGGTGATGTAGAAATGCGCCGGGCTGGTCGGGTCAGCGACGTTCAAATTCCACCACCAACTGCGATTGCCAATCGGCCATTCGCCGATCCAGCCGGAGGCGGCCACCGAGATGACCGGGGCGTACGCGCCGGGGTACCCCATTCCGTTCGTGCCGTTGTTGCCCGCCGAAGCGACGACGATCACGCCCTCGCTGATGGCATAATCAATGGCGGCTTTCTCCATTGCATCCAGCACCGGGCCGCCAAGCGACATGTTGATGACGACGGGGTAATCAGCCAGCGGACCAGCCTTGAGATCGGCCACGTAGACGATGCCGCGCGCCACCACAGAAGACCAGCCGGAGCCGTTCTGATTCAGCACCTTGACCGGGATGACGGTCGCCAGAGGCGCCACGCCGTTGACCGGCGTTCCGCGCAGGCTGTAACCCAGGATGGTGCTGGTCACGTGCGTGCCGTGCGAATTCTGGTCATGCTCCCATTTGTTCGGCTGGGAGGAAACAGTGCCAACCTCGCCGCCGCCGCCGCCAAAGGCGATGCCATATTCCACGGCAATGCGCTCCTGCGGGAAGTACTGCCGCCAGGAATCGAGCAGGCCGGTATCCAGCACGGCCACGTACACGCCCGCGCCGTCATACGCGACCTGGCGATTATCGAAGCCGAAATCGGTGACGTTGATGGCGTCCAGGTCCCAGGTGCTTAAGCCGTCCATGAAATCGGTAGCCGAGACAGTGTCCACCGGGGCGCCGTTGCGTTCCGCGTCCGGGTTGGCCGCGGCCACGTAAGGCAGGCTGCGGATCGTATCCAACCGGCTGGATTTGATCTGCATCGTAACGGCGTCAATCTCATAAAGCACATCGCGAACCTTGCCGTACTTGCCCAGGTCGGCCAGGTTCGCGTCGGTGATGTCCGTGTTCAGGAGAACGTTGATTCCAATGGTCCTGGTTGCGCTCGCGCCGCTGACCAGCACGCTGCTCGCCAGCAGGAACACAACCAGCAGGATCGACAGAGATGTGCGTTTCATGGTTATTTGGTCTCCTTATCCATAGATTGTTTATGGTCTTGGGGTTTCGAAATCTGCAAAACTGATGCGTCTCAAAGCGTGGATTTCACCTCCAGTGGCGGGGATATGCCCATGCCAAAACACCGCACGCGGCAGATTTTCCTTCGGCAGTCTGGCGGTCTGAGCCTCGAACACAGATCCATGACTTTGCGTCCCCATCTCACGGTGGGTTTGCTTTTTCGGGGTTTGGGGAAATTTCCATGCCAATACTAACAACATTGCAAGGAAAATGCAAGGCTTTTGCAAGGTTTGGCCGCTTTTGTTCCCCGCCGGATTCCTCATCACCACAATCGCTTGAAACAAGTATAATCCTGCTGGATGCCCAAACAAGCCGTTCTCATCGTTCTTGTGATCGTCGCAATTGCGGCAGGTGTATGGATCTACCGGGGCAGGACACCCTCCGGCAGGCGTTCCAGCCGCATCTGGGAATTTTTCGCCGACCCCGCCGCGCACGCCGACTGGAAACTGGCCGCCGGTTCCCGCTGCGGGGATGCCCCCTTCCTCTTTCCCACCGACGGCATGGTTGGTTTTCTCTGGAACGATTCCTTCCGTATCGGCCATCATCACCAGGGCATTGACATCTTCGGCGGGACCGACGCGGGCGTCGCCCCCGTCATCGCCGCCTACGACGGCTATCTCACCCGCCTCGCCGATTGGAAATCATCTGTGATCATCCGCATTCTCAGCGACCCGCTCGCGCCCGGACGACAGATCTGGCTCTACTATACTCACATGGCGAACCGCGAGGGAGAGTCCTATATTGTGGCCGATTTCCCGCCCGGCACGCGTGAAGTCTTCGTCTCCGCGGGAACCCTGCTCGGCTACCAGGGCGATTTCTCCGGCGACCCGAACAATCCCACCGGTATCCACCTGCATTTTTCCATCGTGAAGGATGATGGGAATGGGAATTTCCTCAACGAACTGGCCATCAAAAACACCTACGACCCCTCACCCTACTTCGGCCTGGAACTGAACGCGAAGAATAGCAACGGCGAAGTTCCCCTCTGCTCCAATTCGCCGACTCGTTGACTCGCTGAATCTTTTTCGGAGGTCTCATGGAATTTCAGGATAAGGTTGTGCTGATCACCGGCGCGGGCCGCGGCGCCGGGCGGCAACTGGCCGAGGCCTTCGCCGTGCAAGGGGCGCGCCTGGCGCTCAACGACATCTCTCCGCAAAATGTCGAAAACCTGCTCGCCGATCTCCGCCAGCGCGGTTACAACGCCAGGGTCTGCCTGGAGGATGTGGCCAAGAAAGTGGGCGTGCAGGCGCTCGTCAAGCAGGTGGAGGACGAATTTGGGCGCATTGACGTTCTCCTCAATCATGCCTCGGTCGAACCGCACGCCGCCCTGCTCGACATGGACGAATGGGACTGGCACCGCACCCTCGACGTGAACCTGACCGGCGCGTTCCTCGCCATGCAATCGGTGGGGCGCATCATGCGTGAACGCGGGGGCGGCGTCATCGTCAACCTGGCCTCGCTCGCCGGCGGCACCGTGGCACTCGACCGCGCCGCCTACGTGGCCAGCCTGTTCGGCATCGTCGGCCTGACGCGGCAGGCGGCGCGCGAACTGTACGCCTACGGCATCCGCGTCCACATGGTGGGACGCGGGCTGGGACGTTTCCAGAACACCGGCGCCACCATCCCCGCCGACCTTTCGCGCGCGGTGATGTTTTTGTGCAGCGAACGCGCCAACCACCTCACCGGCCACATCGTCAACATGCCGTAGGTCAAATTCCGTAAATCACAAATTCATCCGTCATTGCGAGGAGGGCGTTCTTCCCGACGAAGCAATCTCCTGACATTACGAGGGGATTGCTTCGCACACTTGCCCTGGCGTGCCAGTGCCAGGGAAGAACGCTCGCAATGCCGGGTGGTTAGAAGCGACTGAATCAAACCGCGATTTACTGAAATTGCCGATTCGCCCCATAAAGAGAGGAAACATGGAACAACTACTCGAATATCGCCAAAAACTGCTGGAGCGCTACGAGGTGGCCGCGCGGGAGTTCCGCGCGGCCGTCGAAACGGCGGCCCGCCCAAATGTTCCGCGCGAAGCGGGCGGGTGGAGCGTCCACCAGATCGCGGCCCACACACGCGACGTCGAGAAGATGGTCTACGGGCTGCGCGTCCGCCGCACGCTCGAGGAGGACGATCCGCTGTTCGAGAATTTCGATGGGGACGCCTACATGGCCGAACATTACCGCGCCGACGAGCCGCTCGCTTCCATCCTGGACGAGTTGGCGGATTCCGTCCGAGACAACGCCGCGCGCCTGCGCGCCCTCCCGCCCGAAGCCTGGACGCGCGCCAGCCGCCACGTCACTTACGGGAGCGGCTTCACCGCACAGACGTGGATGGAGCGCGCCCTGGCGCACATCGAGGAGCATTTGAAGACGGTGATTAGTAATTAGTACATCCCATCCTTCAACATCTCCTTCGCCGCCAGCATTCCCGCCGCGCCCATAACCCCTCCCCCGGGATGCGCGCCAGCCGCGCCGAAGTAGTAGCCTTTCAGCGGGGTGCGGAAATCGGCCCATTGCGGCACGGGACGCAAAAAGAAAATTTGATGCAATAACAACTCGCCATGAAAGATGTTGCCGCCCGTGATGCCCGCGATGGACTCGATATCTTTCGGCGTAATCACCTGCATCCCGACGATGCACTTGCGGATGTTCGGCGCGTATTGTTCGATGGTAGAGACAACTGTCTCGCCGAACATGTTGCGCGTTTCGTCTGTCCATCCGCCCTCCACATCATACGGCGCGTATTGCACGAAGCACGATACGACGTGCTGGCCGGGCGGCGCCATGTGGGGGTCAATCATCGAAGGGAAGATCATGTCAATGTATGGGCGTCTCGAGATCCGCCCATATTTGGCGTCGTCGTAGGCGCGTTCGATATAGTCAATGCTCGGGCTGATCGAGACCGCGCCGCGATATAACGCGGGTTCGTTCGGCAGCGCGCTGAACTGCGGCAGTTCGCTCAACGCGATGTTGACCTTGCCCGACGAGCCGCGCACGCGAAAGTTCCGAATCGACGCGACGAATTCATCGGGGAAATATTTCGGCTCGACGAATTGGAGGAATGTCCGCTTCGGATCTGCGGCGGACATCACGACTCTGGAATCGATCTCGTCGCCGTTCTCCAGGACGACGCCCACTGCGCGTCCGCCCTTGACCTTGACCTGCTTCACCGGACTATTGACTCTGATCTCCGCCCCAAGCGACCGCGCCGCGTTCGCGATCGCGTCGCTGACCCCGCCCGAGCCGCCTTTGGCGAATCCCCAGGCGCGGAACGCGCCGTCAATTTCGCCCATGTAGTGATGCAGCAATACATACGCCGTCCCCGGCGAGCGCGGACCGAGGAACGTGCCGATGATCCCGCTGGCGGCTTTGGCGCCTTTGAGCGCGTCGGTCTCGAACCACTCTTCGAGCAAATCCGCTGACGATTGCGTGGCGAGTTTGGCGATGGTGTACAGTTCTTTTTCGGAGAGTCCCGCCGCGTATTGGCCGACCTTGAGCAAATTGAACAGGTCGCGCGGATGAAGCGACGACGGGTCGGGCGGAATCAAATTGATGATGGGTTTGATCGCCTTCGCGGCGCGCGCCATGACGCGCGAATATTCATCGTAGGCCTCGGCATCCAACGGAGAATGACGATGGAGTTCGCGCCGCGTGATGTCGTGGTCGTCCCACAGGCCGAGATAATCCCCGTTTTCCATCGGCGTAAACGTGGACGGGAGCGGGAGGATCTTCAATCCATGCTTCGGCAGTTCCAACTCGCGGATGATTTCCGGCCGGAGCAGGCTGACAACGTACGAAAATTCTGTAAATTTAAAGCCGGGGAAGATTTCCTCGGTCACCGCCGCGCCGCCGACGATGTGCCTGCGCTCGAGGACGATCACCTTTTTGCCCGCGCGTGCGAGATAGGCCGCGGCCACAAGTCCATTGTGTCCGCCGCCGATGATGATCGCGTCGTATTGGTTGGACGGCATGTTTACTTCTTCTTCCACTCAGGCTCATAAAACGGCAACTTGACCACCTTCGCCGGCGCGTGCTGGCGATGATGCTCGACTGTGATTTCCATTCTCACGCTTGTTCCGACTTCAAAATGCGGTCTCTGCAAATGCGCCAGGGCGATGTGCTTCTTCAACAGCGGCGACCAACTCGAAGTGGACGCATATCCAATTTGCACGTTGCCTGCCATCACAGGCAGGCTCGCCCGAATCGCCATGCCGGGAATTTGCGGCGGCAAGCCGACTTGTTTGTAAATCTTTTCCATCCCTTCCCAATTCACTTCCAGTCCCATCAACTTCCACGCGGAACCTTCGCGCCGCGCAAGTTCAGCGTCGCGTTCCAGCGCGCGGCGGCCGACGAAATAGCCGGGCTTATCGAGCGCCACCGTCCAGTCGAGTCCCAACTCGAACGGCGAGGACTTCTGCGCTTCGATCCACGCGTGCGTGGTGGAGGTGTAATCCACGTCGAGCATGAATAGACCCGCCTCCACGCGCGCCATGTCCATTGCCAAAATGCCGACGGGCGTGATGCCGTAGTCCGCGCCCGCGTCCATCAACGCGTCCCAGATTTTGAGCGCGTCCTTCGCGTCCAGCCAGATTTCGCAGCCGAGATCGCCCGTATATCCGGTGCGCGAGATGGTCACGTCCATTCCGTTGATTTTGTTTTTCATCAAGCGGAAATACTTCAACTCATCAACCGCAACTTCACAGACGATATTCAAAACCTTTCTTGAATTGGGACCCTGAAAACTGAGCGCGGCAATTTCATCGGTGACTTCGGTAATCTCCACGTCCATGCCGACCGCGTTCATCGTCAGCCAGCGCAGGTTCGGCTCCGCGGCGGTCAGGCGGAAGATCGAATCGTCGAGGCGCGAGACCGTGCCATCGTCAATCATCTTGCCGTCGTCGTCGCACCAGCCCGTGTACGCGACCTGTCCCACTTTCATCTTGTGGATGTCGCGCGTGGTGACGCGATGCAGAAGCGCCGCCGCGTCCCTGCCTGTGATGACGTACTTGATCAACGGCGAGACGTCAATCAACGCCGCCGCATTGCGGATTGCCCAATACTCGCGGTCGAGCGTCAGTTCGTAGGAACCTGCGACGATGTATCCCGCCCATCGCCGCCAGTTTCTGGGGATGCACAGTTTGGATGTCCGTTCATGGAAGGGGGTAGTTTTGAGTTGAAGCATAAGCGGGTTTTTCCGATGATACCGTCAGATGTCACGACTGCCAACCCGCCGCCGGCGGTATAATTTCCCTTCATGGACTACCAACTGACCCGCAACGAAGAGAGATTTGCCTATCCCATCCTCCCCTGGGTGGATTTTATGCGCTTCTCCGCCGCCTTCCTCGTAGTGCTGGCGCACATTGACGTGTGGGGCGGCGGGCCGCAGTGGGCGCAAAAGATCTACTACACCCTCTCGCGCAACAGCGTCCCGCTTTTCTTCCTGATGAGCGGTTATCTCCTGCTCTCCAAGGAGGAAGATATCTGGACTTTTTTCAGGAAGCGCGCCGCCAAAATTCTCATCCCGTTCCTGGCCTGGTCCATTCTCTATGACTTATACAACTCCCAGGCCTTTGCCGAGACGGGGGTGACGCTCGACGCCATCTTCAAGATGTTCATCCGCATCCTGCGCGGACCCCGGGCCGCGCACCTGTGGTTCTTCTACGCGCTCATCGGCCTGTATCTTTTCACGCCCATCCTGCGCCTGTTCATCGCCAAAGCCAGAAACGCGGATATTTTGTACTACATCGCCCTCTGGCTGTTCGTCATGCCGGTCATGTTCATCCTGGAGGAATTCACCCCGCTGAAGAACGGGTTCGAACTCTATTTTGCCATGGGTTATGTGGGCTACTTCCTGCTCGGCTGTTATCTTGGGCGGCTGGAGACATCCCCACGCCTGTTGTGGATTGCCTCGGCCCTCTTCGCAGCGGGATTCGTCTTCACCTTCGCCGTCTTTTATCTCGACCTGCCGCCGCAGAACAACGAACTTCCCTTCCGCAGTTATCCAAGCCTGAACATCATCCTCATGGCGGCGGGCGCGTTCCTCCTGCTCAAGGCCGCGGGCGAGCGCGTCTCTCCCTGGCTGGCGCGTTTCTCCAATGTGGTCAGCAAGTCGAGTTTCGGAATCTACCTGACCCATTCGGTCGTCCTCGTTGGGATGGCCGCCGCCTGGGAAACGCTCGGCTTCGAGACGGCGGCCGGGCACTCGCTCCTCGTTATCCCGCTCGCGGCGGTCGTCAACTTCCTGCTTTCGTGGGGGGCGACGTTTGTGATGAGCAAAATCCCCCTCGTCCGCGCCATTGTGCCATGAGGGGATTTTGTGTCAGTACCACAAGATTTATCTTGCCCGCGCGGACGCAAAATAAATTTTGCGGTACTGCCCGCGCTATGCCAACCGCGAAGATTTTGCGTCGGTACCGCAAGATTTATCCTGCCAGCGCGGGCGCAAAACAAATTTTGCGATACTGACCGCGCTACGATATTGGCCCGGAGGCCGTCACTTCGATCAACGTCACCGCGTCGCGCGCCTCGTCGCCTGTCAGGAACTCGGGGCGGATCCTGTTGCGGGCGCGCCCGAACGCCTCAGGCTCGCGCGCCAGGACGGTGATGACAACATCGGAAAAGTATTTGTCGAAGACGCGCTGATAATCGCGCAGGCGAAAACGGTTCAGGTTGCTGGTGGGATTGAGCCACTTCTTCCAGGTTTGTTCGGAAAACTTCAACATCTCGAAGGGCAGTTCGAAGTAGTGATCGCGCAAATCCACGTAATGGATGTGGAACCCCTGCGTCGCGGTCAACGCGGCCAGCGCGGCGGTCAATCCGTCCACATCGTCGAGATGCTCGTAGACCGAGGAACTCAGCACGAGATCGAATTTTTCCTCCATGCGCAGGTTCTTCACGTCGTCGTGGATGAGGGTGAGGAACGCCTCCACCGGTTTGACCCGTCCGTTTTCCAGAAAAAAATATTCGGGATAAGCGCGGACGAGTTCGCGGTTGCGGCGGTCGTCGGGCGGGGCGAAGCGGTCGAGCAGGACGACGCGGCCGGCGCCCGCTTTCAGCAGTTCCGCGCCGATCGCGAAGTTGCCTCCGTAGCCGAAGACGAGGACGCGCTTTCCGTCCAGCGATGCGCCGCGCGCTTCGAGCGCGACGCGGTAACGCTCCACAGCGGACGCGGGTTCGCGCGTCTCCAGCCCGGGGCGGATGACGAGGCCGCGTCGAAGCAGGAAGCGGGTCAGAGGTTCGGGCAGGAAGCGGCGGATGAGGCGGAGGAGGAGGTAGCGGAGGTTCACGTGTCACCTGTTCACTCCGTCATTGCGAGACGGCGTTCTCCCTGGCACTGCCCGCCACACTTGCACCGCACTGCGTTCCCTGGCACCGCCCGTCAGGGCAGGTGTGGTGCAGTGCAGGTGGGGCAAGTGTCCGTCGAAGCAATCTCTATGCGGTGGGATTGCTTCGGGCTGACGCCCTCGCAATGACGAGGGTCGCGTTACGGCAGCGGCAAAACACAATCGGGAGAGACGGTTTCGAGCGGGACGAGCAGTTGGATGCGGAACTCCTCCAGCGTTTTATCCGGCTCGTAGTAACACAGGATGGGCGCGGCCACCCATTTGACCCAGGCGTTGTTTTCCTCGCCGAAACTGTAATCGCTGTCCTTGATGGGCAGGCGCAGCGGATCGCTGACGATGAGCGCGAAGCGACGCGCGGCCAGGTCGCGGTAGAAGGCGGGGAAGGTCAGCGCGGCAGTTTCGCCCATGGCCTGATCCATCAGGTATTTTTTCTCGTATTCGGCCACCAGCGGGACGCCCTCGATGTAACCAAAGGTGAGCAGCTGGCGCTGATCCATGAAGAGCACTTCGCCGCGCGTTTGCGCGTCGGCCACGCGGACGCGGATCAAGTCGAGCGTCTCGTCCACTGCGGCGCGCGGGGGCAGCAGGCCGAGGACGCGCGGGTCGGCGTAGGGGTCTTCCACATCGGTGAGGACTTTGAGGCGGTTGAAATCGTCGGCGTGGAGGAGGGGGACGAGGCGCATCAGCGGGCCGTAGGCGGGGAGCGCGACGAGGAGGATCAACGTGAGGCGCATCCAGGCGGGGAGCGAGGCGCCCTCTGTCAGCCAGCCGCGTCCGCCTTTTTCCCAAACCAGGCCCGCGCAGAATAAAAGGCCGATGAGGAACATATCCATGTTGTGCAAATCGCCGCCGCCGCCGATCTTTGTGCTGGCAACCAATCCGACAACGAGGAACGCGAACAAAACGCCGAGAACGGCGAGTCTCTGCCAGAGATTCAGTTGCCACAGTCCGCGTCGCGAGGCGAAGAGCAAAACGATGACGAGGGGCGCGATTGCGATCAACAGGTTGACGAGGATGCCGAGGTTGTAGGTGCTGTTTGGAAGCAGGCGATACCATAGAAGCGGCTGCCGTCCCACCGACTCGGCAACTTGTGTGACGGAGGCGTTGCCGGTCCCCGCCAGCAGGCCGGTCAGTTGCGGGAGGAGGAGTCCGCCCGCCAGTCCCGCGAGACCGAGCAGGATGGCACGTCCCCAGTCACGCGCGGCGAGGCGTCCGTTCTCCAATCCCGCGCCCGCCAGCCAGAGCATCCCCGCCCATAGCGCGGGCGCGAACGTCCACGTGAAGCGGCTGACGGCGGCGAAGTATCCCGCCGCGGCGAGGAGTGGGAGCGAACTCCACAGCGGGCGGCGCCACGCCAGCGCGACCACCGCCGCGCTGATGAGCAGCGGCGAGTGGATCGGCCCCTGCCGCAGGAAGAGGAAGCCCCACAGCCCGGCGAGAAGCCAGGCCGCGCCATTCTCCAGTATCGCAACATTCATGTTGCCCTGCGCAAGATAAATCTTGCGGTACTGGGGGATGTAAAAAACGCACAACCCCAGCAGAACGTACGGCACGATGCCCATCAAGCCGAGCCACAGACGTTCCTGGAAAACCGTCAGGCCGGGATACAAAAAGGGAAACCCGCCGATGAACTGGCGGCCAAAGTCGAGAAAGGGCGTGAGTTGCGAATCGGATGGGAAGATGTAGCGTTCGCGGCCGAAGAGGATGGAATAATCCCACAGGCGATTGCCCTCCGACCAGCCCAGCGAGAACGGATAACTCGTGACGCCCGCGAGCGGGATGGCCGCGCCGATGACCGCGCCGACGACGAGGGCCGCGGCCAACGCCTCACGCCAGACAAGAAGCCGGTCGCCGCGCCCGAGCGTGACAGCCAGCCCAAGCGTGGACAGAATCCACACCAGCAGGCGAATGCCAACACCCGTGAAAACCACGCCCCACATCGTGTATTGAAAGAACCAGGCGGGCGCGAGGGCGAAGCCGATTGCCAGAATCCAGCGCGCGAATCCGAGCCGGGCGCGCAGGCGGAGCAGCGCGTCCCGCGCGCGGTCGAGTCGGCGCGGCGACCAGGCCAGGGTCAGGATGAGAGCGAAGAGTCCCAGGGAGGCGAGGACGAATCCGAAGAATCCAGCCGCCCATTTTGGGGAGTATTCGCCCAGCCAGGCGCCCGTCCCCCAGGCGACGCGATTCATTTCGAGGCAGGCCTCGGTCAACAGGGCGGCGGAGAGCAGGGTGAGGAGCAGGCAGGCAAATGCGTTTTTGTCGAATGGCATAAGGGGATTATAACGAGTTAAGATGCCCTGCAGACGGATTTAGTCAAGGGCGCGCTCGTCAATATCTTTCAATGTCCTGTGTTGCACGCCCGCGTTGATTTTCATCAAGTCGGGATTGTCGTGAACGAGATCGAGAACTTCCTTCCATGAAAAATCATCGCGGCCGTCGAAGCGACTGTAAACCTGGCGGATGAATTCCAAATCTTCTGCGGTGTCCACTGTCCAGCGGTAATCGCCAAAGTCGGTGGGGTGATGGAGGAGGGCGACGCGAAAACCGCGAGGTGAAATTCCAGTGTTGCGTGTTGCGTGTTGCGTGATTAGTTTAACACCTTCGTAGAAATAGGGCATGACGTGTTCACGGTGCTGGGGTTCTTTGGCCTCTTTCCACGCGCGTTCCAGCGCGGCGAAAGTGCAAACTTCGGTATCGAGACCAATCGGGTAAGTCCTTCCCCACGGCGGAGGGAGTCGATTCGCGGCGAAATCGAATTCCCAATTACCAATTACTGTGTTAACCACATCATCAATCAACGCGGGATCAATGACAGGACAATCCGCGGTGGTGCGAACAACCACATCGGCTTTCGCTTGCTTTGCCGTTTGATAATAGCGATCCAGTACATCATAGAGACTGCCGCGTGTAGAGGGGATTCCGCTGAAATCGCAGTACTCGGCTACGGGGTCGTCGGAGGGATCGGTCGTCGTGGCGAAAATCGTTTCAGAAACGGTAGCCGCGCGCGAGGTCCGCACGAAGACGCGAGCCAGCATGGGCTGACCCGCGATGTCCGCGAGAATCTTCCCAGGCAGGCGGGAGGAGGACATGCGTCCTTGAATGATGGCAACGACTTTGGGGTTCATGGTTGGCCGTAAGTCGAAATTAATTTCGACTTACGCGGACTCCGCCTCGGACGGAATTGGCAGCGGAATCACAAATCCCTTGGCGCGGAATTTTTCGACATACTCGCGAACCATCCAGTAATCGAGTCCGACCTGCTCGGCGATGTCGAAGACCGAATGATCGCCCTCGAAGCGCATCATGATTTTTTCGATGGCGCGGTTGAGCGCCCAGTTGTCGCGCCAGTCCACCCACAGGCCGTGACCGCTGAGAAAAACGGGACCGCGGAACGTGCGCTTCGGGATGTAGTTCGTCGCGTAGATGCGGATGATCTGCTCGGCCACGTCCGCCGCGCCGACGAGCATGTCTTCGTGCATGATGTCGAGGTTGTCGTCGGTGGTGTGATACTCGTCGTATGGCCAGCGGTTGAGCGAGATGCACGGCACGTTGACGCCTGGGCCATTGATGACGCGCTCGTCGTTGGCGGGCGCGGCGGCAAATTCTCTTTCATCGTGAGCCATATTGCGTAATTGGTAATTGGTAATTCGGTCGAGCAGGTGATTGTGTTGGCGTGTGTGATGCCAGGCGATTTTGTTTTTGTTGCCCGTCATCTCCATGAAGATGCCGCCGCGCAGATTTTGGATGAGATGCTCGTTGTGCGAAAGCCAGACAATCGTGCCGATGGTTTCGGGACCGAACCAAAAGCGGACGCTCATCGAACCTGCGGGAAGCGGCTTCTCGGCGAGCCGACGCGCCAACTCGATCGCGCTGACCACCCCCGCGCCGTCGTCGTTGGCCTGCATGGGGTGACAGGTGTGCGCCTGGACGACGATCTCGCCCGCGCTGAGGTTCGCCCCGCCATCTAAAGATGATCTTCGACCCTCGGGATGGACGAGCGCGGTCGCGATCTTGAATCCCTGCTTCGGGTCGGTGATGAACTCGGATTTGATGACGGCGCGATATTTTTTGTCACGCGGCAGTTTGTCGAAGACGTTCTTCGGCAGGCAGAAGCCCCAATCGCGGTCGTAATATTTGAAGATCCACGGAATGGCGTGCGGACGTTTCTCGTTGAAATACAGGTGCGGTTGCAATTCGTCGAACGTGAGGGTTTTGTCAACGGGCAGCGAATACGAGACGATGTGAAGCGGATTGTTCTTGAAATCCACGATCCGCTCGCCGCCCTCAATTTCAAGATACGCCTCGTGGACCACGTACCGCTCAGGCACTTTCCACGTCCACGCGGGATCGAGGGGCTTGTAGGTCTCGATGGTGTAATTCGATGAGTCGGGCAGGTACGCGCCGATGATCTCCAGCGTCTTGTCCTGGTCGTCGGAGGCGAGGGTGCGGTGGAGCGGGAAGAACTCGGCGAGGATGGATTTGAGGGAGGTGTAGGGTTTCATAAACACTCCACCATCACCCCTACACCCCATTCACAAACAGGTATTGGGGTATCCATGGTTTCTCCTGAATTCATTTGAGTGTAAACTTGTCTTGGTCAATCACAAATGACTTGAACTCTTCGCTTAGCCATCTTACCCAGGAAACGATGGTTCTGATTCTTCTGCCAACTGTGGATTGGGTATACCGTTTGTCTCCGCTTTCTTTTTCGACGGTCTCAATCAAGACTCGTATATCCGACTCAGTAAAGAATTCTTTTCTTCGCGCCCTACGCAACAGTTCTTTAAAAAACCATGTGTTTATCACAAGTTTTGCAATGAAAAGTTGCTGGCGGCTTGGTTCAGTTGAAACGAACTGGAAACCACGTTCTGTCAATTCAAAGACACCACGATTGCGGGTTATCAAGCCTAAAAATTCCGCTGCCTCTCCATAGTAATTGCTCTGTCGTATGTCAAATACAAAATGGTCGGCGATTTCTGTTACAGTGTTTTGCCCGCTATTGATGAGCGTTAGCAATTCAAGTATTTTGTTTAAGTCATCGGCCTGAGGAACAATATTATTGACCGTTTCAAAATTTCTGTCGAATAATTCTTCAACCGCGAAAGCCTGTGGTCTTGACAAAGAATACACACAGCATTTTATAGGATAGATTGAATCGAAAACATCTGGGTTTCTAAAGCCAAATTCGTGCAATGAATAAGTGGCACGGCTTAGATCGTATGAGAAGAACAGGGTGCGTACATTCTTTTGCGGAACAAGTTGAGAAAAATGTCGGAAGGGATAGTAAAGTTGCCGAACGTTGAAGTGACTACGATTTCCAATTTTTCCTTCTACAAGAACAATATCGTTTTCACCTTCATAACCAGCATCCACTTCGATTTGAACGCCATTGACATTTATTTCAAGGTTGCTTTTGCCAATCAGAAAACTAAATTTTTTGGTTCTCTCTCGTCCCCGAATCGTCAAATATAAAACTCCACTTCCTGTGAAATCAGAGAGCAATCCTGTGTTGAAGGCATTATCGAGATATTCTGATTCGCCTGTTCCTCTGCCTATGGTTTCCAATGGAAACTCCGTCCTGGGGTTGTAAACAGATTGGATAGGACAATCAGGCACAGGTACAAACACATCACCCTGAAAAATCAAGTAACTGCCATTTGTAATCGCCAACAAAGAATAACCCGCATTTTGCAAGACAGTTGGTAGTTGTTCGGGTTCATCTACTTTTGCCATCAAGCGCGGTTCGCGCTGGGCTATTCTTTTTAAGTTCTTGGCATCAACAACATAAGACCGACCATCGAGTCTGATTTTTGTTTCGCGAATGAAAGTTTCCCACGCGACATCATTTGCCCTAGCCATAGCGCCTCCTTTTAAAACAAATCATGACGACGAGATTTTTTCTTTGCTGTTGTTTCCACATCACCATGATCTACAATAACGTCAATGTATTTTAGCCCCAGACTTTGGGCAGTTTGCAAACGATGTTGACCATCCAAAAGAAAGTGATCGGGGCTGACTGTTATCGGTATCCAATAATCAATGTTGAACTCTTCAACCATCGAAGCAACTTGGCTTTTGCTCACTTCATTCTGAAACGAAAAAAGGGACTTATCGATCTTAATTTCAGAAATAGGGACTCTTTCCTCCAGCGTCCATCTTCCCCAAAAAGATGGATTCAAAAACATAGTTCTCCAATGATCCAAAGTTGGAATGTATTGTTTGCGAGTTTTCATTTTCTTGCCCAATAGTAATTGATGATTAACAACTCGGTGATTTTGCCGCGTCCTTCGGGCTTGCTGTTAATTGCCCTGCTTGCTTGAATTTCATGGATATAGAAATCCTTGTAAAGTTCTCGAATCAGCGGTGTGTCCGAATTGCTCAACATTACAAAACAACCACGACTAGCCAACTCTTTGTAGACACATGCTAAACGTCTTTGTTCATCGTCGCTGAATTTATCAGAAGTGTATGAAGTGAAACTTGATGTTTTATTTATTGGATGATAAGGTGGATCAAAATAAATGAAATCCGTAGGTTTGGTTCGGGACAACACAGACTCAAAATCATCAGTTGTTATCTTGGCGTGCTGTAAGGCCAAACTGGCCGCGCGCAATCCCTCCACATCACAGATATTGGGATTCTTGTATTTCCCAAATGGTACATTGAATTCACCTTTGCTGTTCACGCGGTACAAACCATTGAAGCAGGTTTTATTCAAGTAGATAAATCTCGCTGCCCTCTGCACTGGTGATAAATCCGAAGATGAAAGGGCGCGAATTTCGTAGAAATAATTGGGTTCGTTTCTATGAACTTTCAGGGCTTTGACCAATTCCTCGACATTCTGCTGAACGACTTTATACAACTCGACAAGTTCCTTGTTGCTGTCTGAAAGGAACGATCTTGGGTGTTGCAAATAGAAAAACACAGCCGCTCCACCAAGAAACGACTCGAAATATCTACCGATTTGTTCTCTCGGCGGAAACAGTTTGGACATATCAGGGAGGAGTTGCGACTTTCCTCCTGCCCACTTGATAAACGGCCTTGCCTTTACTCGTGTATTACCAAAGTCAAGGGCATAGCCCATTTGTGGTTCTGAAATTTTCAGTAATTTGCTACTTCTCTTAGCCATAAAATTCTGCATCCATTAATTGAAATATCTTTCGGGCATAATCATAGAATCATTATAGCACTTCATAAATTTCTTGCTGCTTCATGTGGTAGATTGTAGATTCCTCCCTGCGGAAGGTGGAGAGTTGGAGATGAGATCAATACTTCGGCTCCTCAACATAATGCAACTTCTCAGGATGCTCGCGCCTTCCGCCCTCACCCCTGCCCCTCTCCCAAAAAGGGAGAGGGGGTGTGCTGGGGATGAGATGGACAGTTTGCTATTTACCAGGCTAGAATTTTCAGGTTTTCAATTTCGCTAAAGTGTGCGTCACGTGTGATCAGCGTCAAACCGTGTTGAAGGGCGATGGCCGCAATCCAAATGTCATTTTCGGGAATGGGATGTCCTTTTACTCGAAGGGCGTTTTTGATTTCCCCGTAAAAGTGTGCCGTGCCTGCGTCGCAACTCAGTACAACATTGCTTTCGGCGAAGTCGTCAATGCGGGCAAGATTTTCTTTTGATCGCGCTGATTTGCGTGCGCCATAATTCAATTCCCCAATCACAATGCTGGGAACGAAGACTTCATCCGTTTTGGCAAGATTCTCTTTGACCGCGGAATCGTCCGCGAATAGGGCAATGACAATGTTGGTATCCAGAAGGCATTTACCACTCATTGCTGTCCACCTGCTCACATCCTTGCTCGATGGCTTCTTTCATCGCTTTCACGTCGGCCTGCGGGATGGCTCCCGCGAAACGCAAAAGTTGAACGCCAGCAATTCCTTGTGGAGTGGACACCGCTAAAGCGCGCGTGAACTCAAGAACGCGCCATTGCAGTTCTTGGGGAAGATTCTTCATTTGCTCGATTACTTTGTCAACAATAGGAATGTCCATTACGGCCTCCTTTCAGTTCGATTAACGACTTGGGTCGCTCTTATTTTACCCCGAATTGTGTACCCGACAGCTCTCTACTCAATCTACTCTGCCCTCACCCCTACACCCCTCTCCCGATTTCGGGAAAGGGGTCTGCTGGCGGGAGGAAGGGATTACGCGGGTTGCGGCAAATGGAGCAGAGTAATCGGTAACGCTTCCGAGAATGACGGCGTGAACGTGGAAAGCGACAAAATCTCTTTCACGGGCGATTTCCCCATGATTTCCATCACCATCTCACGCGTCTCTTCGGATAACTTTGCCAGCCCAGTCAGCGGGAAACTGCGCGGTCCGAAGTCCGCTTTTTGGATGAGGATCGAGTAGTTGAGGAAGGTCAGACCGACGGCCTGATGGTTTTCCTTGTCAATCCGCAGGAGGATGTGTTCGTTCAACTCGATCCCCGTCGCTTTGACATTGGGGATGAAGGAAATGTACAACGTGTCGCTGGTCTCGTCGTAGTTGATTACAGGTGAATTCATGGCGTTACCCTATTTCTTTCTGGTAAGCGGTGACAACAAAATTGTTCGACTCGATCTCGCCGACTCCGCGTTCGTGAAGTCCGAATAGCACGATGGCAACGATGTGTGTGTTGTCGGCGGGCAGGTTACTGAATTCCTTCGAGTATCTGTACTTTTGCGGGTTGAGCGAATTTTGTCTGCGGGAGCCTGACCGAACGGTTTCTTTCAGTTCTTCTTCATAACCTTGCATTTCGGGGTGGTTGATCGGGTCAATAATGTGTTCCCATCGTTCCTGGGTCAGGTAAATACTGTTGCCGTATCGGTCTTGAACTGTCCAGCGGATGGGCGATTCCATGTTTGGATTTTACCTTACTACTCTCTACTCATTCTACTCTCTAATATTTCGGCTCTTCAATATAGTGCAACTTCTCAGGATGCTCGCGCACAATCACCGACATATTATCGTAAAAATCATTCGCGCTCGCAAAATGGACTTTCGCCGCGCCGACCTGCGCTTCCTTGATGACACCCGCGGCCAGCAACTCGTTCATCCCAGGCACGATGTATGTCTTCACGCGCTCGCTCTTCCGCACGAACATCGAATACATTTTGATGCGCGGGACGCGGTCGTAGCCGACGTAGATTCCCGAAAACTCCTTCACGCGGCGATAATCGCATCCCACGTTGTACTCGATGTAATGGTGCATCGAGAACGTGTTGTTGAAATCGAGTCCGATGCTCAGGATCGTCCCGTTGATCTTGTGGAACAGCGCGAAGGCCGAGCGCGGACCGTAAGCCTCCGCGTCGTCGGTTGCCGCGAACTCGTCCGCACGCGCGCCCCAGACGCTGAAACTGTAGATCGGATGCGGCGTCCGCTTCACGTCAGGCCTGAGGCGGGCCAGTTCGGTGATCATCCCCATCTTCGAGGGCGTCTCCAAAACGTCGAAGTAATGCGTCTCCGTCCACGATTGAAAATTGAAGGCGGGGAACAGCGCCGTGCCGCGCGCGCCCACCAGTTCGCGCATCGCGTCGATTACCGTCTCCGCGCCGCCATCCACGCCGCCGAGCGCTTTGTACGACGTATGCACCATGATCGTGTCGCCCTCGCGCACGCGTGTCTGGCGAAAGCCTTCGAGAAGTTCGTTGTGGGTCAGCATATTACGCGGCCGGCTCCTTCGGCTGTGCTTCGAGTTCGGCGATCCGGCGGCGATGGCGCGCGTTCGCCAGGCTTCGCCCAATCAGCGAGGGGAGCATCAGCAATACGCCCAACACCACGCCGACCGCGAACGCGATCAGCACGAACAGCCCGACCGCGCCGTCCACGGCGTAGCCATAGAACACCACGCGCACTGCCTCGGTGTTCTCCAGCGCGAACATCACCGCGACGATGGTGACGACGAGGGTGAGGATGACTGTGACGATCATGGGGACCTCCTGTTTTCTATCGTCATTGCGAGGAGGGCGTTCTTCCCGACGAAGCAATCCCCGCGTTCGTGAGGAGGGATTGCTTCGCCGCTTCGCGGCTCGCAATGACGGATGGTTAACGATTGTTTGAATCAAATTCACGACTTCGCCAATTTGACGGTCTCCTCGTACGCGACGAGCAACTGACCGAAATTTTTCTTCCAATCGGCACGCGTCTCCGCGGACCTTCGAGCGGACTCGCCCATCGCGGGCAGATTCTCTCTTTGAGCGATCGCGGCGAGAATCTTCGTGGCGAGCGCGTCGGCGTCCCCATCGGGGAAGAGCCAGCCGTTGACTCCTTCCTCGACCCATTCCTTGTTGGCGGGGATGTCCGAGACGAGACACGGAATCCCGCAGGCCAGCGCCTCCATCAACGAGACCGACGACCCGTCTATGTGAGATGGCGAAATGTAAAGGTCGGCTATATGATACCAGCGAGGCAGGTCTTTTTGCGAGATTGACCCTGGCATCGAGACGCGTTCCAACGCGCCCCCGCGCTGCAAAATATGACGAATCACCTGCGCCTGCGACCCGCTGTTGACGAGCATCAAGTCCACGTTGGGATTCTGCTGCGCTACCTTTACAAATGCGCGAGCAAGCACATCTACGCCATATCTGGGTTCCCATGAACGATTACAAAAAAGAGTAAACGTGTTGCGTGGAGCGTGTTCCGTTGCGGGTTTGAAATGTTGCAAGTCCACGCCCCAGGGAAAGACGATGGTGTGGTCTGGATTCATTCCGTATTTCACGGCTTTGTCGCGAGTCACTTGCGCGTCGCTTGTGAAAAAAGTTGACCGACGCAACACGAAACACGTAACACGTTCCATCCATTTACTCTTGTGAACGTCCTCCATCAAATCGAATCCCCACGACATCGTGAGAATCGGACGAAAGCCGCTCAAGACCGCAATCAACGCGCAGGTTTGGATGGGACCTGCGTGAATCAAATCGGGCTTGATTTCGCGGGTCAACCGTCGAAAGTCGAAGGTCATCCGCGGCAGGTCGCGCCAGCGGAACTCGCCCTGTCCGCCTGCCCAAAGCACCTGCTCGATTTTGGATGGGACGGGACGATCTTCCACCTGTCGCTTGCCGCGCTGGAGGCGCACGTAGAAAACTTCATGCTCAGTCTCCGCGAGGGCGGAGAGGAAGCGGTAGTCGTGAGGAGAATAGTCGAAGGAAAAGTAAATTACTCTCATGATTCTGGTGGGCGACTAAAAGTCGCCCCTACATCTGCAAAGCCGGCCTTTGTCGGCTAGTCCACGAAGGTGGACTTCGCAACTGTTGGCGCGATTTTGCGAAGCACCCTTTAGGGTCAATCGCCCAGAGCATTACTTGATTGTCTCGGTATCAACCATCCCGTCTGCCTTATGATGCTCAAGATGGATTTCCTCGTCCGACACCTTGAAGGCCAGGAAATACTCTTTTGATTCAAATCCCATTTCCTGAACCCAATCCCTGGCGGCATCCTCGTGGCTGATATCTTCGGGAATTCCTCGAAGACACATGACCGCCTCCTCGGAAGGGACGATCAACGTGGGGATATAGGGGGGAATCCCATTATCTTGAATCACCTGCATCGTTATTCGTTTGAATTCTGCAATGTCCATTCTTCCTCCGAAGCAATTCAGTTACTCCCTCACCTTACGCAGTACCGCAAGATTTATCTTGCTTTTGGGGGGCAACATGAATGTTGCGGTACTGATAAACTGCGTAAGATCAGTTACTCCGTCTTTGCGAGGAGAGTTGGCGGTCGAGTAGCGGAGCGTATCGAGACCCCGACTCAACGAAGCAATCTCCGAGCCGAGGAGGAGATTGCTTCGCTCGGTCTCGATACGGCCTCGAAGAACGCTCGGCCTACCCGACCTTCGCTCGCAATGACGGAACGTGAGGGCATCTGAAACCAGCGTGATTTCCTGGAATTACAAATTACCAATTACCATTTACTCAATTACGCACCGAGATCCGTCCACCTCAGTTCTTCACCATATTTCAATTCCCGCAACGCCTTCGTTCCAACGACATTCTGAATCTGATCAGGCTTGATCGCGCCAGGCGTGGCGGGACGCAGCACGTCAATCATCCCGCGCGTGAAGACCTCGCCCGCTTTGATGTCGCGCGCGGCGCGCAGACAGCGGCGTTGCACGATGGCGGTGTCCTTCTCGTTCTCCGCGATGAACTTGTCCGCGGAGCCGAGCGCGCGTTCGAGCAGGCGCGTCTCTTCGACCATCTTCGCCCAGTTGTCGGGATTCATGGCAAACTTGTGGTCGGGACCCTCGCGGTCGTTGCTATCCGTGAAGTGACGCTCGATGACGCGCGCGCCCAACGTCACCGCGGCGATGACGGGCGCGACCGCGTGCGTGTGGTCGGAGAGGCCGAGGATCACATCGGGGAACATCGCCGCGTAAGTTTTCAGGACGTTGATGTGCAAATGATCGTAATTGTTCGGGCTGGCGGTGTAGTTGGTGTTGCACTGCATCAGGACGAGTTGCTTGTTGATCTTGAGAATTGCGTGGACAGCCTTCTGCACTTCGCCAATCGTCGAAGCGCCTGTGGCGACGAAGAACGGCTTGCCCTTGCTCGCCATGCGTTCGAGGGCTTCGATCCAGTCTATTTCGCCAGAGCCAGCCTTGTAGACTTCCACGTATCGGTCGAGGTGGTCAATGGCATCGAAATCGTAGGGCGAGGAGAAGTAGTCAATGCCAACTTGATTGCACTCTTCGCTCAAAATGTTCGACCACTCGAACGGAATCGACGCGCCCTTGTACACTTCAAAGACCGACTTCTTCCACGTTGCTTGATGCGAGACCTGTCCGCCGCTCATGGCCTTGAAGCCATAATCCGAGACGATCTTGGGCGCGGCGAAATTCTGGAACTTGGCCGCGTCCGCGCCCGCTTCCTTGGCAAGTTTGATGAGCATCTTCGCGCGTTCCAAATCGCCGTCGTGATTCGCGGCGATGTCCGCGATGAAGTAGGTGGGATGGTTCAGTCCGATGGTGCGATTACCGAATTTGATGTCCATGGGCGCCTCCGACGAAAGCTCTCCGATATTCCGGCATTCGTAACCGATCATTTTCTTCGACAAATGGGCGCGGCGCGAAGCGACTGGATTTGTCAACAACGGCCTCGAATTCGATCTGCGTAAATCCCGAAACCCGACGCCTACCTCGCCAGCACCTTCGCCATTTCATAGTATTCCATGTTCACCTCGCGCTTATTGGCGACCACGTCTGCGATGGGGACGAAGTCAATGCCGCGGCCCTTGAGTCCGGTCATCACGCCGCTCTTTCCTTCGAGCAACGCTTCCACGGCCCGGAAGCCCATACGCGAGGCCACGAGACGGTCGTACGCCGTCGGTCTGCCGCCGCGCTGGATGTGGCCGAGGATGGTGACGCGCGTGCGGAAGCCCACGTCCATTTCGTCCAGCGCCTTCGCCAGTTCGACGGTGCGAAGCCCCGACCCCTCCGCGTTGATGATGATGGAATGGTTCTTGCCGCGCCTGTAGGCGTTCTCGATGGCCGCCGCGACCTCCTCCACGGTGATCGGCACTTCGGGGATGATCACCACCTCCGCGCCGCACACAATTCCCGCCATCACCGCCAGGTAGCCGCTGTTGCGCCCCATCGTTTCCACCAGGAAGGCGCGGCTGTGCGAGGATGCCGTGTCGCGCAATTTGTCCACCGCGTCGGTGATGGTGTTCATGGCCGTGTCCACGCCGATGGCGATATTCGTCCCCCAGATGTCGTTGTCAATGCTGGCGGGGATGCCGATGACGCGAATCCCCTCCTCGTGCAATACCTGGGCGCCGCGCAGAGATCCGTCGCCGCCGATCACAACCAGGGCGTCCATCCCGGCCTCGTTCATCTTGCGGATGGCGTCGCGCTGCCCGCTTTTTTCCATGAAGCGTTTGCTGCGCCGCGTTTGCAGGATCGTCCCGCCGCGCTGCAGGATGCCCCCCACGTCCCGCGCGCCCAGCGGGCGGTATTCGCCGTCTATCAGCCCCTCGAAGCCGTTATGCACGCCCAGAACGCGGGCGTTGTTCGCCAGTGCCGTGCGGACGACTGCGCGGATGCAGGCGTTCATGCCCGGCGCGTCGCCGCCGGAGGTCAATAATCCGATAGTCAATGTGGGTCGAAGATCCATCGTTGCTCTTTCTGAAAATTTCTTGCCCTGCATTGTACACCAGTTTCCCGGGCGCGCTTTGGGTGTAAAATTGAAATGGAAAAACTCGACCCAAGGAGTGTTGCATGGCAGGCAAAAAAGGCGTTATCGGCATTCTGACCGGCGGCGGGGACGTGCCGGGCCTCAACCCGGCCATTCGCGCCGTCACCATCCGCGCCCTGCGCGAAGGCTGGCAGGTGATCGGCATCCGCCGCGGCTGGGCGGGACTCGTTGACATCGTGCGCGACAAGAAGGCCGACAACAGCAACAACTTCCAGGTTCTGACCGAGGAGATCGTCAACAAGGCCGGTCGCACCGGGGGAACCTTCCTCCACACCTCGCGTACGAATCCCGCCAAGGTCAAGCGTGACCGACTCCCGGCGGCGTTGCAGGAAAAATATACCGACGAGTTCAACGATCTGACCTCCGAAGCGCTCCAAAACCTCGACTTTCTGGGCATTGACTACCTTGTCCCCATCGGCGGCGACGACACGCTCAGTTACGCCGTGCGGATGTTTCAGGAGGGCGTTAAGGTGGTCGCCATCCCCAAGACGATGGACAACGACGTGCCAGGCACCGACTACTGCATCGGTTTCTCCACCTGCGTCACGCGGACGATCGAACTGTCCAACAGCCTGCGGACGGTGGCCGGCTCGCACGAGCGCCTGATGGTGCTGGAGGTCTTTGGCCGCTACGCCGGCTTTACGACCATGCTCCCGACCATGGCCGGCGCGGCCAATCGCTGCGTCATCCCCGAATACAAATTCGAGATCGAGCGCCTGGCCGAATTGCTGATGATGGACCGCAGGTACAATCCCAGCAAATATTCGGTCGTGCTGGTCTCGGAAGGCGCCATGTTCAAGGGCGGCGAAATGGTCTTCGCGGATAAGACCACCGACGCATTCGGCCACGCCAAACTGGGCGGCATCGGCGACCTGGTCTCGGCGCGGCTCAAGGAACTGACCGCCCAGTACAACAACGGCCGCTCCGTGGATACCGTCAACCAGAAACTCGGCTATCTCGTCCGCTGCGGCGACCCCGACGCGATTGACTCGATTGTCCCGATGGCCTACGGCAACCTGGCGCTCGACCTCATCCTCAAATCCATGCACGGGCGGATGGTGGTGCTGAAGAACGGCCGCTACGATAACATCCCGATAGACATTGTTGTCAGCCGCAAGAAGACCGTCAACGTGGAGCGCTTCTACAACACCGAGCGCCTGCGCCCCAACTTCGAGTCCTTCGAGATGACCCCGCTGTTCATTATGACGAGCGAGACCTAGGAGGTACACAGGTACACAAGTACACAGGTAAACAGGGAAACAAGTGAAATGGGAAACCTCCTGTTTTTTCAGGAGGTTTCTGTTTTCATGCAGCGTGTGTACCTGTCTACGTGTGTACCTGTGTACTTGATTTTCCCACCTTGAACACATCGAAATCCCGCGCCACCACCGCGCCGGGAAAAACCGCCTGCGCCTCGGCCAACACTTCCTTTTCACGGTAACGCCGCGAGAGGTGGGTCAGGATCAATTTTTTGACCCCCGCCTGCGCCGCCAATTCCGCGCCCATGCGCGCCGTGAGATGCGAGAACTGCTTTGCCATATCCGCTTCGTCATCCAGATAGGTGGACTCGATCACCAGCGCGTCGGCGCCGCGCGCGACCTCGAGCAGGTCGTCCGTCCGACCGGCGTCTCCCACCACCACGAGTTTTGCGCCGCGTTCGAGCGGACCCAGCACATCGTCCGGGCGGACGCGGGTCCCGTCGGCGAGGGTGATCGTCTCGCCCGCGACCAGTCGGCTTCGTTCCGGTCCGAACGGAACGCCCAGCACGTCCGCCTTTTCGGCGAGGAACGGGCGGCGCGCCTTCCCCTCGAACGCGTAGCCGAGACAATCGGGGCCGCGATGCGTCACAGGAAAGGCCGTGATGGTGAAATCGTCGGCCTCGAAAAAGGCGCCGGGCTTGATCTCCAGCAGGCGCAGGGGCATGGGGGGCTGGTTGCCGCGCAGCACGACGCCGTAAAGCAGGTCGTGAACGCGGTCGAGCGTCTGCCGTCCCCCATAAATTTCGAGTTCGTCAATCGCCTCCCAACGCAAAAAGGTGCTGAGCAACCCGCCCAGGCCGAGGATGTGGTCGAGGTGGCCGTGCGTGAGCAGGATGCGCGTGAGGCGTTTGAAGCCGATGCCCGATTGCAGGATCTGGCGCTGAGTCCCCTCGCCGCAGTCCACCAGGAAGCGATATTCGTTATGGCTGACGATCTGCGCTGAAAGCCCGCGCTTTGCGGAGGGAGCGGATGCGGAAGTGCCGAGAAAGAGAATTTCGAACAAAGAGAAGTCCTTGGATTCGTGTTTAAATCTTTTTGGGCGGGAACCTGCCAATTGTACCTTAAGAAAATCAGACCATTTGTGCTATAATTTTTTCCACAACCTGACACCTGACACTTCGCCACCTGACATTTCCTCATGCCTCTTCAACGCGGTAAACCCTCCAAATCGCGTCCCAGGACTGTCCTGTCTCCCAAAGGCAAAACGGGTTCGCGCAAAGGCTCTCCTTCAAAGCAGGAGCCGCCTCGCTACGCCGGGCCCTCCTGGTGGGAACGCCTGCCCGCCGAGCGCAAATTGGACGTGCTGGGCATCGCCCTCGCGGTGATCGGCGCGCTGATTCTCCTCAGCCTGTTCACCGTCAACCGCAGCGCGGTCACCGGCTCGCTCATCCGCTTCCTCGCGCAGATTTTCGGCTGGGGGATCTACATCCTCCCCCTCGCCCTGCTCCTCTTCGGACTGTGGCTCGTTTTCCGCCGCATCGAAAAACTTCCGCCCCTCACGCTCGAGCGCGGCGTGGGAAGCGTCCTGTCCTTCCTCTGGCTGCTCACCGCCCTCCACGCCGCCACCGTTCCGCTCGAATTTTCCCTTCAGGCCGCGAACGACGGCTTCGGCGGCGGACACCTCGGAGGTTTCTTCCACCGTCTCTTGTGGAATCTCCTCGGCGCGGGCGGCGCGGTCGTGGGGATGCTGGCCTGGTTCCTCATCTCCGCGACGATGACCTTCGACATCTCCATCCGCGACCTGGCCGGGTTCTTCGCCCCGATCCTTTCGCGCCTGCGGATGATGATCTCGCGTCGCGCGGACCTCGGGCCGGGCGCGCCCAAACCGGGCGACGCGGCGGCTAACGGCTTCACCCCCTTCGACCCGCAAAAGGCCCAACCGCCCCCCCTCAAATCCATCCCGCCGATCGCGCCAAAGGTGACGACCACCCGCCCCGGCGAAACCGTCATCCACTGGCAACTGCCCGCCGTCAAGGATATCCTCGACGAGGGCGCCGCGCCCGCCATCAACGAAGACTTCATCCAGAAGCGCGCCCGCCTCATCGAGGAGACTCTCGCCTCCTTCGGCGCGCCCGCCCAGGTGGTGGAGATCAGCCGCGGCCCGACCATCACCCAGTTCGGCGTGGAGCCGCTCTTCGTCGAGACGCGCAGCGGGCGGACGCGGGTTCGCGTCAGCAAAATCGCCTCGCTCGCCGACGACCTCGCCCTGGCCCTGGCCGCGCCGCGCATCCGCATCCAGGCGCCGGTGCCGGGTCACAGTTACGTCGGCATCGAAGTCCCCAACGAGGAGATGATGCTGGTGGCTTTGCGCGACATTCTGGAAAGCGAAATGTTCCAGCGCAGCCGCACTGCCCTGCGCTTCGCCCTCGGCCGCGATGTGGCCGGGCATCCCACCGTCGCCGATCTCACCTCCATGCCGCACTTGCTCATCGCGGGAACGACTGGCTCCGGTAAATCCGTCTGCGTCAACTCCATCCTGACCGCCTTCCTGCTTCACAACACTCCCGACGACCTGCGTCTGATCTTGGTGGACCCCAAGCGCGTGGAATTGACCGGCTACAACGGCATTCCGCACCTGCTCGCGCCGGTGGTGGTGGAGATGGAACGCGTCATCGGCGCGCTACAATGGATGACCCGCGAGATGGACAAGCGTTACCACGAGTTCGCCCGCGTCGGCGCGCGCAATATCGCCGATTACAACGCGCGCGCTTCCACGCAGGGTTCGAAGAAACTTCCGTATCTTATCGTCGTCATTGACGAACTGGCCGACCTGATGATGATCGCCCCCGACGAGACCGAGCGCACCATCACGCGCCTGGCGCAACTGGCGCGCGCCACCGGGATTCACCTGATCCTCGCCACCCAGCGCCCCTCGGTGGACGTGGTGACCGGCCTCATCAAGGCCAACTTCCCGGCGCGCATCGCCTTTGCCGTGGCCTCCGGCGTGGACAGCCGCGTCATCCTCGACCAGCCCGGCGCCGAACGCCTGCTCGGCCGCGGCGACATGCTCTACCAGTCCCCCGACGCGCCCTCCCCGGTGCGCTTGCAGGGCGTGTTTGTCTCAGACCATGAAATTCAACACCTGGTCGAATTTTGGCGCGCGCAGGTGGGGGCGAGTCCATACACCATGCCCGGCGGCGGGCCTGCGGCCGATGCGCCCTCCATCAGCGGCGTTCCGCTCAAGCAGGTGCCGATGTTCGAAGAAATGTCGCCCGCCTCGAGCGAAGACCCTCTCCTGAAAGACGCAACCGAAATCATCCGCAAGGAGGGTAAAGCCTCGGTCTCGATGTTGCAGCGCAAACTACGGATCGGGTACACGCGCGCCTCCCGGCTGATGGATACGCTCGAAGAAAGAGGCGTGGTCGCCCCGCCGGAGGGCATGTCGCAAGTCCGCCGCGTATTGGATGCGGAGGAGAAGAAGGAGACGCAGGCGCATCACTCCGAAAAGTGAAAGCCCCGCCGGCCTACTCTCCTGTCGCTTCCCTGCTCTTCCTCGTCTCCAGAAGCCTCCGCACCCTGGCGTGCTTCTCTCGCGTCAGCGGGTAGAACCAGGTCATGGCGACGGCGGAGAATAACAGGATCGCGCCGAAGGGTCCAATGAGGATGCGAATCGCCAAAAGCGCGGAATCGGGTTGGGTGAAATTGACCGCGCCTTCGGGGGGAGTCTGGTAGTTGAACCATCCCAATACTTGCAAGCCGATGAAGATCGCCAGCGCGCCCGTCAGTTTGCGGATGAAATTCTTCACGCCGTAGTAGATTCCCTCGGAGCGGCGGCGGGTGCGGAGTTCGTCCCATTCGATCACGTCGGGGAAGAGCGAGTCGGGGAGCAGGTGGGCGGACGAAACGCTGATGCCAGCGAGAACGCTCATGGCGAGGATCAGACTCACTTGTCCGGGCTGAATCGAGAAAATCACGAGTTGGACGACCGCCCAGAAGATCATCCCGATCATGTAAGCCGTCTGCTTGCTGAAGCGATAGGAGATGAAAATCCAAAAGGGAAGAACCAGCACGGACGTGATGAGGAGGAGCGCGAAGACCGCCGACTCGATGGGCAGGCTGACGCCGAAAACGTCCGCCTGCGCCAGCAGGTCGCCGCTCGAAATCCAGTAGAGCAGGTAGAAGGGCAGGACGAGCGCCACGAGGTCGAAGGTGATCCAATTGAGCATGTAGACCGCGGTGGCGAAGCGGAACGGGACGTTCGCCCACGCCGTGCGGACGGTCTCGAAGAAGGATGCTTGGTGCGTCTGTTCGGGAGTCAGTTCGCGCTCGCGCACCACGAAGAAGATCAACAGGAAGGGAATCGCCGCCATGCCGCCGAAGATGGCCGCAACGACGAGGTAGCCCTGTTGCTGCGTGCCGCCGCCCGCCACCACACCGTCCACGATCATGGGCGCGGCCACCGCGGTGACGAGCGAGATGGCGAGGTTGAAGAACATGCGGAAGCCCGTCAGCGAGGTGCGCTCGTCGTAATCGGGAGTCAGTTCGGGGGTCAGCGCGGAGAACGGCACGGCCACCAGAGTCTCCAGCGTGTCGGCGATCATGAACGCCAATGTGATGAAGACCGCCTTGGCGATCTGCCCCTCGAAAGGCGGCGCGTACCACAGCAGCATGAAACTCGCGCCGTAGGGAATCGCGAACCACAACAGGAACGGACGACGCCGCCCCCAGCGCGTGCGGACGCGGTCGCTCAACATGCCCACCAGCGGGTCGTTGATCGCGTCCCAGACAATGCCGATCAGCGCGGCCACCGAAGCCAGGCGCGGCTCCAGCCCCACCACGTCGGTCAGGAAGATGGCGTAGAAAATTTGGCGCAGGGTTCCGTATCCCGCCGTCCCCCAGTCGCCCGTGCCGTAAACGAGTTTTGTCCAGAACGAAAGATATTTCTTCTTCAGCGGGGCTTGCGTGGCGTCGGTCATTTTTACCTCGGTGTCAGGTGTCAGGCTCCAGGTGTCAGGTTCTGCATAAACTGATGACTGATCACTGAAAACTGATCACTGGCTCTGCCGTGTCATCGAATCTAAAAGGTCTAACACCAATTCCTTCAAATCCCCTCGATTGGGGAGCGTGCCAATTAACCCGTACATCGGCGCCATGCGACTTGGGAGTCCGCCGCCCCCGCCCAACAAAGCGGACGCTTTCGACATGAGGCGGCTGATCCACGCCTCGGGCAGGATTCTGGTCAACGCGTTCGCGGCCTGGACGATGAGGCGGGTCGCGGTTTTCTGAATCGTCGGCCTGTGGACGGTCTCCGCGCACACCGCGAGGTCGCGCAGAAATTCATCGGCCACCTCCGTGTGGATGAAGTTGACCGTCACGTGCAAACACGCGGGGAATTGCTGCCGGTCGAGATGCCAGCCGCGCAGCGAGAGTTCATCCGCGATCTGGTACACGTCCATAGAATCGGACGCGATGGCGAACACGCTCATTTCAGGGTCGCTGAGAACCTTCAAGCCCGGGATGGCGTGGATCCCCGCCTGCAAATATTTCACCGTCTCCATCACCTGCTTATTGATCTCGAGATAGCCCTCCTCGCCGAGGTAATTCAGGATCGCCCACGCGGCCGCGATCGGCGCGGCCGGACGCGTGCCTGCCATGGTTGGCGAGGGATAGATTCCGCCCGGCCAATCTGTCGAGACGAACATCTGATGTCGTCGCAAATTTGAATCTTTATACAGAATTACCGACGCGCCTTTCGCGGCGTAACCGTACTTGTGCAAATCGGCGGAGATGGAAGTCACGCCTGGGACGGAGAGATCGAAGTCGGGAACTGCGTATCCGAGTTTCTTCACGAACGGCAGGACGAACCCTCCCACGCACGCGTCGGTGTGGAAGAGGAGGCCGCGTTCGAGCGCGAGCGCGGCCAGTTCGCGGATCGGGTCCACCACGCCGTGCGGGTACGAGGGCGCGGAGCCGATCATCAAAATGGTGTCCCGCGTGATGGCGGCGCGCATCGCGTCCACGTCCGCGCGGAAATCCTCGCGCACGCGCGTCTTCACGACGCGCAGGCCGAAATATTCGGCGGCCTTCTCGAAGGCGGGATGCGCCGTGACGGGCATGAGAATCTCAGGCGCGGCGATTTCGGGATGATTGACCCGCGCCCAATCGCGCGCCGTCTTGACCGCGCACAGCAGGCTCTCTGTCCCGCCCGAGGTGAGGTTGCCCGCAGTCTGCGCGTCCCCGCCGAGCAGGGAGGCGGTCATCGCCACGACTTCGGTCTCGAACTTTCGCAGGCTGGGAAAGGCGGTGGGGTTCAGTCCATTTTCGGAGAAAAATAAATTCGACGCCTCTTTGAGCAGTTCGTCTATCTCGTCGTTGATGTGATAGACCAGCCCAAAGACGCGGCCGCGCTGCCATTGAATGTCACGGTCGCGCGCGGCGCGCATAGACGAAAGGACATCCTCCCTCGGTAATCCTTGTTTGGGAAACGGTATTCTCGACACAGGCGTGCCCTCCTTTGGCGGGGCAAGTGTAGCATGGAATTCTTCGGACTCCAAAGTTTCCAGACTTTGGATGGCCGCAGTCGCTCTGCAAAATCTGGAGATTTTGCACTCCGCTTTCCAGATACAATTGTGACGCGGGCATTGTGTTGGCGAGATAATGAAATGGGCTGGAATCAATTTTGTAAAAATGTAGTAGCCTGGTATGTCAATTTATCGTTAAAGTGTCAAGTGACACTTCCCAACTTAACTTATGTTTCGAATCGGTAATCCCTGTTTGGGAAATGGCAAGCTCGACACAGTCGCGCCCTCCTTCGGCGGGGCAGGTGTAGCAGAGATTTAAGCGGCGCGGTGACCCAGTAAAATCATCGAAACGCGAATTGACATAGGGTATTTTAGTATCATTTTGTATGGTGGCGTTATACAATTTACTGTAAATTTGATATAATACCCACATGTTCATACGAAGCATCGAGAAGAATATTCAGGAATACTTGAGCGGAGAGACCCACAAGGTCCTCTTCATTTGGGGACCGCGTCGGTCGGGGAAGTCTACCCTGCTCGCAAAGATCGGCGCGAAGCAGAATGCGCGTATTTTCAATTTTGAATTTCTTTCTGATAGGGAGGGATTCCAACCTCGAAGAGACATTCTGGAGGAACTTGCCAGGAACAACCCTATCATTTTGATTGATGAAGTGCAAAGTTTCCCCGAATCCACCGTGGCTCTGAAACTCCTGCACGACGAGTACAAGGTCAAGATCATCGCCACCGGCTCCAGCGAATTGCGGAAGAAAGGGCAGGAATTCGACAGCCTGGCAGGGAGATACCAGGAATTGTTTTGCCTGCCCTTTTCTGTGGAGGAGATCAGCGACAACACGCCTCACCAAGCTTATGAGGAAGCGAGCTTCGTGAACCGACTACGAGAGGAAGTTCTCGTCTTCGGCGCATATCCCGAAGTTTTTGCCGCGTCGGAACAAAAGCAGGATAAGACCAGCCTTCTGGAAAACATCGTAGAGAGTTATATCCTGAAAGATATCGTTTCGCTCTATGAACTTAAAAACCTGAAACTCGCCAAGGACATCCTGACCAAGATCGCCCTGCAAATCGGGCAGGAAGTTTCCATACGCGAGATCGCCTCGTCGCTGATGGCAAACGTCAGCACCGTTTCGAACTACATCGAAATATTCATCAAGAACTATATCCTGATCCCCCTGCCATCGTTCAAGACCAATCTCCGCAGGGCGGTTTCGGAAAACAGGAAATTGTATTTCTACGATCTTGGGATTCGCAACGCGCTGGTCAAGGATTTCCGACATCTTGACCTGCGTCCCGACAAAGGCGGCGTTTTCGAAAATTTCATCGTTTCGGAATTGGAGAAACGAAGAAGGGTGCTGCGTCTGTCTTTGAGCGCGTATTTTTACCGCGAGTATGGCGGCAAGGAAGTGGACGTCGTGCTGGAAAACTATGAAAAAGAATATCAGTGCTTCGAGATCAAATACGAATCCCAAAAACCAACGCCTGCCTTTCCATTGTCACACACGTTGAAAGTGATTGATAAAAATAATTTTTTAAATGAAATAAGACGGGTTCGATAAGCCGTCCTGACAAATTGTCAATCCGATTGACGATTTGTCAGGGGTGATGCCCGCCCCTATCCCGCGCGTCGATATTTCCAGATACAATAGCCGCGTGGACTCTCCCAAGCCTTCCCTCGCAGACAAACTCAAAGCCCTCGGCGTCAAAGTCGGCCTACCCCCCTCTGTCCCCCCTGCAGGGGGGAGGAAAGGCGTCCCGATCCACGCCATCGTCCCCGGCGGATACCGCCTGACCGCGCGCGGCGAGGCCTTTGTCTCCGAGCAGACCTTCGGCGCGGACTATCGTCACGGCAACCAGCCATTAACCATTAGCCATCCTCTTGACACGATTGCAACCTGGGCGCGCGACCCTCTTCTTTCCTCTTTCCCTCTTTCCTCGTTTGCTTTCCTCGATACCGAAACTTCCAGCCTCGCCGGCGGCACAGGGACGTATGCCTTCATGGTCGGCGTGGGACGATTCGAGGGCGATGACTTTCGCCTGGCGCAATTCTTCCTGCGCGACCCGTCCGAGGAACCCGCCATGCTCGAAGCGTTGATTCACTTCCTCGCGCCCTGCCGCGCGCTGGTCACGTTCAATGGCAAAGCCTTCGACGCTCCCTTGCTCAACACACGCTACACGCTGCACGCCATACCCAGCCCTCTCAAAGATTTCTCCCACCTCGATCTCCTCCCTCTCGCCCGCCGCCTCTGGCGCGACAGGCTCCCCTCGCGCGCGCTGAAATATCTCGAAGAGAATATTTTGGAAGCGCCGCGCACCGCCGAGGAAGCGCCGGGCTACGAAATCCCCTGGCTGTATTTTGATTATCTCCGCACAGGAGACGCGACCCCGCTGAAAGGCGTCTTCTACCACAACACCATGGACGTGGTGGCGATGGCCGCCCTATTGAGCCGCGTGGCCGCGATGTTGCATGACCCGTTCAACGGAAATGTGCAGCACGGACTCGATTTCATCGCATTGGCAAAATTGCACGAAGACCTCCGTCATTGGGATTTGGCAGCGCGTCTCTTCGAGCATGGACTCACCCTCGAATTGTCCGAAGGCGATTTCAGTTCGGCCGTCGAGCGGCTCTCCCATCTGCAAAAACGGCGCGGGGATTTGGAAGAGGCTGTCCGCCTTTGGGAGGGGGCCGCCGCGCAAGGTCACATCTACGCGCATGTCGAGTTGGCGAAGCACTACGAGCACCGCGTCCGCGATCTGGACGCAGCGACGCGCTGGGCAAAATCCGCGTTGGAATTGGCGAAGACCTCCAACCTGCCCGCCTACATGAAAGAACATTGGAGGCAGGAACTGGATCATCGCCTGGCGCGGCTGGAAACGAAAAGCAAAAAGCAACACAAAACTTATCCGCCTATCGAACTGGAGAACTGATCATGTCCACAAACCACACAAGTCCCTACCTGCCGTTTGGCGACCAGCGCACTGCGCCCTGGTACGGCAAAGACATCATATCCGTCAAGCAGTTCAACCGCGCCGATTTGGAATACATCTTCGGTGTGGCACACGAGATGCGCGGCATGGTCGAGCGCGTTGGGACGTTCGACCTGCTGAAAGGGAAGATCCTGGCGAACCTGTTCTATGAACCGTCCACGAGAACATCGTCGTCGTTCACGGCCGCGATGGAACGGCTCGGCGGCTCGGTCATCCCGATCAATGAAGTGAAGTATTCGTCGGTGACGAAGGGCGAGAGCCTGACGGATACCGTCCGCACGCTCGAATGTTATGCGGACGTGATCGTGCTGAGGCACCCCGAAACGGGGTCGGCGGCGATCGCGGCGAAGGCGGCGCGCAAACCCGTCATCAACGCGGGCGATGGCACGGGCGAACATCCCACGCAGGCATTGCTCGATACGTTCACGATCTTTGAAGAGTTGGGAGCGGGACAAGTTGATGGTATGACCGTCACCATGCTCGGCGATCTGAAATACGGACGCACGGTGCATTCGCTGGCGCGCTTGCTGTCATTGTTCAAGGTCAAGTTGAATTACGTCTCGCCCGATATTTTGCGAATGCCAAAGGAAGTGATGGACGAGGTCGCGGAGAAGGGCATCCCGCAAGCCGAATTTTCCACACTCGAAAAAGTCCTGCCCGAAACCGACGTGCTGTACGTGACGCGCGTCCAGAAGGAACGCTTCGAAGACCCCGCCGATTATGAAAAGGTCAAGGGCGCGTACGTGATTGATCCCGCCATCATGAAGGCCGCCAAGCAGGAAATGATCGTGATGCACCCGCTCCCGCGCGTCACCGAGATCAGCATGGACTTCGACGATGATCCCCGCGCGGCGTATTTCAAGCAAATGGAATATGGTTTGTACGTGAGAATGGCGCTGCTGGCGATGGTGTTGGGAAAGGCATAGTGGCGTCTGTGCGTCGCGCCAACCCGACAGGCAAATCTCACCAGACAGGATTCCGCCCTCGCTTGGAACAATCCCGTTTCGCAAGGTGCGACGCACCCTTTAACGAACTACCTCCTCAACACCCTCTGCCTCGGATTGAACAGGAACACCACAATAAACACTGCCGTCGCGGTCAACACAATCGCCGCGCCGGAGGCGATGTTGAGATAGTAACTAAAATACAACCCGATGACCGCTGACGCCGCGCCGATGACCGCCGCGAGGATCATCATCTTCCACAGGCGGCGCGTCAGCAAATACGCGGTCGCGGCGGGCGTGACCAGCATGGCGACCATGAGCGCGACGCCGACGGTCTGCATCGAGACGGCCACGGTCACCGCGATCATCGTCAGCAGGAGGTTGTTGATCAAACCGACGGGCATTCGCAAGGTGGCAGCCAGCACGGGGTCGAAGGAAAGCGTGAGAAATTCTTTATAGAAGATGAAGACCAGAAGCAGAACCAGTCCCCCGAAGACGGCAGTCAGGATCAGGTCGCGGTTCGTCACACCCAGCACGTCGCCGAAGAGGAAGTGACTCAAGTCCACCGCGTACGAACGAACGGTGGAGATGATGGCGATGCCGAGCGCGAACATCCCGGCGAAGATGATGCCAATAGCGGTGTCCTCCTTGATGCGCGCGTTCTTGCTGATCGCGCCGATGCCGAGCGAGGCGAGAACCGCCGTCCCGAGCGCCCACCAGAAGAGCGGCTCGCGCGTCCCGCCGCTGACGAGGTATCCGAGCGCCACGCCGGGCAGGACGGTGTGCGCCAGCGCGTCGCCGAAGAAGGCCATGCCGCGCAGGACAACGTACGTGCCGACGACCGCGCAGACGATTCCAACGAGGACGCCCGCGGCCAGTCCGCGAAGCATGAAGGGGTAGGAAAGAGGTTCGAGAAGCCAGGTCATCGTAAATCTAAAATCGTAAATCACTCATCTTCGCAACAAGTATCATCCAACGCCATCAGGTTGCCGTCTGCGTCAACCAGGCGCATTCGATTCCCATACGCCTGGATCAACCGTTCCGGTTTCAAGACATCTTTCGACGCGCCGAAGCCGAGCAGTTTTCGATTCAGCAACATCACGCGGTCGAAATATTTTTCGGCCTGATCCAGGTCGTGCGTGGCGACCATCACAGTGACATTTTGTTTTTGCAGTTTATCGAGCAGGTTGAGGATGCTCTCCTGCGCGGGGAGGTCGAGTCCCGTCAGCGGCTCGTCCATCAGCATCAGTTCGGCCTGCTGGGCGAGGGCGCGGGCGATGAACATGCGCTGCTGCTGCCCGCCCGAAAGTTCGCCGATCTGGCGCTTCGCCAGGTCGCGGATCTCCACCGTGTCGAGCGCGGCGCGGACGAAGTCCCAATCGCGGCGCGTCGGCCAGCGGAACGCGCCCATTACGGCGGAGCGTCCCATCATCACCACGTCGGCCACGCTGACGGGAAAATTCCAGTCCACGTGGCTGCGCTGGGGGACGTAGCCGATGCACACGTGCGCGGCGGGATGCGAGCCAGAGACGGTCACTGTGCCAGAGGTGGGCGCAAGCACGCCCGCCACCACTTTGAAGAGCGTGCTTTTTCCCGCGCCGTTCGGTCCCACCACCGCCACGCGTTCGCCCGCATGCAGGTGGAAGGTCACGTCTTCGAGCGCGAGTCGTCCGTCATAGCGCACGGACAATTTATGCACATCGAGAATCGGCTGGTCGGTTTGATGATGGGAGTGTGGATACATGTTGTTCTCGTACCGCGAAATTTATTTCGCTGGCGGGGTGGCGAGATAAATCTCGCGTTACTGAAGCGCCTCCACAATCGCGTCGACGTTGTAACGCATGAATTCCAGATACGTCTCCGCGCCGCCGCCAACGGGACTGAGCGAATCGGTGAACAGGAAGACGAGTTGGACTCCCGTATCCTCGGCGACGCGGCGGCTCAAATCCGGACTGACGGTGGATCCCACGAAAACGGCCTTCACCCCGCCCGCGCGGATCTTGTCCTCCAGCGCGGCCAGTTCCTGCGCCGAAGGAGAGGATCCCGTGCCGACGGAGGGGATGACCGCGCCAATCTGCTCGAATCCGTAACGCGCCGCGAAGTAACCGAATGTTGCGTGCTCCGTCACCAGTTTTCGATTCGATTCAGGTATCAGCGAAACTTGTTCAACAATCCACGCGTCGAGGGCGGTCAACTCGGCGATGTATTTTTCCGCGTTGGACGCGTACTCGTCCGCGTGCGCGGGATCGGCCTGCGCGAACGCCTCGGCGATATTGCGCGCCCAGAGGATGACGTTGTTCGGGTCCTGCCAGACGTGCGGGTCAAGCCCGTGTTCTTCCTCGCCGCCATGTTCGCCTTCGAACGGCAGGGCTTCGATGCCGTCTGAAACGATGACGGCACGCTTCGCGTTTTCGAGCAACGGTTCGAGGGTCTCTTCGAGGCCGAGGCCGTTGACGAGAACGAGGTCGGCCTCGGTGATGGCAACGATGTCCCGCGGACGCGGTTCGTAGGAGTGGGGGTCAACGCCGATGGGCAGGAGCGCGCCTACAGTCACGCGTGAACCGCCGATTTGCCGCGCCACGTCGCCGAGGATGGAGGTGGTTGCGACGATGGAGAGTCCGTTGTCGGTCGGAGGTGAAGCGGGTGTCGAGCAGGCCGCGAGCGCGGCGAGGGTCAGAATCCAAAAAAGTTTGCGAAGCATTTGGGCGGTGCGGAGTCCGAAATCTCCGAGGTCGGCCAACGTCTGGAGACGTTGGAGTCCGAAATTAAAGTGTGTCCAATTCCGCGATGTCGTCCGCGGTGATTTCCTTGCGGAGGATGAAGTACGCGCCCGTGAAATGCGCGTCGGCGTTGGAAACGAGGAGCGCGCCGCGTTTGGGGATGAAGTTGACCACCTCCCAGCCTTCGAGGCCGACTTCGTCGAGGGCGCGGATGTTCACAGGTTCGCCGTCGGGCGAGTCGCCGAGGATTTCACCGAGCGGCAGAAAGAGGCTTTTGTAAAGATAGGCTTTGCGCCCGCCCTGGACGCGGCCGCGCGCCGCCCTGACCTTTTCGGCAAATTTGCGCTTTTCCACGGCTTCGAGGTCTTCGATCTTGCGCTTGACTTCGGGATCGTCGAGTATTTCGCGCACGTAGTCGCGGACTTCGACTGAGTCGCTTTGGGCCGCGCTGTAGAGGAAGTCCAGTCCGCCGCGATCGCCGAGGCGGATGAGTCCCTCGGCGGCGTCGAGTTGTCTCATCCAGTCGTCGTCGTTTTCCATCAAGTCGAAGAGGGTTTCAACGTCGCCCATGCGGACGAGGTTGTCAATTTGAGAGGCCATTTTGTTTTCCGTTGCAAGATAAATCTTGCGGTACTTAAGAAAAAGATGCCACGGCCTGCTGGAGGTCGGCGTGCATTTCGAAGAAGGCCGCGAAGCCCACCACGTCCAGCACGCTGCGAACCTCGGGAGGCACGTTGAGCAGTTTCACGTTTTGCTGCGCGCCGCTGGAGCGTTCCTTTTCCATAGAACGGATGGCGGCCCAGCCCGCCTCCGTATTGGGAAGGACCTCGCCGCGAAAGAGCTTGGCGATGGAATGCAATGCGACGATACCTGCGCTGCTGATGTAGGTCAGTTTCGTCATGTCGAGAATGAGATGGCGCGCCCCGCCGTCGAAAACGGCTTTGGCTTCGTTGATTAGTTTTTGGAAACTATTGGAATCCAGTTTGCCATCGAGATGGATGACCGACACCGGCACGCGGCCTTGCTGTTGGGAAACGGTTATGTTCATGATGTTGCTCCTCCCGAAGAATTATAAACGAGAGAAACCCGGTTTCCAAATGGCTAGACGCCAAACGCCCATTCCCCCTTACGCATGACGGGTTCGACGCGGCCGTCGTCAGTGAGACCGTCCACGTCCGTTTTGTCCGAGCCGACCATGAAGTCCACGTGGATAAGGCTCTGATTGCCGCCGACCGCCGCGAACTCCTCGTCGCTGAGTTCGAGCCCGCCCACGTAATTGAATTTGTAAGCGCGGCCAAGCGCGAGGTGGCTGGAGGCATTTTCGTCGAACAAGGTGTTGTGGAACATCAGCCCCGATTTCGAGATGGGGGATGAATTTGGCACGAGCGCGATCTCGCCCAGGCGTGCCGCGCCTTCGTCGGTGGCGATCATTTTTTGCAAGACAGCCTCGCCCTTGCTGGCATGGGCCTCAACGACGCGTCCGTTCTCGAAGCGGACGACGATATCCTCGATCAGCACGCCGCCGTAGTTCAGCGTTTTGGTGGAGGAAACGACCCCATCGGCGCGGTTGCGGTCGCCCATGGTGAACGTCTCCTCGGTGGGAATGTTGGCGGTGAACTCGATGCCGTTTTGGGCGATTTCGCGCGCGCTGGCCCAGTGATGTCCGGGCGGCAGGCCGATGGTCAGGTCGGTGCCGGGCGCGGAATATTTGAGGGCGCGGTATTGCTTTAGATTCAAGTATTTACTGCGCGTCTGTAAATTGCGGATGTGCGCCTGCCAGGCCGCGACGGGATCGTCCGCGTCCACGCGGCACATTTTGAAGATGGTCTGCCACTGTTTGGCAAGCGCCTTCTCCGCTGTCAATTTGGGGAACATCTTCTTGGCCCACGAGGGACGCGCCGCCGAAATGACGCACCAGTTCATGCTGTTGCTTGTGCCGTGTTTCAGGTACGGATTCATTTCCCTCCAGACCGTTTCCTGATACACGTTCACCAGTTCCGTATCCTGGCCTGACAACAAGTCTGGATCGGTGGCCGAAATGGTGAGGATGGCGTCGCCGCGTTCGGCATATTCGAGCGGGATGGCCAGTTTCCATTTTGGGAATTCCGCGAACGAGTCGCGCGGCGCGCCCGCGAAGCGAATCAGTTCCATCCGCTCGTCGCCCCAGAACACATCCACGAGTCGCGCGCCTGCCTTGTAGGCCGCTTCCGCGACGTAGTGGACGAGGGGCGCGTGCTCGAAGGCCACGCCATAGGGAGAGGGCGCGCGCACGAGCAATCGTTGACCCGCTTGCAGGTTCACACCGACGCGGACGGCGAGTTCGGCATATTTTTGGAGATTTTGTTCGAATTTTGTCGCCATGGGAAATCCTTGAAGAGGTAGTAGCGCCATTCATCGAGGGGCATGGATGGCAGGTGGGGAAGCGAATCCACACAATCGCAGATCTCGCTCATAAAGGCAAATTCGTAACCCGCCTCGCGGAAACGCTGGATCATGGCTTCGAGGATGTCGAAACCGCGCTCGCTGTTGCGGAGCAGGGCGCGTCTTTCGATGGCCGTCACGCCGTCGGAGAGATGCGGCGCGTAGAGGTCGTGCGCGTGGGTGGTGAAGGCGACCACCGAGGGGGGCGGAAAGAGGCGCATCAGGGCGGACGAGAGTCCCAGCCCATAGAGTTTGATCCACGGCAGGCCGAAGTTTAACCGAATTGCGGGCAACGCGGGGAAGGGAAATTCGAGGATGGAATCGCTCCCGCGCGTCACGCGGAACGGCTCGATGGGCATGTGCGTATTCCAGTAGCCGTTCCTGCCCGGGCGGATCGACGCGAACACGCTGGCGTCGTAGCGGAAGCCGAGATCCATCAGATGGCCGATGCCCTCGCGCGAGATGGCGCCGATGGGGGCGCGGTAACCGACGGCCTCCCTGCCAAAAAATTCGCGGAAGGTTTTTTGCGCCAACTCAATCTCGTCATGGTCGCCGCTGGTCTCGGTGTTGTGGTGATGCGAATGAAGCGCGAACTCGATGGGGATTTCGCGTTCCAGTCGGCGGATGGATTCGCCGTAGCGCGCCAGCATGGATGTGACGAGGAAACCCGTCACTTTCACGCCCGCGCGGCGGATGAGGTCCGCGTAACGCTCGAACAGCGCGGGTTCCTCGAAAAGGCGCGTGCGTCCCTGCGAGTTGGCGTAGTCCGATTCGATGTCTATGGTGATGCAGAGGAATTTGCGGGTCATGGCAGGGCGCGCCTATCAGCAAAACGGATACCGTTCGTAGAAAACGCGACTCGCCGCCAGCAGGAGCAGGTTTTGCCGCGCCTGTTGGCGGACGAGCCAGTAGGCTGCGAAGACGATGATGAAGAAGAGCAGGAATTTGTAACCGGTGAAATTCATGGGGGTCGAGACGGGATTATATCAGAGGCTCAATGGGCTATAATATACCCATCCTTGCCGACTGGCAGGTACTCCGTCATGCCCACTCAAACCAAGAGACTTCTCCAGCAGTTGAAAAAAGGCCTCGTGGAAACCTACGGGCAGAGGCCGAATGCCGTGTATTTGTACGACGCGAGTGATACAATCTGAGGGAAACTCATGCCAACCATTCACTACGAAGGCCCGTACGCGTTTATCTTTTTCAGTTCCGATAAGGGCGAGCCCACACATTCACATCAAACGAGAGCGGCGCATTGCGAAATTCTGGCTGGCTCCCGTTGTGCTGGCAAAAAATAGAGGTTTTGCAGGGCACGAATTGAATCAAATTGCCCGCCTCGTTGCGAAGAATGAGGCGATGTTTCTGGAGAAATGGAATGACTACTTTACTGCTTGAAGTCGAACCCACCGCCGTCAAAGTCGAAGTGACGGATGACGATATCCTCGTCGACCTGACAGACGGTCGCCGTATCGCTGTGCCTCTGGCGTGGTATCCGCGCCTGATGTACGCCACCCCCAGCGAGCGGCAGAATCATGAATTGCTCGGCGATGGCTATGCCATTGAATTTCCCGACCTTGACGAGCACATCGGCATCGAAGGCTTGCTGGCAGGACGACACAGCGGCGAAAGTAAAAAATCCTTCGAAGCCTGGCTCGCCAGCCGAAAAGGGAAATGATGTCAAACCCTCCGAGAAATCGCTCGGGGGGCGCTTTTTTGAAAACCAAATCGGGCTGTATAATATACACATGACCCAAAAACGCATCACCGACGACCTCGACGCCCTGCTGGACGTTCTACCCCTGAACATTCGCCACGCGGTCGAGGCCGCCAACCAAAAAGAAGACCTGCTGGAGATCATCCTCGACCTCGGCCGCGTCCCCACGGCGCGCTTCGTGGAACAGGAGATCATCCTGCGCGACACGGAAGTCGCCCGCGCCGAAATTGATTACGTGGACGAGCGCACGGGCGAGTTCGACGCCGACAACCGCGCCGGCATCGAGCGCACGCTTCACCGCATTTCTGCGATTCGCAACCGCCACGGGACCATCGTCGGGCTCACCCTGCGCGTCGGGCGCGCCGTCTATGGGACGATTGACATCATCGAGGACATCGTCAACTCGGGCAAGTCGCTGCTCATCCTCGGACGCCCGGGCGTGGGCAAAACGACTCTCCTGCGCGAGGCCGCCCGCATCCTGGCGGAATCCAAGCGCGTCGTCATCGTGGATACGTCCAACGAGATCGGCGGAGACGGCGACGTGCCGCATCCGGCGGTGGGCAAGGCGCGGCGGATGCAGGTCAAAGCGCCGACCCTCCAGCACGAGGTGATGATCGAAGCCGTCGAGAATCACAACCCCGAAGTCATCGTCATTGACGAGATCGGCCGCGAACTCGAAGCGCAGGCCGCCCGCACCATCGCCGAGCGCGGCGTGCAACTCATCGGCACGGCGCACGGCAACACGCTCGACAACCTGCTCCTCAACCCCACCCTCTCCGACCTCGTCGGCGGCATCGAAGCGGTGACTCTCTCCGATGAGGAGGCGCGTCGCCGCGGGACGCAGAAGACGGTGCTGGAACGACGCGCCCCGCCCACCTTCGACGTGCTGGTCGAGATTCAAACCCGCGACCGCTTCGCCGTCCACGCCGACATCATGGGTTCGGTTGACGCGCTGCTGCGCGGCTTCCCGCTCCCGCCCGAGATCCG
>DAOUMJ010000037.1:0-24294 GCA_034411715.1 Anaerolineales bacterium | reverse complement strand
ATGGTGGGACATGGGACCTCCTTGGGAATGGAATGATCAGACTTGATGCAGACCGTGATGGGGCAAGACCCGTGCCGCAGTCAACGCGAACACGTCTTTGGCGCCCGCCTGGAGGAGCGCTTCGGCGCTGGACGAGAGAGTGGAACCCGTTGTGGAGACATCGTCCATCACGAGGACGGTTTTCCCCCGCACAACAGAAGCGTCTGCTAAAAAAGCATTTTTTATGTTTTCACGGCGTTCGGCCGCGGAGAGTCCAACCTGCGAGACGGTTTCGCGTTGTCGTTCGAGCGCGCCCGGCCGATAGTCCAGGCCGAGAGCGAGCGAGAAAGGGCGGGCGATCAAGTCCACCTGATTATACCCGCGTTCCTGGCGGCGTTTTCGTCCCAGCGGGATCGGGACGACCATGTCCACCGCCCAGTTTAACGTCTCTGCGAAGCGCGAGATGGGAACGGCCAGCGCGTCGCCCAAGCCCATATCGCGGCGATACTTCAACTTGTGGAGGGCCTGCCGCACGGGAAAATCGAAAGCCGCCCAGGCGCGCAGGACGCGAAAGGACGGCAAGTCGGCGCGGCAATGACCGCAGAGTCCCGCATGGTCAATGGGCAGTCCGCATTTCCCGCACAATGTCCCCGCGAGAATCGGGACTTTTGCCTGACATTCATCGCACCAGCGGGAACCCGCCTTTCCACACCCGCCGCAGCGGGGCGGAAACAACCAGTCGAGCCCGCTCCATGCCAGCCGGTAAAGCGGATACGACCAGCGGCTTTTTATCACAGGTCAGGGGCCTCCAAGAGCGGCGCCAAACACTTCGGTAATTTGAATGAGGGCAGGGGTCAACAGGATGATCAGGATGGAAGGAAAGATCAGCAGGCCCATCGGAAAGATCATTTTTACCGGGGCCTTGTGGGCTTCCTCCTCGGCGCGCTGGCGGCGTTTCATACGCATCTGCTCGGATTGGATGCGAAGCACCTTGGCCATGCTCACGCCCAATTGCTGGCTCTGGATCACGGCGGCCACGAAACTGGTCATCTCGGGGATGCCCAGGCGGTCCGACATGTCGCGCAGGGCCTCGCGCTGGAGTTTGCCGAGTTGGATCTCACGGATGACGCGCGCAAAGGCCAGCGAGAGCTGGTTCTCCCATTTTTCGCTCACTTTGGACATGGCCGAGTCGAAACTAAGCCCGGCCTCCACGCAAATGGTGAGCAGGTCGAGCGCGTCGGGCATGGCCTTGCGGATTTCCTTCTGGCGGGCGTTGATTTTGCTGGTGAGCCAGAGTTGGGGGAAGGCGAAACCGATCAGGCCAAAGACCAGCAATGCGATGAACAGGCGGGCAGGCGGCCAGGGGGACGGCGCGAGGCGGGATATGAGAAACAGAAAACCGTCGAACACCACAGGGACGATGAAGCGGGTGGCCAGAAAGGTGGCCGCGTCGATGCGGCCCGGGTTGCCGGCCAGTTCCAGTTTGCGGGTGGTTTCGAGCAGCACCTTTTGCGGCGTGAAACGCGCCGAGATCTCGCCGAGACGGCGCATCATCGGCACCAGCACCCGCTCGCTGAACGGTTGGGAAAGTTCGATCTGCTCCAGCGAAACCACCTCGCCGCGCTCGCTGAACTCGGCCAGGCGCGACATCAACGGGTCCACGTTTTCGTCCTGGGCGGCCATCGCCCGGTTGCCGACGACGACGAGATAAATGGCCCCGCCAATGAGAACGACGCCAACGAGTATACCAATCACCCATTGCAACATGTCACACCTCGATATCGGCGATCTTCATCATGATGAAATAGCCGACGACAATCAGCAGGCCGGCCAGCCCCAGGGCGGAATAACCACAGATGGGACCCTTGTCGAAGAACGAATTCATATACTCTGGATTGAGGAACCACAGGAAGACGACCAGAAAAATGGGGATGAGCGCCATGGCCGTGCCGGAGGTTCGCACCTGCGAAGTGAGCACGCGGATCTCGCCCTTGATGCGGACGCGTTCGCGAATGGTGAAGGAAATGGTATCCAGGATCTCGGAGAGGTTGCCGCCCACTTCGCGCTGGACGTTGATGGCCGTGATGACGAAGTCCAGGTCGTCACTGGGGATGCGGCGATAGAGGTTGTCCATCGCGGTCTCCATCGGAATTCCCAATTGCATCTCCTGCACCACGCGATGGAATTCGTCCGAGATCGGGGAGGGCAGTTCCTTGCTGACGGCTTCCATGGCCTGCATGGTGGAATATCCCGCCCGCAGGCCGTTCACCATCAGGTTGAGCATGTCGGATAATTGATCGTTGAAGCGCTGCAGCCGTTTTCTCTGCTGCCTTCGGACATAGAACGAAGGCAGAAAGAATCCGACCACGCCGCCGCCCAGGGCGGTGACCAGGCCGCGTCCGCCAAATCCGCCGCCGGCCAGAAGCCAGGCAATGACCGATACGCCCACCGTCGTGATGAATATGAGCGCGAAGTACTCGCCGATTTGCAACTTTAGATCCGCGCGCGCCAACTGACGGGCGATGCGTTCCCCGGTGGAGGTTTTTTCCACCCTTTTGCTGACCCAGTCGGTCAACGCGGAACGCTCAGCCCTGCGCTCCTCCTCGGTCTTCTCCCCTTCCAGGTACTGTCCCAGGCGGCGTTCCACCAGCGAGCGCTCGCTTCTCACCGACACAACAATGCCGACGATCAGCAGGATAAAGACGAGAATACCGCCGACGACGAGAATTATGGTTAGCAGATCCATGGCCTAATAGCGACGCCGCTCTCCGATTCCGAAGATGGACGGCGGCAAGTGAATGCCCGCCGCTTCGATCTTGTCCATGAATTTCGGGCGCAGACCGGTGGGGCGCAGCTGGCCGATAATCCTGCCGTTTTCGATGCCGGCCTGCTCGAAGTCGAAGAGGTCGGTCATGGTAATCACGTCCCCTTCCATGCCGCTGACTTCGGTAATACTGACGACCTTGCGCGTGCCGTCGCGCATACGATCCTGATGTACCACAAGGTCTATGGCAGACGAGATCTGCTCGCGAATGGCGCGCGACGGCAGGTCCATGCCCGCCATCAGGGTCATGGTCTCGAGGCGGGAGAGGGTGTCGCGCGGCCCGTTGGAGTGGAGCGTGGTCATCGAGCCGTCGTGGCCGGTGTTCATGGCCTGCAACATGTCCAGGGCGGCCTCGTCGCGGATCTCGCCGACGATGATGCGGTCCGGGCGCATACGCAGGGAGTTGATCACGAGGTGGCGGATGGTGATCTCGCCGCGTCCTTCGATGTTGGGCGGGCGCGACTCCAGCGTCACCACGTGCTCCTGGCGAAGTTGCAGTTCGGCCGCGTTCTCGATGGTGACGATGCGCTCGTCGTTGGGGATGTAGCCGGAAAGGATGTTCAGGAGCGTGGTCTTGCCCGAACCCGTGCCGCCGGAGATGACGATATTCAACCTGGCTTCCACACAGGCTTTGAGAAATTGAAGCGCCTCCGGCACGATCGAACCGAACTGGATCAACTGCTCGACTGTGATGGGATTCTTGGCGAATTTACGGATGGTCAGCACCGGGCCGACCAGCGAAATGGGTGGAATGACCGCGTTGACGCGGGAACCGTCCTGCAGGCGGGCATCCACGTAGGGGCTGGCCTCGTCAATGCGGCGGCCCAGCGGGGCCACGATGCGGTCAATGATGCGCATGACGTGTTCGTTGTTCTCGAAGGTGACCGGCACGCGATGGATCTTGCCCTTGCGTTCGATGTAGATGTTCTTGGCGCCGTTGACCATCACCTCGGTGATGCTCTCGTCTTCCAAAAGCGGCTGGAGCGGGCCTAGCCCCAAGATCTCGGCGGCGATCTGCTCGAACAGGCGGGCGCGTTCGGGCCGCGAAAGAACGATGTTCTCCTCGGACAGGATCTGCTCGAAGAGGTCCTGGATGGTGCGGCGAACCTCGTCCATTCGCGAAATGTCCGTGGATGGATCGAGTTCGGCCAGCAGGCGGTTTTGGACGCGCGTTTTCAGGTCGAAATACGTTCCCGCCTGCGGGGCGGTAATGGGGGCGTTCGTCCGCCGCGTCTGCAAGGAGGACAGGCGCGAGCCGTCCCCCGCGCCGCCCGATCCGCTGGCTGGCGCCTGGGGCTGGCCCGGCGCGCCGCCCTGGCCTTGCTCAATTCGTTTCAAAAGAGACATCGTTCAACTCCTAAATTGCCGCTGCGGCGGCGAATTACCGTTTGGCGGGGCGTTCCAGAGCCTCGTCCTCCAGGGCGGCGATGCGGCCGCGCACGCTTTCCGCCAGCGCGAAGACCGCGCGTCCGATCGGCTGGGCCTTGTTATCCACCAGGAACGGGACGCCGCGGTTGGCGGCCGGGATGACCACCCGCTCGTCCAGGGGCAAAACGGCCGCCACATCCTGCTTGAGATTCTCGCCCACGCGCTCGGCGGTGATGGCGATCCGCCGGTCGAAGCGGTTCATCACGAACGCGATCCGCCCGCGGTCGATCCCCAGGTTTTGCAGCAGGTCCAGGAACAGCCGCGCATTCTTGATGGCTGGAATATCCTGGGTGGTGACCAGCACGATCACGTCGCTGGCGTCAATGGCGGCAATCGTAACATCGTTGAGGTGCGTGGCCGTGTCCACCACCACGTAGGCGTACATTTGCCGCAGGAATTCCAACACCTTCAAGAACTGGTCGGGGGTGATCTTGTCGGCCATCTCGGGACGGGATGGAGACGCCAGGATGCTGATGCCGGTGGCGGCGTGCTTGAGCAATACGCCCTCGACGACTTCCGGATCGAGCTCATCGGCCATCGGCGCCAGGTCGGCGATGGTATTTTTTCCCTGTTCGTTGAAGAATACCGCCACGTCGCCATATTGCAGATTCGAGTCCACGATGACGGCGCGCGTATCCTCGTTGTGCAGCGCCAGGGCAAGGTTGACGGCAATGGAGGTGCAGCCTGTGCCGCCTTTGGGGCTGTAAACCGAAACCACTTTGCCGCGCGTCAGCCCAAAGCCGATGGCGGTCATGGGCGCGCCGGCAACGGCAGCCGCAAGCGGGCGGGCCGAGGCGATTTTGGCGCGCTCGCTGCGCGCCATCTCACCGGCGCGGCGGATGGCCGAAACCAGTTCGTCGCCCATGGGCGGTTTCGTCAGGAAATCGCGCGCCCCGGCCAGCATGGCGCGCCGCATATAGTTCTGGTCGCCCTGAACGGACAGGATGACCACCTGGATGTGCGGCATCTTCTGACGGATGGCCTCCGTCGCGGTGATGCCGTCCACATCCGGCATGTTGATGTCCATCAGGACGACATCGGGATCCATCTCATGCGAGAGTTGAATACCCTCCTTGCCGGAACGCGCCGCGCCTACAACCTCCACATCGCTTTCGAATTGAAGCAGTTTGCGGACGTTTTCGCGGGTCTCGGCTACATCGTCAACAATCAGAACCCGAATTTTTTCGCCAGTCATATTACCTGTTTTCTCGAAAATTTGATTGTTACTGACCGGGAGAGACTGTCACGACATCGTTCGGCAGGAAGGGAAGAGCCAACACATCCACGCGAGGGGTGAGCGAAAAGGCCAGTTTGGCGGGCGGGGCGATGTTATGCTGGCTGAGCAGGAATTGAAGGGTGGCGGATTCCGTAATCTGCCGCGCCGGGTCGCCGCTGTTTCGCAGGGTCAGGTAGAGGGGAATGTTGGTGTATATCATGTAAGTCAACACCACGGCCTCCTGCGGCGAGACCACCAGGGTGACGATATCCGGCGTCTGGCTGGCGCTGGGTTGCTGTTGGGCACCCGGTTGCGGCGTGGGGGCGGGTTGGTTGGCGGCGACCTGTTCCGGGTTCAAAGGAAAATTGCCCAGCTTCAAGACCGGAATATCCTGCATGATCATCTGGCAGACCGGCCGAGGCCGTTGCGCTTCCGCAGGGACGATGTAAATCCCCTGTTGAAAGGCGGGCTCCACTTCCGTGCGGCCCTGATAGGGAGCCACCTGGGGCGCTGTACCGCTGTTGTTCACTGTCACGGTAATGCCCGGCATCTTGGAAGGCTCGACGTTTGCCGGCCCCACCAGGGCGCTGACGTGGTTCGGTAGTTCGGTCTGATATGAAGGGTCCACGTCCACAATCAACATACATGCGATGACGTTGACGTGCGCGCCGTCCGCCACGCCGAAGCCTACAGCCGACAGCCGCGAGATGGGAATCGTAATGGCATTCTTGGTTGCCGCGATGAGGTTCGCCCAGGGGGGGCCGCCTGTCTCGAGACCGGTATCCGGCGGCGCAACCATACCCGTTGTGATCGGAACGCCCTGGTCAATATTGATCTTGGCCTTTTGCCCCACCAGGCTGGCCTTTTCCGATACCGTGAACATGACATCGGCGAACGAAGTCTCCGGCAGCGTGTAGGTTCCCAGCAGGTCTTCCGTAATGATGGTGCCTTGCTGGATGTTTTGCAGGGCAAAATAGACCTGATACACTGTGGCAGTGGGAGTGGCGGGCCTGAGGATGGGTAGTACACGCGGCAACGCCACAGCGGCCACAACCAGGCCGATGATCAGAATAATAGCCAAAACGATCAGGATTCTTCCGCTACGCATAGGTTCTCCTCTCTAGAGTAGACCGCCGAAACACGGCAGGCGTTTTATATCACAACCATTATACAGGAAAATTGCAAAATCCTTTCTGATAAAAAAGCGGGACTCCATCATTTTCGACAGAGTCCCACAGGCCTGCAAGGACGGGCAAATTAGAAGCTCGAGAGGCTATCGTTGATGGTCGAGAAGACGTTGCCGATGATCGGGCCGAGCAGCATCAGGACCGCAATGACAACAATGGCGACCAAAACAAGGATTAGCGCATACTCGACCAGGCCCTGGCCTTTTTCTTTCGGGGCAAACAACATGGGATTTCACCTCCTTTCCGCTTTAGAATTCTCTGACGATTTCCAGAGATAAGCCCATTATAACCATCCGCAGCAATGAAATCGGCGATTAGTACAAAAGTGGGACTCTGCCTACACAGAGTCCCACACAAGCGGACAGGGTTGCAATTAGACGCTGGAGAGGCTGTCGTTGATGGTCGAGAACACGTTGCCGATAATCGGGCCGAGCAGCATCAGGACGGCAATGACAACGATGGCGACCAGAACGAGGATCAGCGCATATTCAACCAAACCCTGGCCTTTTTCCTTCGGTGCGAATAACATGTTTGCAAATCTCCTTTCTTTGGAATTTGATGAGAGGAATTCCTCTGCAACTATCCAAAATTATATTCCTTCCAATCAAAAAGGCAAGTGAACGCAAGCGCAAAGCAATTACAATAATGTTAGTCTAACAATACTGCAATTTTCGCCAAAATCCCTCGCTGTCCGATTCGGCGATACAAAAACTACGTCACGTTGCGAGCCGGAACGGAAAAACTGACGCGCGTCCCTTTCCCCACCGCGCTGTCAATTTCAAAGGAACCGCCAAGCATCTCCGCCCGTTCTTTGATCAACTTCAATCCCAGGCTGTTTCCCCGTTCCAGGATTTCCGTATCCATTCCCTTGCCGTTGTCGTCAACGGTCACACGGATCAACTGCTCGCCCATATCCAGAAGCACCTTCACCGTGGTTGTCTGCCCATGACGGGAGGCGTTGCCGATCAATTCCTGGATGGCGCGAAAGATCATCACCTCGATGTAGGGTTCCAGGCGGCGCTCTGTGCCGGTGATCATGACGTTCACATCCAGGCCTGCCTGCTCACGGAAGGCCTCGGCATATTTGCGGATGGTCGGCGCCAGTCCCAGATCGTCCAGCATCATCGGGCGAAGTTCGAAAATGAAATTTCGCACCTTTTGGAAGGCGCTCATGGCCGCCAGTTTAAGGTTGCTCAACTCCTCGCGCGCCTGGGCGGGGTCCACCTCCAGCAATCGCATGGCGATCTCGGTCTGCAAGATGAAATTGGACAGCGCCTGGGCGGGGCCATCGTGCATCTGGCGGGACAAGCGCCGGCGCTCGGCCTCCTGCGCATCAACCAGCATCTCCACGCTGGCCAGCCTGCCCTTACCCGCCGACGCGATCGCAACCGCCGCCCCGCCGCCCTGCGCTTGGGCGCGCTCCAAAATCGCCTTGTATTTTTCCAGGTGGTTTTTATCGTTTTGCAGTTTTTCCAACTGGCCGCGCATCACCAGCAGGCGCTGCTGGGCGTCGAGGGCGGAATCGTACGCCATGCGCAGTTCGGCTGGCGGCATTTTATCCACCTGCCCCTGCGCCTGCTGCAAATGGGCGGTGATGGCCGCGTTGCGCTGTGTCAACTTCGACAACTCGCCCTGACTCTGCTCGATCATTAGCGTGACTTCGCGCAGGGCGCGCTGGGTCTCTTCCAGTTCCGCTGGAATATCCATTCCCACGCCATCGAAGGCGGCGATTCCAGATTCGTTTCTTGTCATCCCGATCGCTCCTGCTTCGTTGTGTCTTTCAAAGTGACCCAACCTCGCTTAAGAGCGTAGATCACCGCTTGCGTGCGGTCGTCAACGCCGAATTTGCGCAGAATTGACGTAACGTGGTTTTTCACTGTCTGGTGGCTGATCGCCAGCAGGTTGGCAATTTCCTTGTTGCTCATACCACGAACGACACAGGTCAGCACTTCCATCTCGCGGTCGGAAAGGGGATGAAAAGGATTGCCCGGTTCGCTGTAGGAACGGCGCGCGCCTTCGGTCTGACTGACCAGCCAGCTCTCCAGTTCGCGACTGGAGAAGGCGCGCGGCCCAAACACAAACAGCCCGGCCGCAATATCGCGGATCGCCTGCATCAACCGCTGTGGTTCGATATCCTTGGCCAGGTAGCCGGCTGCCCCGGCCAACGCGGCATGGACGGCCTGTTCCATTTCATCGTACCCCGTCAGCAATAGCACCCGCGTGGGCAGTTTCTCCTGCACAACCAAATGAGTCACCTGCTGGCCGTTCATGCCGGGCAGGTTGATATCCATCACCGCGATCTGCGGCCGCAGGGTGCGGACCATCTCCAGCCCTTCCTCTCCATCGGCCGCCTGTCCCATCACTTCCATGTCGGCTTCGAGCATCAGCGCATCCACAACCCCCTGACGGAACAGAGGATGATCGTCCACAATGAGAAGAGAGATCTTTTTCATCGAAAATCCATATCGGTTCGGCTTGGATTTTAACACAGATTATCCAAGCACTTTCAACGATTCGACCAGCGGTACACCGCCAGGTTCTCGCCGCCAAGCATGGGCGCAAACGAGCCGCTTGTGGAATATACCAGTTCCGAGCGCGCCGCCAGTTCGGGATAAAGAGAAGGAAACGCGATGAAATAGTCCGCGCCGCGCCGGTTCAGGTAATTTGCAATGCGCGGCTCGTCACGCAGAAAAGGAATTACATCGGGCGAAACCAGGCCAGCCAGGTCAATCAACTCATGATGATCGAAATAGCCCAGCGCGCCGATGTCGTGCGCGGCGACCAGCGCGTCGGGCGGGAGGTTCGCGTCCACCCACCTCGCCGTCTCGACCATTTCGGATTCGATGTAGGCGACGTCCATCGCGTAGGACCGCGCGCCCAATCCGATGAAACCGACCGTCACCAGCGCGACGACCGCCCCCCACCCCGCCCGCATCAACCCGACCGTCGGGCGGGCCGCGGTTTTCTCGAACGTTCGCGCCATCCCAAGCAGACTCCACAAAAAGAGGATCGGCATGGCAGGGACGAGGTACCGTCCATGCTGGTAGGGAGGCAGGCGCAGCGCGTAGATCGCCACGTAGCCCACGACCCAGATCATCCCGGCCAGCGTCCCCCAATCGCGCTCGCGGATGGGTTTTGCCAGCCAGAGGATCGCGCCGGGGAACAGCACGAAGGCCGGTCCCGTCAGCAATTGCAAAATACTCAATCCAAGTTTTTCCAGCAAAGGTTTTGCCTGCCACGCGGCATACTCGGCCTGTTTGGCGTAAAACGTGTTAGGAAACGGATTCCCGGACAACGCCAGGTTGAAGAGCAGATACAGCCCAAATAAAACGCCGAAGCCGATGAAGAAACGCGTCAGCGAGGAGAGGGGCCTGGCGCGCAGGGCGAGGGTCAACGCGGCGGGGCCGAGCAGGGTCAAACCGTCGGGGCGCACCCAGAGCGAGAGGGCCGCGAGCAGGCCGAGGGTCAGGGGGCGAGGCGAAGGCTCGGTGAGCAGGACCAGGATCATCGTCGCGAGCGAGGCGTGGAGCAGGGTCTCCATCCCCGAACCCGCAGACCAGACGAGATGCCATTCGAAGACGAAAAAGAGTCCGATGAGCGGAACGCGCGGGCGGTAGGAAGTCAGCAGGCGGCGGGCGGAAATTTCGGCGAAGGCGGAGAGGAGGAAGAGGAGCAGCGCGCCGAGGAGGTACGTCCAAACGTAGGGCGCGAGGCGGAGGAGGAAGCCGATGGCGAGGAGCGCCGACCAGAGCGGCGCGGTGGAGCCGGCCGAGGGGACGCCGGGCAGGAACGCCCATTCGCCGCGCGTGGCGAGGTTGCGGGCGTAGGTGAGATGAATCCACGAGTCGTCGAGGGGGAAGCCGACGCGGAAGGTGAGCGCGCTGGCCGCGAGGTAGAGTCCAAGGCTGAGCGCGGAGGCGGCCGCGAGGATGAGCAGGTCGCGGCGGGGGAGTTCAGCGAAGGATTTCGTAGAGGCGGTTGCCATCGGTTTCTCCGAGATAGCGGAAGGAGGGATTCGAGTCGGGCGCGTCGTAGAGGGCGCGCAGGGCGTCGGATGTGCCTTCGGGTTCGAGGACGAGGTAGCGTGCGTGATAGCGCGCCGCGACCGCCAGGATGGACGGGACGCCTCCCGTTGGAAGCGCGATGGCCTGGCGATCCGTGACGATGTTGTAGCCGGGCGGATTGCGGACGATGATGATCGCGTCGGTGGGCGCGCCCTGTTGGACGAGGAGCGATTCGACTTTGGCGTAATGCCCGTCTTCGCGTTCCCAACCGGGGAGGACGCGGATGACGAAGACAACCGCCGTCATCAGGATGGCGATTCCGACGAGCGCGCCGCGAAAGATGACGAAGGCGCGGTCGTCGAACCATCCCCTGCGGCGCGCGAAAGCCACGGTCGCATCGAGACCGACGGGCGCGAGGCACCACCAAATGGACTGGAGCGCCGCCCCCGCGTGGAAGAACGCGCCGCGCGGTCCCGCGAACGGAAAGACGAGGGTCATCGCGGCGAGGAGCAGAATCCACGCGAGAACCGCAAAGCGGATACGCGCATCCTTGCGAAAAATCCACAAGCCAATGAGGATGAACGGAAAAAGGAAGATGCCTCCCTGCGCGGCGAAGGCGTTGAGCAGGTTCAATTGCAGCGCGGCGAGGCGGGCTTGCAGGATGGCGTCCCAGCCGGAGGCGAGCCAGAAGTCGAAGGTCAGTTGCGAGGCGGGATAGGCGAAGGTGTCGTTGTAGTTGGTTAACCAGAGGGCGCGCGTCCCGCCGGGAGCCATGAGGGAGCCGAAGGTTTGGAGGTTGCGCGCGTACCAGGGGGAGGCGAGGAGGAGGAAGCCGAGGAGGAGTGGAAAGATGAAAGATGAAAGATGAAAGATGAAGGTTGAAGTTGCGTAGTTCGGTAGTTTGGTAGTTACGCGGCTGGGTGATAGGTGTTCCGTGTCTACCTGTGTACCTGTGTACCTGTGTACCTGTTTACCCGCGTGCCATACCGCGGCCAGCAAGGAAAGCCCCAGCCAAAGCAAGCCGTCGGAGCGGGCGAGGGAGGCGAGGGCGGAGAGGAGACCGAGGAGGAAAAAGGTAATTGATAATTGGTAATTGGTTGGCAGGCGCGCCACGCGGAGTCCAAAGTCTCCAGACTTTGGAGCAAAATCTGGAGATTTTGCAGTCCTGGCGGAAGATTCGTTTCGAGATTTTGCAGTCCCAGCGGAAGATTCATTTTGGAGAAGAAAAGAAAGAAGTAGGAAAAAAGAAATGCCGAGGAGCATGTAGATGCCGTAGTTATCGGTGACGGGGAGGAAGGGCGCGTAGTAGATGGGAAAGCAGGCCAGAAGTCCGGAGAGGAGCGAGGAGGCGCGGTTGGAGGTCAGGCGGAAGGCGAGGAGGGAGGTCAGGGGCGGGACGAGGGCGGCGAGGAGGAGGAATCCGAGGCGGGCGGAGGCGAAGGTGGTTTGGCCCGTCAGCCACATTCCAAGCGCGGAAACAATCGAGGCGAGGGGCATCCAGTAGGCGTGGGAGGGAGTCGGGAGTCCATGCGGGTCGGCGAGGTAGTTCCAGAGGTAGGGTTCGTGGAAGCCGTCCCCCTTTGCGAGTTGGATGCCGCCGCCGAAGTAGTAGTCCGCGTCCATGTAACCGGGCAGGGATTGGAACTGCGCGATGGCGAGAGGGACGGCGAGGCCGAGGAGGAAGAGAAAGACGAGGGAGCGGCGAGTCATCTACCTAATTCCCGTTTCACCCCGTCGAGCCAGGTGCGCGGCGGACGGATGACATACCAGCGAATCCAGTACAGGCCGATGAGGATGAGGAGGGGCGGGAGGAGGAAGGTCAGGCCATCGGCGAGAGAGCGAGAGGCAATTAGAGGTTGGAGGGCAAGGGGAAAAACAAAAAATAAAATCACGATGAGCGTGAGGATGAGATAGGGATGTTTTTTCCAGCGTTCCCAGGCAAAGGGCAGGAAGACCGTAAAGGAAAAAACGAGCGGGGCGAGATTCGCAAAGGTGTTGGAAAAGCCGAGCAGGGGCGCGGTTGCGATTATCAGCGCAAAGACCCAGGCCACGCGGCGGAAGTCTCTGCCGCGCAGGGCGGCGAACCATTCGATGACGAGGATGAGGAGCAGGAGAGAGACGATCAGCAGCGTCAGGTTTGCGCCGAAATCGGGAAACCACTCGGAGAGGAAGCGCGCCGGCGTGAGGAGGTCGTCGGCGCGCCAGTTGGCCGCGGCCGCGCGGGCGCAGGGCCAGAACCAATCGGGATAGACGAGGAAGGAAATCGCGCCGACAACGAACCAGGTCATCCCGATTCCGATGAAGACGCGCCAGCGGCGGGCGGTGAGCGCGGCGAGGATGAGCATGAGCCAGGGCAGGAGAACCGCTTCCCATTTCATGGCAGAGATGGCAAGGAGGAACCCAGCGAGTTCATCATTGAAGTCGCGCATAGCGAAGAGCGCGCCCACGATGGCAAGCACGAGCAAAATGGAAAATGAGCCGTCGAGGAGCGCGGAGACGCTGTAGAACCACGCCAGCGCGAAGGCGAGGAGGAGGCCGAAGAACCAACGATTCGGCTTCCAGTCCGCGAGGCGAAGCGGGAAGAGGACGAGGAGGATGAGTCCCACTTCAGAGAGAGTCATCCAGACAGCGCGCGCCCAGAGCGGGTCTGGGAGGAAAGCGAATGGGAAAAAGAGAATCACAAGGGGAAATGGGATGTCGAGCGCGAAGGGATATTCGCCCGCGCGGACGGCGCGTCCGTAAAATTCGAGTTGCGTTCTTTCAGCGACGGCGCGGCTGTATGGTTCAGCGTTTTCAAAAAGGAAGGCGCGCGATCCGTGCCACGCGGGGAGAAAGTCCGCGCCCGCGCCGAATTTACCGGCCAGCCGCCAGTTCAACGCGACCAGTCCTGCGACGAGGAGGAGCCCCGGCAGGATCAGGGCGAGGAATGTTTGAAAATCCTTGAACGAAAATTTGGGCTGCTTCACGATGAAATCAAGAATCGGAAAATCGGACGCGTGGGCGAATTTCGGGCGACTTCCTTGAACCCCGCTTTTCTGAATGCGGACGCCGTGCCAGTGTAGACGAAGACATCTGGCGACCTGCCCTGCGATTCGACAGGATACCCCTCGACGATTCTTCCTCCCTTTGCGCGGGCATATTCGACCGCGGCCTTCAACAGGCTGACGGTGACTCCGCGCCGGCGGTATTTCCTGTCCACGAAAAAGCAGGTGACGGACCAGACTGGTTGTTCGTCCACAGGCTTGAGGACGCGCGAGTGCGCCAACCGCGGATATGCGCCGCGCGGCTCGACGGCGATCCAGCCGATTGGCTGGCCATCCGCGTAGGCCAGCAGGCCGGGGACGGTTCCCGAATCCACGATGGATTTTTGCATCTGGCGTGCGGGTTCGCCCGTGTTCTCGCTGAACACCTTGCCGCGCAACTTCCAGAACATGCACCAGCAACCGCCGGTCGCGCCGCGCGGGCCGAAGAGACGCTCGAAGTCGGGGAAGCGGTCGGGAGTTAGAGGATGGAAGGACAGAGAGAGCGACATTTAAGGCACAAGTATCTTCAACCGCCCTGGCTGGATCGAATACTCGAAATCCTGGATGAACTGCGGGAACAATTCGCCATCGGTGTGCGCGGGCGAGGGGTGATCGAGATGGATCGAGAGCCGCGTGCATTCCACTTCGTACATCCCATCCATTTCCACGTAACTGCCCGCGCCGGGTTTCATGGCGCGCGGCAAGGCGATGAACATGCCCAGGCGCGTTTTGCGATAACCATAGGCGAAGGTGAGTTTTCCATCGTCCAGTTTGGCGTGCGGCGTCATAAAGAAGAGTCCGCCTGTGCGCGGGCCGTTGCCAATCGAGACGAGGGTCAGCGGGCCGTTGTATTCGCCGCCGTCCCATTTCACTTCGCCGCGCCATTCGGGCTTATCCATGATGGCCTGCACTGCCGCCAGCAGGTAGCGCGCGATGCCCTTGATGTTGTGAATCTTTTCGTGCTTGGTGGTGACGTAGGGTTCGAGTCCCGCCGCGGAGTTGTTCGCGAAGAATCGGTCGTTGAGTTTGCCGAGGTCAATCGTTCGCGTCTTTCCCGCTTCGATGACCCTTGCGGCTTCCGCCAAATCTGTGGGGATGCCGAGGTTGACGACCAGATCGTTCGCGGAGCCGGTCGGCATGACGCCCAGCGGGCCGATCGGCGCGTCCGCCGAACCCGCGGCGCGCGCCAGCCCGTTGACGGCGTCGCCGATCGTCCCGTCTCCGCCCGCGACGATGATCGGCGAGAATCCCGCGCGGGCGGCCTCCTCCGCCAGGTCGGTCACCTGTCCCTTTTTTTCCGAGATCGCGGTCTCATAGTCCACGCCTGCGGCTTTGAGCGCGGCTTGCACCTCAGGCCAGCGCGCCTGAGAATTCCAACGATTGGAATATGGGTTGAGAATCACTTTGGCGGTCATCGGCCCTCCACGCGGTGAGTTTCGTCCATTGTACCCGAAGTCCACTCTTTGAACTGCGACAAAAGCACGGCGGCAAAGATCAGCGCGCATCCAAAAATTTGAATTGTGACGAGGGTCTCGCCCAAAAGCAGCCAGCCCGCCAGCACCGCGAACACCGACTCGAGACTGAGGATCAGCGCGGCGTCCGCGGGCGGCGTGTGTCGCTGCGCCCAAATCTGGAGCGTGTAGCACAGTCCCAGCGAGAAGAGCGCGGTATACGCGATGGCCGCGAGGAGCGACCAATTTAGCGGCAGGGATTTTTCCACGAAGAGGCCGACGAGGAGATTGAGAAGTCCGCAGACGGCGAGTTGTCCCACCGAAAATGACTTGGACTCGAACTGCGACGCGAATTTGCCGAGGATGACGACGTGGAACGCCCAGAACAGCGCGCCGGCCAACTCGAGCGCGTCGCCCACGCGGACCTCGAAGCGGCCTCCCGTCGAAAGCAGGTACGCGCCGCCGACGGCCATCCCCACCGCCGCAAGCGACAGCCAGTGGAGACGCTCCCGCCACCCGACGAACAACACAATCGGCACGAGGACGACGTACAGCGCGGTGATGAAGCCCGCGTTTCCAGCGGTTGTGTATACCACGCCGACTTGTTGCAGCGCGCTTCCGATGAAAAGAATGAATCCCGCGATGAACATCCACTTGTATTGTGTGCGCGGGTAGGACGAAATTGAATTTCGTCCTACAAACGGCAAAACCACCAGCGCGGCGAGAAGATAGCGCACGCCATTGAACAGGTACACGCTATTCATCCGCCCCGCAACGCGTTGGGCAACGAAGGCTGATCCCCAAATGACAGAGACGAGGAGGAGGGTGAGGTCGGCTTTGAATCTCATTGCGTTTCACGTTTCGCGTTTCAGGTGTCAGGTGTCAGGTGTCAGGTGTCAGGTGTCAGGTTCGGAGTGATACAATCGGCAACATCTTACCTGTGTACGTGTGTACCTGTTTACCTATGTACAGTTTAACTGAAGTCACCGAGAGCCCAGAAACTTTCCGCAACGCGGTATTGAACGCGCGTCCGTTCCGCCCATTGTATGCGAAATTCAAGGTGATCTACGGGTGTAATCTCAAATGCGAGATGTGCAACCATTGGCGCGAGTCGCGCGGGCTGGCATTGAAAACCGAAAAATTCAAAGAGATCATCAGCGACCTGGCGGAACTTGGCTGCCGCAAAGTCCACTTCACGGGCGGCGAGCCAATGCTGCGCGGGGACATTCCCGAATTGACCGCGCACGCGTATCAACTTGGACTGCGCGTCTGCATGACCAGCAACGGGACGCTGATTGACAAGGTAAAAGCAAAGGCGCTTGTGGAGGCGGGACTGCGCGGCATCAACATTTCGATTGATTCACCCATTCGTAAAATCCACGAAAAGATTCGCGGTGTGCCAGGCTCGTGGAAGTTGACCACACGCGCGGTCGGATATTTCCGCAAATACGCGCGCAAGGGGAAAATCTCCATCCGCATCAACACCGTCATCAGCCGCGAAAACTTCGACACGCTGGCAACCCTGCCCGATGTGGCGCACGAACTCGGCGCGGACGGGATCAACTTGATCCCCGTGGACGATCACTGCGGCGAACACCTGTCCCTGCGAAAGAAGGACATCGCCTTCTTCAACGAGTCCATCGCGCCGCAGATCGCCGCGCGGGCGTTGGAGTTGGGTCTGATCGTTTCGGAGGAGGACGCCTTCCCCTTCGGACAGGATCAGGCCGAAGTCCGTTTGGCGCGGGCGGGACGATACGCCCTCGGCTACTACAAGTCCCATCCCTGCTACGCGCCGTGGACGCATACGCTGATAGATCACACGGGCATGGTCTACGTTTGCTGCATGACGCGCGACCAGATCCCGCCGCTGGGAGATTTAAAAAAATCAACTTTCAAGGAAGTTTGGGAAGGCCGCGCCTATCAGCGCATCCGCCTGCAAATGCACCCGCCCGCCCTGCCGATGTGCCAGCGCTGCGACGATTTTATTGACGAGAACAAAAAGATTTGGGAAGCGATCGGGCCGTATTGACGTTGCTTCCGTCATTGCGAGAGCGGTGATCGTCCGCTCTAAGCAATCCCCTCGCCAGACTGGAGACTGCTTCGTCGCAAAGAACGCTCCTCGCAGTGACGAGCGAACATTAACTCAAATCCGAAAACATATCCCCCGCGGTGTCGTCGCTATCGAGTGTTGAAGCGCGGTTGAAAGATTCAATATCCGCCATCGAAAACGTCGCGGCGGTGAGAGGCAGGGCAATCGGCTGGTCGAGTCCCTGCATATCCGCGAGGCAGATTTTGCCCCTGGGCGAATCCACCAAATGCTCCTCGCAAAATCCGCGCCCGCACTTGGAACACTTCCCCAACGCGGGATGATCGCAGCGATGCGGCACGAGATACCCGATGATCATTTCACATTGGTCAGCCATGTTTTGTCCTCCGTCATTGCGAGGAGCGCAGCGACGAAGCAATCTCCTCTTTCGCGCGGGGATTGCTTCGCTCGGTCTCGATACGGCGAAGAACACGCCTACTCGACCATCGTTCGCAATGACGCAAACTAAAATATGAAAATCGCGCTTCTTTCCGAAAAGTATACCCCAGACCTCGGCGGACTGGCAATCTCGACCGAGCGACTCGCGCACCTGTTGACCTCGGCCGGTCACTCCGTCCGCGTCTTCGCGCCGACGTTGGGCCTGCCTCCCTCCGAAAAGCGGACTCTCCCCTCGGGCGGCGTCAGCGTCACGCGCTTCGGCGCGCACAAACGCGCCGACGACACCCTCGTGGACTGGTTCGAGTTGCTCGCCGCGGAACACAAGCGCGAACCGTTCGACATCCTCCACGCCTACTTCCTCCCCCAGGCGGGATTCGCCGCGGCGTACACGGGGAAATATCTGCGCGTGCCAAGCGTCGTCTCCATCCGCGGCAATGACATAGAGCGCGCCGCCTTCGATCCTGCAAAATTCTCGCATGTGATGTACGCGCTCCAAAATGCCTCCGCAGTGACGACAAACGCGAGCGAACTGGCGCGAAAAGCAAAGGCATTTATTGACCGCGAAATCTTTTTGATTCCAAACGGGATTGACACAAACCATTTCAAGCCGATGGAGAGGAATGAGGCGTTGGCGGAAATGCTTTTCGGTCGTAAGGACGGAGTCCAAAGTCTCCAGACTTTGGAAACTCCAACGTCAGGAGACGTTGGAGTCCGTCGCCCTGCTGTGATTGGGTTTGTTGGCGAATTGCGCGAGAAAAAAGGGATGCGCGCCCTTCTCTCTGGCTACGCGCAAGCGACGAAAACTCGTCCCGCCTCCCTGCTCATCGTCGGCGAAGTCCGCGAGGGAGAAGACAAGAAACTGTTTGACGAGTTCAAAATTACCAATTACCAATTACCAATCACCGTCACTGGCACGGTTCCCCACAAAGACATGCCCGCCTACTACTTATTGATGGATGTCCTCGTCCACCCGTCCCTGCGCGATGGGATGCCGAACGCGGTGCTTGAGGCGATGGCTTGCGGTGTGCCTGTGGTAGCGACTCCCGTCGGCGGGGTTTTGGATGTGATTCGAGACCGCGAAAATGGGATGCTTGTTCCCGTCAATGATATCGAAGCATTTTGTCAGGCTATAGAATTGGCAACAACAGACGAAACGCTTCGCGACAAACTGATTGAGGCCGCACGTCAAACCATTCTTGAACAATTCACTCCAGAGCAAGAATTGGAAGCCAATTTAAGAATTTATCGAGAACTTGGAGCGTGATAGAATTTCGCAAATTGGCAATTTGCGCTACAGGCAAGCTCACAGAAAAAAGTGGTTGGACATTTTTCGTCCAACCACTTTTGTTCAGTACCGCAACACATCGTCCCCGTATGGGGATTCATGTTGCCCCTAAAGCGCAAAATAAATTTTGCGTTACATCACACTTTCCATCGCCGCGCCGAGGCGCTTGACGATTTCGTCCACTTCGTCTTCGTTGATCATCAACGGCGGGGAGAAGGCCAGCGTGTCCCCAAGCGGACGCGAGCGCAGGCCGCGTTCCTGGGCGGCTTTGAAGATTCTCATCGCCAGGGCGGGGTCAGGAGTTTTGGCAGATTTGTCGGTGACGATTTCCACGCCGCAGACGAGGCCGAGTCCGCGCACATCGCCGACGAAGGAAAATTCTGTCAACGATCTCAGGCCGTCGAGCAGGCGTTTGCCGAGCGTCTTCGCGCGTTGCGGATAATTCTCGCGTTCCATGATCTCCAGATTTTTCAGTCCAACCGCGCAAGCCATGGCGTGACCCGAATAAGTGTAGCCGTGCATGTACGTTTCAGACTCGGCGGCGGACTCCATCGTCTCGCGGATCTCGTCCGAGATCTGGATCCCGCCGAGTTGGGCGTATCCGCTCGTGATGGCCTTGGCGAACGAAAGGATATCGGGCTTGACGTTCCAGTGTTTGAGGGCGAACCATTCCCCCGTCCGCCCGAAGCCTGTGATGACTTCGTCCGCGATGAACAGGATTCCGTATTTGTCACATAAGGCGCGGACGAGCGGAAAATAGTCCGCGGGCGGGACGATGACTCCGCCGACGCCCATGATCGGTTCCGCGATGAACGCCGCGACCGTGTCCGCGCCTTCGTGGAGGATCGAATCCTCGAGCGCGCGAGCCGCGGCCTGCCCGACCGATTCGCCTGGGTCGAGCGACCCCTCAAATCGGTAGGGGTTCGGCGCGGGGATGTGAACGAAACCGTCCACGACGGGGCCGAACATCGTCTGGTATTTTTCAAGTCCCGTGGCGAAGGTGGCGGCGAGGGTCACGCCGTGATACGAACCCTTGCGCGCGATGATCTTGAATTTGTTTGGCTGGCCTTTGCGCTTCCAGTAGTAACGCGCGGTCTTGAAGGCGGTGTCGTTGGCCTCGGAGCCGCCCGAAGCGAAGAAGGTGGTATTCAGCCCCTCGTAGGCGAATCCCGCCAACTTGTCCGCGAGTTGAATCGAGGGGAGGTTGGTCATGCCCGAAAAGTTGGAGGTGAAGGCCAGTCGCTTCATTTGGTCATACGCGGCTTTGGCGAGTTCCTCATTGCCGTATCCCGCGTTGACGTTCCACAGCCCCGCCATGCCGTCCAGGATTTTCTGTCCGTCGGCGGTGTAGAGCCAGACGCCCTCGCCGCGTTCGATCACCAGCGGGTTGGCGTGGCTCTTGGGGTGATAGACGGGATGCAGTTGCCTTTTGTCCTTTTCGATCCATTGATTCAAATCGTATGCGCTCATTGTGCCTCCAAAGTTTTTTACCGCGAAGAGCGCAAAGAACGCAAAGATTTTCTTCGCGGCCTTCGCGCGCTTCGCGGTTCAATTTTATACCCGTTGCAGAAAACATTCAAACGCGCCTGTAGAACAAGTCTATAGACTTGTCTACGCGCTCCAGATGACAACCTTTGCATGCGCACTGTATCGGACGATCAAGCCACAATAACTCCCTGTCGTATCTGGGTATTCTTCGCCAGGCCAATCTCACGCGAGAAGAGTGGGAGAGATTGCAGGCTAACCAGGAACAAGCCGGGCAACAAATGCAACAAACCACGCGGGGGCAACGCAATGGAGAGGTGCCAGAGAGGTATAATTCCCCCCAGTCACAAGGAGCGACGATGAACACCCATCCTGTCATGGTTAACCTCCCGCAACATTTGTATGGCCGCATCCAAAAGCGCGCCCAGATTGCCTCCCGCAGCGTGGAATTGGAGCTGCTGGAGGCGGTGGCGCGCGCCATGCAAGCGGACGACGATTTGCCCGAGGAACTCTCCGCCGTTCTGGATGATCTATCGCTGCTCGATGACAAGTCGTTACGTCGCGCGGCTCGGACGAAAATGAAGGCGGGAGATTTCGCCCAAATGGAAAAATTGCACCTGAAACGGCAGAAGGTGGGATTGAACGACACTGAAGCGGAAACCCTTGCCAACCTCGTGCGCCAATACGAAAAGACCATGCTTGTGCGCGCCCAATCCGCCGCGCTGCTCAAACAGCGCGGATTCGATGTCTCCGACCTGCTTGCAACGGCATGAGCGTGACGCGCATTCCAAAAGCATTGCGCCAACGCGTTTCCGTCCAAGCCAGGCGCCGTTGCGGTTATTGCCTGTCATCGGAAGGCATTGTCGGCGCTCCGATGGAAATTGACCACATCATTCCCGAATCCCTGGGCGGCCTGACGGAGGAAGAAAATCTCTGGCTGGCATGTTCATTGTGCAACGACCATAAGGCGGATCGCATTGCCGCGCTCGATCCAGAAACGGGGGAAATCGTACGCCTGTTCAATCCGCGTTTTCAAAATTGGAACGAGCATTTTGCCTGGAGCGAAACTGGCGATAGGATCGTCGGCCTTACCGCAACAGGTCGCGCGACAGTTCTTGCCTTGAATTTGAATCGTCCCTCGCTTGTACAAGCCCGGCAACTGTGGGTAATCTCTGGCTGGCATCCGCCCAAAGAATAATCTGCCTTCCCCATGTCCCCCCTCCTCCAGGTCGCCGCGCTCTTCCTCAAACTCGGCTTCACCGCCTTCGGCGGCCCCGCCGCGCACATCGCCATGTATCACGATGAAGTCGTCAAACGCCGCAAGTGGCTGACGGACGAAGAATTCCTCGACCTGCTCGGCGCGACCAACCTGATCCCCGGTCCCAACTCCACCGAGATGGTCGTCCACATCGGATTTCGGCGCGCGGGCTGGGCGGGACTGATCGTCAGCGGCCTGTGTTTCGTCGCGCCCGCCACGCTCATCGTACTCGCGCTTTCATGGCTGTACGTCGAATTTGGGACGCTCCCCCAAATCAACTGGCTTCTGTACGGCGTCAAACCCGTCGTCATCGCCATCATCGCGCAGGCGCTGTGGACGCTCGGAAGCAAAGCCCTGAAAAACGCCCGCCTCGCGATTTTGGGATTCGCCGTTCTCGGTCTCTACTTCCTCAAGTTCAACGAGATCGCTCTTCTATTCGCGAGTGGAATAATCTACATGCTGATTCAAAACTGGAGACGGCTCCGCGCCCCCTCCGCCTCGCTCCTCCTGCCTTTGGGCGGATTCGCCCTCCAGCAAGCGATCATCCCTTTCAGCCTCCCCATCCTCTTCCTGACCTTTCTCAAAATCGGCTCCGTCCTCTACGGAAGCGGCTACGTCCTGCTGGCCTTCCTCCGCAACGACTTCGTCCTGCGCCTCGGCTGGCTCACCGACCAGCAACTGCTCGACGCCATCGCCATCGGCCAGGTGACGCCCGGTCCGCTCTTTACCTCCGCCACCTTCATCGGCTACGTTCTCGGCGGGACCTCGGGCGCGCTGCTCGCCACCCTCGGCATTTTCCTCCCCTCGTTCGTTTTCGTGGCGATCTCGAACCCGCTCATCCCGAAGATTCGGAACTCGACCTGGGCCGCCAGCCTGCTGGACGGGGTCAACGCCGCCTCTCTCGGACTGATGGCCGCGGTCACAGTCCAATTGGCCGCCTCCTCGCTGACGGATCTCCCCGCCGTCCTCATCGCCATCGTTTCCCTCGGCCTTCTCCTGCGCTACAAAATCAACTCCACCTGGCTGGTCGCGGGCGGCGCGCTGGCGGGGTGGTTGGTTTCATTGATAAAGTAGCGTCCCTTTTTGCCGAAAAGCGAAAACTATTGTAAAATTCAAAATAATGAGACAAAATCGAATTTTCAAATGGATCCAACAAAATTGGGCAAGTGTCATCGTCTTATGTGTCATCGTCCTGGGAGCGTGGGTGCGTCTTTCCGCTTACGGCGACTTGCGGCTGTCCATCGGGACGAACGATACGCCAAGTTACATCGCATCCTCCCGCGCGCCGTTATTTTCAGGCGGGATGTTGACGGGGCGGCGTCTCTTCACCACCAACCTGCTCTACAAACTGGCAAATAGCGAGACCTGCGAACCTCCTCTGATCGTCCTGCCGAGAAGCGGCGCGGAAGGCAGGCTCGCTCCAAACGAATGTTTCGGCAGGATCGCCCTGGCCCAACACCTTATCGCGGCGCTCGGCTGGGGCGCCCTGGCGTGGGCCTTCGCGCGGCGGCTTCGGCATCCGATCGTCAAGATTCTCGCGGCGCTCGTCATCCTCGCCTTCGGCTTCACACCCCAGATCGCCGAATGGGATCCCGTGCTAAGTTCCGAGTCGCTTTCCTTCTCGCTTCTCCCGTTGGCGCTGGCATTGCTGCTGGAACTTGCCTTTCACATCGGCGAGGAGCGGGCGCGCCCATCCTTTCGAACCTATGGCCTGCTCGCCGCCTCGATGATCGCGCTGCTCCTTTGGGTGTTCGTTCGCGACGCGCACCAGTACGCCCTGCCCGCCATCGTTCTCGCGACCGTTCCATTATTCTTCTTCACATCCCTGAAGCGCGTAAAATTCGTCCTGCCGATTCTCATCCTGCTGGCGGCGCTCTTCCTGGTTACTTCCAATTCGTCGCACCGCAGCAATCGCTGGCAGCCCTCGATCTACAACACGATCAACGCCGCCATCCTGCCCTTCCCTGCGCGCGCCGAATTCTTCGAAAAAAGGGGGATGCCCGACCCCGCCTCCACCGAGGAGTTCGACGCGTGGTTCAACGAACACGCCGATCGGGTCTACGCCTCTTTCCTGATCGCGCACCCGGGATACGTCTTCGAGACTGTCTTCAAAAACTGGGATGCCTTTGCGGCCGATTCCTTCCAGCCATACTATTACCAACCGAACAAGATCGCCATAAAGAACGTTCTGATGCGCCTCGGCGACCTGGTTCACCCTGAGACCGTTGCCGTTTACTTCATTGACCTGCTCCTCCTCGTCTCCGTCGTCCTGTCTGCCCTTCGCCGCCGCGACAATGAGACGTGGGTCTGGGCCTGGCTGGCAGTGTGGATGTTCCTTTACGCCGGCGCTTCCCTTTTCATCAGTTACTTCGGCGACATCAACGGCTCGCGGCGGCACATTGCCCCATCGGTGGAAAGTTTTCGGCTGTATTTGTGGCTGTTCCTGTTCGTCCACCTGGACGGGAAAAATTCATCGTAAATTACGAAAGCTATGCGTAACTTGCGCTCTCAAGCGCAAATCCGGCGTTAGAGAACGCCAAATACGCGCTTTTGCGAAGCACTGATGACTTCACTGAAAAAACTAACCGCAGAGACCGCGGAGAGCGCAGAGTTCTTCATTATCAAGTCTCCGCGTACTCTGCGGTCTCGGCGGTACATCGTCCCGATGC
>DAOUMJ010000036.1:0-22142 GCA_034411715.1 Anaerolineales bacterium | reverse complement strand
AAAGCGCACCCCTAAATATGGGATTGAAAATCATCTTACCCCCATATATGGCGTGTTGGAAATTCATGATTTCACCAAAATTTTAAGCGAAAGATCAGGAACACAATGAAGATTTCACAAAAAAGAAGGCGGGAATCGTCAACATGTTTGCGATGGAATTTATTCCAAAGTTTTGCAATCCATCGAATGGTTATATTGACTGGGTGAAACTTGTCCAATTTAACAGCGGCAATTACAAGCCTGATTAAATCGCCGCTCACAACAGTAGGTTCATTTATGTCCTCCCTCCTCCGTCCCTCCCGCCCCGTCGGGTTCATCGGCTACGGCGCGTACGTGCCGCGCTATCGCCTCCCCGCCAGGGAAGTCGCGCGCGTGTGGACAGGCGGCAAGTCCGCGGGACTGCCAATCAAAGAGAAAGCCGTCCCTCCGCGCGGTATTCGATTGATGTCTGTCGGCCGCCATTCTCTGCCGGAATAAGACCTTCCCGTCTTATGCCATGCACAGCCCAGAATCTTCGCGATCGATGTAGTTTTTAAAGGGCAATACTTATAGAGTCACGGGGTTTTCCTTCTTATTTTCTCCGTGTCTCCGTGGTCAGGATTTGGCTTTTTTCAGTAAAGTCAGCTGTTATTTGCAACTTTCCCTTTTCTCCAGCGTAAAATGAGGCAGAAACAAGGAGAATGCGTGAACGAGGAACAAACCTGGGTTTTCCAGGCGCAACGCGGCGACGACCAGGCTTTCACGCAATTGGTCGAAACATACCAGAGGCCGGTCTATAACCTGTGTTATCGAATGCTTGGCGAGCCCGAAGCGGCGGAGGACGCGGCGCAGGAAACCTTTCTGCGCGCCTTCCAGCATCTTGGGCGTTACGATCCGAAACGGTCGTTTGCCACCTGGCTGTTGTCCATCGCGGCGCACTATTGCATTGACCGCCTGCGCCGTCGCAGGTTTTCCACCTTCTCGATTGACGAGGAGGACGACGATTCGCCCGCCTTCGAAATTCCCGACACCGACGCCCCCAACCCCGAACGCGAATCCGTGCGCCGCGAGGAGAAGGAAAAACTCCACGGCCTGCTCGATTCGCTCGATCCCAGGGACCGCGCCGCCATCGTGATGCGTTACTGGCACGACGCCTCGGAAGTCGAAATCGCCGAGGCGCTCGGGCTCACGGTCAGCGCGGTGAAGAGCCGCCTGCACCGCGCCCGCCTGGCTCTCGGCAAACGCTGGGAAGAATCCTCGATGCAGACCAACACGCAAAGGAGGCCCCATGAATCACCGGCCTTTTGAAGACTGGCTGGCGAACGACCAGCCTCTGACGACCGAACAGAAGCGCGAACTGCAAACGCATCTGCTGGATTGCGCGCATTGCGCCGCGCTGGCGGAGGTCAATATCGAACTGCGTTCCGTGAGGATGGCCGCGCCCGCGCCGGGCTTTACCGCGCGCTTCCAGCAACGGCTCGCCGCGCGACGCGTGACCGAACGCCGCAACAAATGGATCGGGTTCCTGATTTTGGCCGCGGGCGGGCTCGGATTTTTGGCCTGGACGCTCGCCCCGTACGCCTTCCAATTCCTGGCCTCGCCCGCAGGCTGGATCGCCGCCCTCGTCAACTTTTTCCTGACCTTAGCGGACATGGCGCGCGCCATCGGAGATATCGGCTCGATCTTCCTGCGCGTCCTGCCGGGATTTATCCCTCCATTCGGTTGGATGATCATCCTGTCCACGCTGGGCGGATTCGCCCTGCTGTGGACCGTCTCTCTCTGGCGGTTTACCCGTTTCGTGAAAGGAGCGTGAGCAATGAAGCGCGCGACAAAACTCTCGACCCTGCTGGTTTTGCTGGCCCTGGTCTTTTTGCCGACCGCCTCGGCGCGGGCGATGGGACCGTTCGACGGAGGCCCCGTCATCTTCGGCGGAAATTACACCCTCGAAAGCGGCGATACGTTGGACGGCGACCTGGTTGTCTTTGGCGGGAACGTCGCCATCGAGGAGGACGCCCTGGTGAGGGGAAGCATCGTCATCTTCGGCGGGAATATCACGCTGGATGGAACGATGACGGGCGACCTGGTTCTGATCGGCGGCTCCGGCTCGATGGGAGCGCGATCTGTCGTCGAGGGAGACCTGGTGACCATCGGCGGATCGCTCAGCCGCGCGGAAGGCTCGCGCGTCGAAGGCGAGACACGAAACGAGCCCGCCATCGAGATCCCCGCGCCGACTCTGCCCGAACTGCCGAAAGCGACGCAGGCGCCAGAATTACCGACCCTGCCGGAAGTTCCCCAGCCGCATATCTTCACCCCGTTTGGCTCCACGTTCGGCGTGTTGGGACAGGCGGTGCTGATCGCCGCGCTGGCGATGCTGCTCGCGCTGTTCATGCAGCCGCAGATGGAACGCGTCGCGCAGGTTTTTGTCCGTCAGCCGCTGGTGGCGGGAGGCGTGGGTTTGCTGACGGTGATGGTCGCCCCGATTCTGATGCTGCTCATGTTGATCACCATCATCCTGATCCTGGCGATCCCAATCCTCGCGATGGGAATTTTCCTGGCATGGTTGTTCGGGATCATCGCCATCGGCCTGGAAGTGGGAGAACGGTTCACACGTTCGGTCGGTCAGGACTGGTCGCCCACATTGACGGCGGGATTTGGCACGTTCCTCCTGGCGCTGGTGGTACAGGGCCTGGGGATGATTCCATGCTTCGGGTGGCTGGCTCCCTTCGTGGTTGGCGTGACGGGCGTGGGGGCGGTGGCGTTGGCGATGCTCGAAGCGAGGGATCGGCCGATCGTGGCCGCGCCCGCGCCGGGTCCGGATGAACCGCTGCCTCCGCCGTCGTAATCCCCCGATATGTTAGAATCCGCCTGCTCCGTTGAAAAAACGCGGGGCAGTTTTTTTGTCATAATGAGAGGTATGTATGCCCAAAAAAGACCCCCTGAACACGCCCATCCACGCCGCGCCGCCTCCGCTCGTCCGCATCTCCGGCACACACCGCGAGATGGGACGGCAATTCGGCGAGGCCGCCAAAAAGCAGATCGAACACAGCATCGAGAACGCGCGCAACCTGTTGCAACAGGCCTACGCCGATCTCGCGCTCACGTGGGAGGGCGCGCAGATCCAGGCGCGCAAGTTCATCCCGTTCGCGCAGGAGAAGTATCCGCAGTACGTGGAGGAGATTCAGGGGATGGCCGAGGGGGCGGGCGTGAGTTTCGACGATCTGTGCGTATTGCACGCCATGGAAGCGGTGACGATGGACGCCCTGCACCTTTCGCGCTGCACCAGTTTCGCGGTCAACGAAATGCGCACGGCGGACGGCCATGTGCTGGGCGCGCACAACGAGGACTGGCTGCCCGAGGACGAGGACGATGTGATGGTCATTCACGCCGCGCCGAAGGATGAACCTCCGTATCTCGGCATGACTTATGGCGGACTCCTGCCCAATATCGGCTTCAACGCCTACGGCATCGCGCAGTTCTGCGACTCGGTCTATCCCAACGATTCGCGCATCGGCATTCCGCGCATTCTCGTCTCGCGAGCGGTTCTCGCGGCGAAGACTCCGGGCGAGGCGATCCGCGCCGCGCTCGTGCCGCACCGCGCCGCGGGCTACAATCACCTCATCGTCCACGAGAGCGGCGAGATCTACAGCGTGGAAGTCTCGGCGCGCAGGTTCGCGATTTTATACGGCGAAGACGGCTACATGGTTCACACGAATCATTTCCTGAACGAGACGATGAAGGCCATCGAGAAAGACCCCGAGGAATTGATCTCCTCGCGCGTGCGTTACTTCCGCGCCCTGCGGATGTTGAAACACGAGGAAAGCCATACCATCAAAACGCTGCAGGCCATCCAGCGCGATCACGTCAACTTTTCCAATTCCATTTGCAACCACGCCATCGACATCAAAGACCCGCTCGACCGCGAGAAAACCATCAATGCGCTGGTGATCGACCTGACGGCCCGTGAAATGCACATCGCCTGGGGAAACCCGTGCAAGAATCCGTATCACACGTATCATTTGGACGCGTGAAAATACGGCACACGAACACTTTAGATAGAAATTCCGTTTCACATCAACCGTCAGCCTGATTCCGCTTCGAGGAAGCGCGTCGCCTGGATGGCGGCCGCCGCGCCCATCCCTGCGGAGGTAACGACCTGCCGAAAATGCGGATCGGCCGCCTCGCCCGCCGCGAACACGCCGGGGACGCTGGTCTGCATCAGGTGATCCACTTCGATGTAACCGCGCGCGTCCATTTTCAACTGGCCTTTGAAGATTTCCGTATTGGGCGTGTGGCCGATGAAGATGAAAATCCCGTCGGCCTCGAAAACGGTCTCCTCGCCGGTCTGCGCGTTCTTCAAACGGACCGCTTCCATCTTTTCCGCGCCGAGAATCTCGGTCACGATCGTGTTCCAGATGAAGTTGATTTTGGGATGATCCTTCGCGCGTTTTTGCAGGATCGCGCCGGCGCGTAACTCGTCGCGGCGGTGGACGACGGTCACGGAGGTGGCGTATCGCGTCAGGAAGAGCCCCTCCTCCAGCGCGCTGTCGCCGCCGCCCACCACGACCACTTTCTTGTCCTTGAAGAACGCCCCGTCGCAGGTGGCGCAATACGAGACGCCCCGCCCCAACAACGTGTCCTCGCCTGGGACGTTCAAGTGGATCGGACTCGCGCCCGTGGCGACGATCAACGTCTCCGCCTCGTACTCCCCCGCGTCGGTCGCGACCTTGAACGGCCGCGCCGACAAATCCACCTTGTTCGCCGTGTCGAATTCGACGCGCGCCCCGAAATGCTCGGCCTGCTTCTGGAACAATTCACCCAGGTGCGCCCCACCGACGCCCTCCGGGAAACCGGGATAATTCTCGATGGTATAGGTCAACGCGGCCTGCCCGCCCAGTTGGGTTCCGGTCAACACCACCGGCGCGAGTTCGGCGCGCGCCGCGTAGAGCGCGGCGGAAAATCCCGCCGGGCCTGAGCCGAGGATCAACATTCTTACTTTGTTTGCGCTGGTAGTCATTTAACTTTTCCTGCCGTGTTTTGATATTAGAACCTGCATAAGTCAGCCGACGTTATACCTGCCCTGACGCGCAAGCGCCAGGGGAGAACGTCTCTTACGCCAGGCGTATTGTGCGCTTGCGAGCGCACGTTTGCAAGAGGGCCATTGCCATTCAGGTAGACGACCCGTCTCTCGTTCAACTTACTTTACGCGCCTTACGCAATTTTGCCGCAGAGTCACAGAAAGCACGGACACCTCCGCGACAAACCGCAGGACAAGTCCGAGAATTATCGCGCGTTTATCGAATCGCATCCGAGCGATTCGTCCCGCGCGTCATGATGGAGGGATCGTACAACGCCACGTGATTGCGTCTTATTTTCGCCCAATAGAGGGCTTGATCCGCGGCCACCAGCAGTTCAATGGCGCTTCGCGCCTGGTCCGGAAAGGATGCAATGCCCAGCGAAAGCGTGGTGTTGATTCTTTTTTTTCCGAAATTGAAGAACATCTGGGAAAAAGCCGCCCGCCATTCCTCGGCGCGGGCAACCGCCGTATCCATGTTCGCGCCGGGCATCACCACCAACATCTCGTCCCCTCCGTAGCGGCAGGCGATGTCGCTGGTGCGGGTATTTTCGAGAAGCATCGTTCCCAGCGTTTGCAGCACGGCGTCCCCGGCCTGGTGGCCGTAGGTGTCGTTGATGGACTTGAACAGGTCCACATCCATCATCACCACGCTGATCGGTTTCGGATCGCGATCGAGGCGGAAGATCTCGCGCTCCAGGGTCTCCTCCATGTAACGGCGGTTGAACAGGCGCGTCAACCCATCGCGGATGGCCTCCTCCCGCAACTGGTCGTGCAGGCTCTCGATCTCGATCAATTGCGCCTGCAAGCGGGCGTTGGCCACCCGCAGTTCCGATTCGGCGTTCTTCCTCGCAGTGATATCCTGCTGCATGGCGACGAAATGGGTTGCCAGTCCGTTCTCGGCCAGAACGGGAGCGATCAATTCGTACGCCCAGTACAATTCCCCGTTTTTCTTGCGATTCAGCACTTCCCCCTCCCAAACCTGCCCGGCTTTGATCGTTTTCCACAAATCCTCGTACGTGCCCATCGAGGTCTCGCCCGATTTCAGGAGGCGCGGGTTTTTCCCGCGCACCTCCTCCAGGCTGTACCCTGTCAGGCGCACGAAATGCGGATTCGCATATTCGATCCATCCATCGGCGTCCGTGATGAGAATCGCCACCGGGTTCTGTTCCACCGCGCGAAAGAACACCCGCAACCGCTCCTCGGCCTGTTTGCGCGCGCTGATATCGCGCCAGGTGGCGAGTTTCCCCAGCAGGCTTCCCTGGCGATCCTTCAGGGGAATGACGCGCAGGTCAACATGCGTGACAGGCGAGTTGTCCAATTTGACCTCAGCCCGTCCATCGAGACCGGAATAACTGGAGATGAGGTTTGCCCAGCGCGAGTACACCTCGCGAAACGGCTTGCCATAGGGCATTTCCATGCCGGGGTCGGCCAGTTCCATCGCCTTTGGGTTGATGTCCACGATGCGGCCCTGCGTATCCACCACTACGATGGCGTCGTCCAGATTTTCCACCAAAACGTCCCGACCAACCGGCACCAGGTCCATCATGCGGTAGCCAAAGAAACCATACGCGAAAAACAGGCCGCTCGCGGCAAAAGCAAGCGGCGTCAGGTCCAGACCGGGCAGGGGATTCCAGCCCGCCAGCATGAGAAAATTCACCAGCCAGGGAAGCAACGCCCCGGCCAGCAATACGCGCACCTGCCGCCGGTAAAAGGCCGCAGAACGCAGATAGGCGCGGAAGAGCAAAACGAAACCGATCGCCAGCAATCCATACGAATAGAACACGAACACAAAGAACCAGGCCCCCCCGCTCAAGATGGTGGACTGAAGTTCCACCTGACGCCTGCCAAAAAACAGACCGTGAAAGGAATCCGTCCATAAAAAAATCAGGGTCAACAGGGGAATAAACGACAAAAACGCGTAAGCGCGACGGGTCAGCCAGCCATCCCGCCCAATGAATTGATGCACCATAACGAAGAACGCCACCGGCGAAACCACCACGCCAAAATAGGTCATCTGCAGCCAGAAACCGCGCAGGGATGGATTGGGCGCCAGCCAGTGGAGCGCGTACGAAAGCGACCAGACACCCAGCGCAAGCATCAACGTCATCAACGCCAGCGCGCCCGGCGCGGCGCGGCGCCGCCATCCCAGCCAGGCCACCAGGAGGGCGAGCGCCCCGGATACCGTCAACCAAATCGCGTAGGAAAGGTTCATCCAACAGCCTTGTCGGTGATTTCCAAAGCCTTATCGAGGATCGCCAGCCCTTCCTGCAATTGCGCTTCACTGACAATCAACGGGGGGATGATGAGAACCGTATGCCAGTGCGTGTATAAAAACAAGCCATGCTCGAGACAATATTTCCGCAGCGCGACCATGGGGGGACTCGACCCGTTCCACGGCGCCATCGGCTCCTTCGTCTTTCGATTCTTGACCAGTTCGACGATGCCAAACAAGCCGATCGAGCGAACATCGCCGACAGAGGGATGCGCCTCCCCGAGGTCGTTCAACATGCGCTTCAACGCGGGACCGAGAGCGGCCGCGCGCTCGACGAGCCGATCCTCCCTCATCACCTGGATATTCGCTGCCGCCGCCGCCAGCGAGACGGGGTGGGAAGTGTACGTCAACCCGCTCTCGAAAACGCGCTCATCGAAAACTGCCGCGACTTCGGGCTTCATCGCCACCGCCCCGAGCGGCGCGTACGCCGACGTGAGTCCCTTCGCCATCGTCATAATATCGGGGACGACGTTCCAGTGATCCACGCCAAACCATTTCCCGGTGCGGCCAAAGCCGCTCATCACCTCGTCGGCGATCATGGCGATTCCGTACTTGTCGCACAGGGCGCGGACTCCCTGCATGTAACCCTCGGGAGGAATGATGATGCCGTTCGTCCCCGTGACCGATTCCATCAAGATCGCGGCGATGGTTTCGGGTCCCTCGTAGCGAATGATCTCCTCGAGATGGTTGAGATAATCGCGGGCGAATTCCTCCTCCGAAATATCCGGGTTCGTTCGATGAAACGTGGAGCGGTAACGATATGGGTCGAGGAAGTGGACAACACCCGGCATCGTCCCCGGTTCCCACGCATGGCGGCGCGGATCGCCGGTGGCGGCCATGGCGCCCATCGTCGCGCCGTGATAGGAGCGATAACGCGTCAGGATTTTGAACCGTTTAGTGTAGCCGCGCGCCAGTTTGATGGCGTTCTCGTTGGCGTCCGCCCCGCCCAGCGTGAAAAGGATCTTGGTCAGTTTCCCGCCCGGGGTCACGCCTGCCACGGCCCTGCTCGCCAGGGCGCGGATCTTCGTCGTCATGCCCGGCGCGGCGTAGGGCAGTTCCGCCGCCTGCTCCTGCATCGCCCGGATGACGCGTTCGTCGCCATGGCCGATGTTGACGCACATGGTCATCGAGTTGAAATCCAGGTAACGCTTGCCGTCCACGTCCCAGAAATAGACCCCTTTGGCGCGCGTGACGGGAATGGGATTAACCTTTGCCTGCGCCGACCAGGTGTAGAAAACGTGTTCTTTGGAAAGGGGCAGGATTTCGGAATCGGGAAGGTCGAACATGGTTTCGTCCATGAAGAAAATATTGGGAATCCTATCACAAATTTACCCGAAAATTGCTTACGCGTTCAAGATGCGCTAAAATTGAACAACATGAATCACTCGTTCCCCCACCGGCGCATCGCCGTGATCGGCACGGCAGGCTCGGGCAAGACCACCCTCGCCAGGGTTCTCTCAACGCGGCTGGGATTGCCGCTCATCGAACTCGACGCGCTTTATTGGGAACCGGGTTGGACTCCCGCCTTCGTAATGGACTTTCGCGAGCGCGTCGAAAAGGCCACCGAGGCCGGCGCGTGGATCGCGGACGGGAATTACCATACCTCGCGCGATATCGTCTGGGAGCGCGCCGAGGCGCTGGTCTGGCTGGATTACGGCCTGTGCCTCAGCCTGGGACGTTTGCTGCGCCGCACCTGGCGCAGGGCTTTCACCCGCGAGGAATTGTGGAACGGCAACCGTGAAAACATTTGGAGTCAACTTCGGGTCTGGTCTAACGAGTCGCTCGTCTACTGGTTCTTCAAGACCTACTGGCGGCGCAAGCGCGAAATCCCCATGTTGCTCGAATGGCCGGAGTATCGCCATTTGACGGTTTTTCACTTCAAGTCCCCGCGCGAAATGGAGGCATGGCTGGCGAGACTTTGAATTTCCTCGAAATATCGGCCTCACATCCCGCCCCGATGGCTCCTGGAAATGAGCAGGCCAACCCCCAGCCCTGCCAGAATTGCGGCATAGCCAAGCCATTCCAGCGAAAACCGCCACCAGTAGAACATCCCCAGCAGGGACCAGGCCAGTCCCAGCGCGGCGAGCAGGCCCAGGCGGAGGAGGTGACGCCGCGTGAGGGCAGAAACATCCCCCGGCGCGGAGTCGCGCAGGCGGCGCTCGAAATCGGCGAGAGCCCATGCGAAGAAACCGCCCAACGCTCCGGCCAGCATCCAGCCGCCGGAAAGCCCGATCCACAAACCGTAGCCCGCGGCCGCCAGCGCGGCGAACAACCCGAGGGAGAAGAACCAGCGCCAGCGTCGAATGCGGGCGAGCAGCCAGAACGCGCCGAGCGCCAGGAACCAGCGCGCCGGCTGGGTCTGCCCGCCCTCCCAATATCCGCGCGACAGCGAGGCCAGCCCGGCGAGGAGGGAGACCAGAAACGGGAAATGCGTCAAGTTCGAATCTCCACTCACGATTGTACTTCCATTATTTCCAACCTGGGATATACTGCCCTTCGGAGGAAACGCCATGTCATCCCTTCCCTTTTCCAATAAAACCGCGCTCATCACCGGTTCGGGCCGCGGCATCGGCCGCGCTATTGCCCTGCATTTCGCGCGTCACGGCGCGGACGTGATCGTGAACTACTTTCGCAACCGCGCCCCCGCCGAAGAGACCGCCCACGAGATCGAGGCGTTTGGCCGCCGCGCCCTGCCGGTCAAAGCCGATGTGGGCAAAATCGAAGGCATTGGCAAATTGTTCGACGAAACAGAAAGGGGATTCGGCGGGCTGGACATCCTCGTCCACAACGCCGCCTCAGGCTATAACCGTCCCGCCCTGGGGCAAAAACCCAAAGGATGGGATTGGACCATGAACATCAACGCCCGCGCCCTGTTGTTCGCGGCCCAGCGCGCCGTCCCGTTGATGGAGCGACGCGGCGGCGGGAGCATCGTCGGCATCACCAGCGCGGGATCGGCGCGCGTCCTGCCCGACTACGTGGCGGTGGGCGCGTCGAAAGCCGCGCTCGAGTCGCTGACTCGTTACCTGGCGGTGGAACTCGCGCCGAAGAACATCGTGGTCAACGCGGTATCGCCCGGCCTGGTGGAGACAGACGCCCTCAAATATTTCGACATTATCCATCGGGACGTGGGCGTCGTCGAAAACGCCGTTGCCGGCACCCCCGCCGGGCGGCTGGTCACCCCTGAGGATGTGGCCGAGGTGGTGGGATTCCTGTGCCTGCCCGCCGCATCCATGATTCGCGGGCAGGTCATTGTAGTGGACGGCGGATACCTGCTGGTGGGAAAACAATAACGCGGGCGGCGCGAAAGAGCGCCCGGCCTACGGCGGAACGATGCGGAACGTCTGCGCGGCGCGGTCGAAATCGGGCAGGCGCGCGTAGGTTTCGTTGAACGGCATCGCGAACCCCAGGTAATACAGATCGCCCCCCACCTGAACAACGTAAACGACCAATCCCGCGTCGATGCCGCTCACGTTGATATCGAAGACCAGCCTGCGCGCCGGATAAGACACGGTTTGGAACACAAAATGATCGCGCCCGAGCAGGCGTCCGAGGCGCATGTACGTTCCGAATTCCGCGTCGACCATCTCGTCCAGGTCGGCGGCAAAGATCGGGCGGGCGGCGATTTCGAAGGTGGTGAAAACGAGATAAGGGCTGGGCGTGGAATCCTTAAGAGACAGCAGGGTTTTGATCTCTTCGCCTTCCGAACCCAGGATTTTGATGGCCTCCTTCTTTTCCTTTTCGGTCTGCTGCGCGTAACTGGGCGGGAGCCAGATCTCCAGGCCGGGCGCGTCGGCGGACTTGAACTGCTTCCAGCCCGCGGGGATGAGCGACTCGTAGGTGACCGGCGTGGGCGATGGCGTGGGGGTGGGCGTTTCGGTGGGCGTGGGCGTGAAGGTGGGCAGGGGAGTGAGATTCACCCCGGGCAGGTCCGGCACGGCATAGGCCGCGGCCACCCTCGAGTTGAGCCACCAGTATCCCCCAACGACCGTGCAGCACAAACACGCAGCCAGGATTCCCAGCGTCCCCAACTGCGGAATAGTCATTCCCAAATAGCGTTGCGCGCGTGCTCGGCTCATTCCATTCTCCTCGAATATTCTACATCCGTTTCACGTAACGCGGAATTCATTCCGCAACCAAAAGCGATATGAATATCGCGTTACAAAATCTTCGCGGTTCACGTAGTTTTTACAGAGCAATACTTATGTAGCGGATAGTCCGATTGTACCAAGACGCGGGGCGGAAAGGGACAATTGCATTAAAATTGCGCCCGCCCATGAAAAGGATAAACCCGATCACCGCGGCCCTCGCGGCTGTTCTCGCGCTGGCCTGCTCGACGGTCTCATGCTCCCCCACCGCGCCGGCGACCGCCCTCCCAACCCCCTGCCCCACACCGGACCTCTTCGCCGCTCCACCCTACCCGCAGCCGGTTCCCACGAAAACGGCCGTTCCCACCCGCGCCGCAGCCTCGCCTCCCGACTACAGTCGCCCATTCCTCGAAGCCCTCCCCGCCGCCCCCCAGAGTTGCCGCCCCGACGGAACCGCCGAGGACATCGGAGTTTACATCTACGACCTCACCGACGACCGCGAACTCGTTTCAATCAACGCGGATGTCCCGTTCCAGTTCGCCTCCGCATTCAAAGGGCCGGCGCTGGTTTATTTTCTTTCCTCTTGCAGAAAATACTGGGACCCATCGAGCGCGGCCTGGGACGAATATTTTCACGATCTGGAAGCGGCGCGCGGCATGGACTACTACACCAGTCCCGAATACCGCCAGGCTCTCGCGGAATTCCTTTCCGACCCGGCGGGATGGAAGGATGCCGACGGTTTTTTCGCCGACCACCGCGCCATCGTGAACGGCATGGGCGGGCCGATTGACACGCGTTACTTCATCCTTCCAAAAGTCCATCACATGATCGCCCAAAGCGGAAATCTCTCCGCGGCCGATGTGTTGCTATTCGTTTTCGAAAACTGTCTGCAAGCGGAAGGAGCCCAGGTCGAAATCGAATGTGGAGGCCCCAACGCCCTGACCGCTTTCAACGCCTGGTTCGATGAATTTGCGGGGCTTTCCTATGAATCCGGGACGCCGCGCCGCGGCCTGCATCGCTGGGACACTGTCATCGAAATGGGACCTTATGGCCGCCGCGAAACCACGCTGACCACCTTTGGCCTGGTGGATTCGTGCGCCAGCCAGCCCGCCATCCTGAAATGCAACCCCTCCAGCCGCGCCACGAACACTTACACCCCCCGCGACCTTTTCAAATTTTATTCCAGGCTCCATCGCCTCGAAAACGAAACCCTGCGCGAGGCCGCCTTCCGCCTCCTTAAGTCGGACGAAAACGGCCCGGCGCGAGGCTATCTCAAGAACCTGGCGCGAAACATGCGCGCCATCGCCCTCGGCAAAAACGGGAGCGCTTACTATTCAACTGGCCCGATCATTGCAGAGGCGGGAATCGTGCGTTACAAGGGAAAAGCGTTCGCGGTCGTCACCCTGTCGTTCAACGCGCTGGAATCCATGACCATTCTATATGGCTCATACGATTCGGATGGAGAAGCGTTGGGCGATCCCGGCCTGATCCAAAACCTGCTGGAACAATATACAACCTCCCCCTGAAAAGAACCGTCAACGCGGGGCGAGGATGGTCTCCGCCAGGGCAAAAGCCTTCAGCGCCGATGGATCCACCGTCACGCCCAGGCCGGACGCGGAGGGAACGTCAATGGCGCTATCCGCGTTCAGCGTAAATCGTTCGCGGGTAATGTCGCGCATGTAATACCGCTCGGAGGCGGAAATATCGCCCGGCAGGGTAAAACCGGGCAGCGAGGCCAGAGCCAGATTGGCCGCGCGCCCGACGCCCGTCTCCAGCATCCCGCCGCACCAGACCGGCATCCCGCGCGCCCGGCACAGGTCATGGACGGCGACGCCGCGGCTCAATCCTCCCAGCCGCCCGGGTTTGACGTTGATGATGCGGCAGGCTTCCATCTCGATGGCGTAACGCGCGTGCCGCGGCGTGACGATGCTCTCGTCCAGGCAGATTGCCGTCTTGAATTCGGCCTGGAGTTTACGATGATCCCAGATGTCGTCCTCGTGCAGGGGCTGTTCGATGAGTAACAGGTCGAGATCGTCGAGAGGCTTGAGCGCAACGCTGGTTTTCAGGGTGTAGGCGGAGTTGGCGTCCACCTGCAGGAGAAGGTGGGGAAAGGCCGCGCGCACTGCGGAGGTATCCGCTGCATCGCGCCCGGGTTTGATCTTGATCTTCACGCGGCGATAGCCCAACGCCACATACTCCGCGACCGTTTGGACGAGTTTCTCCGGCGAAGACTGCAGCCCAATCGAGACGCCCACCTCCACCTGCGTTCGCTCCCCGCCGAGAAGTTCGCGCAGAGATTTGCCCTCGCGCTTGCCGAGCAGGTCCCAGATCGCCATCTCCACGCCCGCCCTGGCAAGGTTGTGCCCGCGAATGCCCTCCACGCGGCGCTGGAAATCCTCCGCGTCCGACACGTCCTGCCCGAGGATCAGCGGGGCGATGAAATCCTTGAGGATGTGCCAGGCTGTGCCGGTCGTTTCGTAGCAGTAGCCCGGGTCACGGTCCGCCACGCATTCGCCGTAGCCGGTCAGCCCCTCGGAGCGGATGGCGACCAGGATGCACTCGCGATGGGTGATGCGGCCAAAGGAGGTCTCGAAGGCCGAGATGAGCGGCATCCGCAGGTGGGTGAGGGTGAGGGAGTCGAGGCGCATCGGGGGAGATTCAGGCTCGGGAACGGGAAGCTCGCGCGAGGTCAGGAAGGAGGCGTCAATTTCCTTCGCAAAGATTCGACCGTTTCGGGAGTCAATCCCGCATCGAGGCCGACCGCCTCGCGTTCGTCCAGCGCCTGTTGAATTTCCTCGAAGGAGGCCTGTCCGAGGGTTTGGAGCAGGGTGGTGTAGGCGGCACGCTGCTCGGCCAGCGCTCTCTCGGGAACGGTCTGAATCGTGTAAGCCAGCGTTGCCTGGCGCGTCAGGGCAAAAACAATGTATTGGTTGAGCGAGACCTGCTCATGCTCGGCCAGGATTTCGAGTTGCTAGTGGAGAGTATCGGGAAGTCTAAGGGTGAGGCGGCTCATAGTCGCTCCTTGCAAGCATGGTGACAAATTCGACTATAGCACCACATACGGTGTCACGACAAGGGTTTTCCGGGATTTTCTTCCCCCATTTTCAACTCGCGCAAAGCGTCATCCATGCTGATGCTTTCCTTGCGCGCGCCGGGCGCGGCCGTGCCGCAATACGGGCAGATGTTCCACGGCAGTTCCATGAGGCGGCCGCAATGCGAACAGGGCTTGCGGAGGCGCGTCTGGCAATTGGGACAAACCTGCCAGTCCTCGCGGACGCGTCGCTCGCAGCCCGGACAGAGGGGCTGATCCTCCAACGCCTGGAGCAGGGTCTCCTCTTCGAGGGTGTGCTGGTAGTCCTCCTCCAGCGTGCGCGGCGGCCGAAGGATCAAGTAGACCAACACGCCGGGGATGCTGAGCGCGGCCACCAGCAGCGCGGAAAGGATCTGCACGAGGGGATCGCGGGCGCGCGTGCGGATGTCGCGATACGTCCAGACCACCAGGCTGACCCACAGAGCGGCCAGGAACGCGCCGCCGAATCCGGTCAACACCAGGGCAAAACTGCTCATGAAACTGGGATCAATGGGCATGAGGCCGCTCCTTTTGGGTAATTCTATCAAGGTTTCACGGCGTCTGGAACTGGAAGCGCCAGCCGTCCTCGTCCTGGTAGGCGGTGGAGGTGACGCCGATCACCTGGTAGAACGTCCGCCCGGGACGCAGGAAAATGGGGCTGCCGCCCGGCGTGGTCAGGATCAGCGGCTGATCCCATTTGGGACGCACCCAGACGGCCGGGATGGCGACGCCGTCGCGCAGGACAAACGCCCTGCCCGAATTGACGAGATGGATGTGATACACCTCGTCCTCGGCGTTGTATTTATTGACAAACGTGTGCGAAACGTACAGGACGACCACGTTCTGCGCGCTGACTTGCTGGCTGGTGGCCGCGTCCACGAGCGGGGCGTAGGTTTCTTTCCCGCCCTTGCTGGGATCCGCCGCGGCCGTTTCCTGGAAGCGCAAATAGGCGCGGCTTTGCGGGTCGTATTCCCAATAACTATAATCCTCGTTGGAATAATAAAAATAGACACGGCTCAGCGGATGTCCCCCTTCGGGAACCTGCTCGCTGAAAAAGCCGTTCCGAATTACCTGCCGCGAATTGTTCACGCCCTTTCCGGCGGCAAATTCGTCGAAGCGCGTGGTATCGAAATAACTGGCGAGATGCCGTTCATCGGGCAGTTTATTGACGTTGTAAACGAAGAACGGCGGGCAAAGGCCTCCCGTGCAACTTGGAATCACAAGGTAGGGATGCAGATCGCTGTCCTTGAGGTAGTTCCACACGCGCGGGTCGGCGTAATTGAAAACGAGAAAAGCATTGTACATGCGCGCCACGTGTTCGTCGAAGAAACGCCCCGAACGGACGGGGCCGACCTGCTTCGGTTCGTTCCCGTAGAATACGCCAATGAAACGGGTGTTGCCCCACTCGATGTAATATTCGAACACCTGATCCGCCAGCGTGAGGCCGAATTGCGGGCGGATGGCGCGCGGATAATTGGAGATCTTTATCGCCAGCGGGCGCCGCTCGAGCAGGGCGGGGTCGGCGGGCGGCAGGCCGGTCAGCGGGTTGATGTCCACCGTAAGGTTGAGGAGAGGGTCGGAAAGCGCGGGGGCCTCTGCGCTATCGAACGCCGGGAGTGGAAGGGGGGCGGGCGTCGGGTCGGCGGGGCCGGGCTGGAAGGGCGTGGGGGTGGCGATCCCGCCCGGGGCGGCGTAGACCGGCGCGGGGTCCGGGGAGGAAGCGCAGGCCGCCAGCAGGAGCGGGACCAGGCTGAAGAGGCCGAACAGGCGCGCGGGCCGGGAGAACGTCCGGGCTGCGAAGCGGCCTGAATTCCAAATGGAGGGCATGGGGCGATTGTACAACAAACCAGCCTGCCGCGCGGCAAACCTGATAAAATACCCACACCCTGCAATGTTCATTCTCATCACGGTCCTCATTTTGCTCGCCGCGTCGCTGACGCTGGTCATTCTGCAAATGACGCGGCCCAACTATCGTTTTGCCTGGTTGATCGCCGCCGGCGGAGCGTTCCTGGCCTGGGTGAGCGTACTGCTCTGGCAGGCGCGCATGCCGCTGTTGCTCGACCTGCCGCCCTGGGGACCTTCCACCCTGTTCGCGGAAGCCCCGTCGTTCGCGGCCGATCGCGTTTCCTGGCCGTATGCGTTCAGCCTGTCCACGCTGGGCCTGGCGGTGATCCTGACGGCGCCGGCGCGCGCGAATTTTCCCGCGCCCTTTCTCTGGGCCGGAGCGCTGGCGTTGATCGGCCTCGGCCTGCTGGCCGTGCTGGCCGATAATCCCTTGACGCTGGCGCTGGTGTGGGCGGCCATTGACCTGACGGATCTGGTGACGCAGTTGGTCTCGGTGGAGGGGGAAAAAGCCAGCGAACGTGTGGTGGCGGGCTTTGCGGCGCGCCTGCTGGGCATTGGCCTGCTTTTGTGGGCCGGGTTCGCCAGCCTGGCGCGCGGCGTTCCGCTCGATTTCCAGGCGGCGCTTCCCGGCGCGGCGGTCTTCATGATTCTGGCCGCGGGCTTGCGCCTGGGCGTGCTTCCCCTGCATTTGGGGTACGCCCCCGAATCGGCCGTTCGGCGCGGCTTTGGCACCACGCTGCGGCTGGTCGCCGCCGCCTCCAGCCTGGCGATTCTGGCGCGCATCCCGGCCGGCGGCGTCTCGACCGCGCTGGCGCAGTTCCTGCTCCTCCTTACGGCGGCGGCGGGTTTCTATGGCGGCTGGAAGTGGATGCGCGCGCCCGATGAATTGACCGGCCGCCCCTACTGGGTGATCGCCCTGGCTTCCTTCGCCATCGCGGCCGCCCTGCGAGGCAATCCCACCGGCTCCGCGGCCTGGGGCGCGGCGCTCGTGCTGGCGGGGGGCGCGCTGTTCCTCGCCTCCATCCAACACCGGTTTCTCACCGTCGCCCTGCTGGCTGCCGGGCTGTGGGGCATCTCAGCGCTGCCGTTCTCGCCCACCGCCAGCGGCTGGGAAAGCGGGAGCAATCCCTCGTGGGCGGCCTGGCTCACGTGGCCGGTCTTCCTGCTGGCGCAGGCCCTGCTCGCGGCGGGTTTCATCCGCCACGCTCGACAGGCGGGCGGCTTCGCCCCGCTCGACGCCGGCCTCGCCTGGGCGCGTCCCATCTACGTGACGGGGCTCGGACTCCCGCTGGCGGCGCTCATCCTGCTCGGACTCTTCGGCTGGGACGGCGCCCTCGCCCTCGGGGCGCTTCCCGCGGGACTTGCAGCGGCCGCGCTGACCGCGGCGCTGCTCTGGCTGACGCCGCGCCTGCGCTGGCTCAATCCCGTTCGCGCCCACTGGGTGCGCCCGGAGGGAGAACCCTCGCGCCTGGACTCTTTCTACCGCGGGCTGGGGGAAGTGTATCGCTCGCTTGGCCGCCTGAGCGAGTCCGTCTCTGCCGCGCTCGAAGGTGAAGGCGGCATTCTGTGGGCCTTGCTCTTTCTCGTGCTTTTCCTGTCCATGCTTGCGCCGAGGCTGCCTTGACCACGGCTGCCGCCTATCTTCCCTGGATCACGGTCGGCCTGTTGCTGGTCACATCCACCGGCCTGCTCCTCAGCCGTAACTGGCGCTGGAGCCTCGGCCTGTTGGCCGTCCAGTATTTCGGCATGTTCTGGCTGGTGACGCAACATTGGCCGTTCGGCCTGGCCTCCGTCAAACTGGTGACCGGCTGGATGGCCTCCGCCACGCTTGGGATCACACGACTCCAACGTCTGGAGACGTTGGACTCCGACGCCGGATTGGACTCCAACGTCTCCAGACGTTGGGATACCGTTCAAATACCACAAGGGCGTCTCTTCCGCCTGTTCGCGGCCTCCATTATTGTTGTTCTCGTTATCGCGATCACGCCCGCGACCGAGGCGATGATTCCCGGCATCAGCCGCCCGGTCATCGCGGGCGGGCTTTTGCTGGCGGGGATGGGGCTGCTTCATCTCGGCGTCACCGCCGAGATCATGCGCGTCACGCTCGGCCTGTTGACCGTGATGACGGGGTTCGAGATCCTCTACGCCGCCGTGGAAACCTCCATCCTGCTGGCGGGGCTTCTCTCCATCGTCAACCTCGGGCTGGCGCTGGCGGGCGCGTACCTGATGACCGCCGGTCCGGAAGAAGCGGGCGAGGAGACGATATGAACGCGCCCATCCTGTGGATCTTCCTGCCCATCGCGCTGGGCGGACTGGCGCTGCTGTTCCGCCGCGAGCGCGTCGCCACCCTCCTCGGCGGCGCGGGCGCGCTGACGTTGAGCCTGCTGGCGTTAATCGTCCCGATTGACACCGCCTTGGGATTTGGCTCGCTTTCCTTCAAACTGGCTGGATCGCTCAACGTGTTGGGGCGCAGTTTCGCGCTGGAACCCGCTCACGGCCCCCTGCTGGCGCTGCTCTACGGGCTGGCGGCGATGTGGTTCTTCGGCGCGGAAACGCTGGGACTGGCGCGGCGGCTCATTCCGCTCGGCCTGCCCATCCTGGGATTGATGGTGGCGGCCCTGGCTGTGCGGCCCTTCCTGTTCGCCGCCGTCTTCATCGAGATCGCCGTGCTCCTCTCTGTGCCGATGCTCCTCTCGCCCCGGCAGGCGGCCGGGCGCGGCCTCCTCCGATACGTCATCTTCCAGACACTGGCTGTCCCATTCATCCTGTTCGCCGGTTGGCTGCTGGCAGGTGTGGAGACCAGCCCCGGCGATGTGGAAATGACCGCCCAATCCACCGCCATGTTGGCCATGGGCTTCGCCTTCCTGCTCGCCATCTTTCCGCTTTACACCTGGATTCCCATGCTGCTCGAGGAAGCGCCGCCCTACCTGGTCGGTTTTCTCTTATGGCTTCTGCCTCAAGCCACCATCCTGTTTTCGATGGGCTTCCTGGACCGTTACCCCTTCCTGCGCCTCTCCCCCGAACTGATGAGCCTGCTGCGCGCCGCGGGCCTGCTTACGGCGGTCAGCGCGGGATTCCTGGCCGCCTTTCAGCGTCATCTTGGCCGGTTGATGGGCTATGCCATGATTGCCGAGACGGGTCTCCTCCTCATCGCTCTCGGTATGGGGACGGGAGACGGCGTTTCGTTGATCTTCATGCAGATCATTCCTCGAGGACTGGGACTGGCGCTTTGGGCTCTCTCGCTTTCGGTCATCCAGTCTCGCGCGGGCGCGCCGATCTTTTCCAACCTGCATGGAACGGCGCGCGTCACGCCGTTTGCCGCCGCCGGCGCGATCTTCGCCAACCTTTCGGCGGCGGGATTTCCCCTGCTGGCAGGCTTTCCCGTGCGCATGGCCCTGCTCGAAAGCCTGGCGCGCCAGTCGCTGGGACTGACCGTCTGGCTTGCGCTTGGCCTGCTCGGCCTCATGGCGGGCGCAGTGCGCGCGCTGTCGGTCGCCGTCGCGACGGGCGCAGGCGGATGGGAGGTCCGCGAGACGCGCACCCAGATCGTATTGATCGCCCTCGGCCTGCTGATGCTCATCCTCCTGGGACTCTTCCCGCAGGTCTCGCGCTTCCTGCTCGAAAACCTGCCGGCCCTCTTCGAACACCTCGGAGAGAGAGCGTTATAAGTTCACGATTTCACCGAAATCCAATCGCTGAAAACACGGGAACGCAGGGGTATTCTTTGAACTCTGCGCGCTTCCCGATCTCTGCGGTAAAATGACTTATCCCTGCGGAATCATTATCAATCGGAGCGTTCCATGGAATTCGAGCAACTGATCAAACGCATAGACTGGCTGGAAAAACAACAACGCAAGACCAGCGAGGCCTCTTCGGCAACGGAGGAACGGCTCGCCTCCCTTGAACGCGACATGGCCGCGTTGACCAAACTGGCAAAATCATTGGATAAAAAACTGGGCGAGGTCACTGTCGCTGCGGCGCGCATCAACCAGTTCGACGAGATCATCGCCAGGCAGCAGAAGGATATGAATGCCGTGGTGGAAAAGATCGAGAAAAACGCCAAAAAGCGCGAACTCGAAGCCGCGAAACGCCACCAGGCCGAACTGGAGAAGTTAGGCCATTCACTGGAGGAATTTCGTAAAACCGCCAACCTGGCCGATATCCGAAAGCAATTGAAAGACAAGGCCGCCGAGGAGATCCGCGTCACCCATGCCCTGACCGACATCAAAGCCCGCGCCGAGCAGATCGCCGCGGCGCACGAGCAGATCGAACATACCCAGAAAGCCCTGGAGGAGGCGCGCCGCACAGACGGCAAACGCCTTGCCGACCTGCAGGGTGATCTGGCGGCCATGCGGAAACGCGTGGATGAGACCCGCGAAAAGGTGCAATTGAGCACAGACGGCCTGCGGGTCGTGGAAAATCGCGTGGCCGACCTGCTGGCCTCCGAATCCGAACGCAAACAGGCGCAAGCAGTTTTTATTGACCAGCAATTGCTTGCCCAGGTGGAACGCGACCGATCCTGGAAGGAATGGACCGAACGCGCCGAAACTTTCAACAAACAGGTGACCGCCCTCGAAGCGCAATTGCAGGCCGCCGAGGAGACCTCCCGCGCCGCCAAACGCGCCCAGGAGGCCTACCTCGACCTCAACCAGAAACTCGAGCGGCGCATCAACGAGATTACCGAAATGCAGCGCCTCGGCGACGAGCGCGCCCGCCAGGAATGGACCGCTTTCAAAGCCGACGATCAGAAACGTTGGTCCAGTTACACTCTCTCACAGGAAGAATCCATCCGCGAACTGCGACAGGATGCGGCCTCCGCCGAAGAGCGCATCAACACGCTCGACGATCTCGTGCAGACCGCGCAGGACCAACTGCACCAGACCACCGACGCCACCGAGCGCCAAATGCAGGAACTGATGAACTGGGCGCACGAATGGCTGACTGCCAGCGAGCGCATCATGGGGCACGGCAAGAAAGTCACAAAGAAAACAAAATAAATGTATGTCATCGGCACAGCAGGCCACGTAGACCACGGCAAGTCCACGCTCATCGCCGCGCTCACGGGGGTTCATCCCGACCGCCTCAAAGAGGAACGCGAGCGTGAGATGACGATTGACCTTGGCTTCGGCTGGCTGGCGCTCCCGAATGGCGAAGAGGTCGGCATCGTGGACGTGCCAGGCCACCGCGACTTCATCGAGAACATGCTGGCGGGCATCGGGGGAATTGACGCGGCGCTGCTCGTCATCGCGGCGGACGAAGGCGTGATGCCCCAGACGCGCGAACACCTCGCCATCCTCGACCTGCTCCAAATTCCCGCTGGACTCATCGTCCTGACCAAGACCGACCTCGCCTCGGACCCCGCCTGGCTGGATCTGGTCACGAGCGACGTTCGCGCCGCCCTGCGCGGCACCGTCCTCGCGGACGCGTCCATCGTGCGCGTCTCCGCCAAAACCAAAACGGGACTCGACTCGCTCATTGCCAATCTCCAATTACTTTTACAAGAAAAACCCTCCCGCCCCGATCTCAACCGCCCGCGCCTGCCGATTGACCGCGTCTTCACCATGCCGGGCTTCGGCACCGTTGTCACTGGAACCCTTACCGATGGCGCCCTCTCCGTAGGCGATGAAGTGGTAATTCTGCCCTCGGGACAAAAAGGCCGCGTGCGCGGCCTGCAAACCCACAAGAAAAAAGAGGAGCGCGCCGCGCCCAGCTCGCGCACGGCCGTCAACATTTCAGGCATCGCAGCGGAGAATATCCAACGCGGCGAGGTCGTCGTCCGCCCGAATCAATACCAGCCCACGCGTCGCGCCGACGTGC
>DAOUMJ010000035.1:0-7724 GCA_034411715.1 Anaerolineales bacterium | reverse complement strand
CTCGTCGAATCGCAACAAAATGCTCCTAATTCCAAGAACCGCTTTGTTTTCCCTGCTGGAAGTTGCCTGCTACTCAACTTAAATGGCCAAAGTCCAGACTTGATACGCAGTACGCAATACGCAATCGCAAATCGTAAATCGCAAATCGGAGAATGCCATGTCACAACAACGTTCAGGATACCGCTGGGTCGTGATCGTCATCTTTTTCTTCTTCATGCTGTTGCACCAGACCGACAAGTTGATGATCGGCTCGATGCAGGTTCCAATCAGCGAAGAGTTTGGGATGACCAACACGCAATGGGGGTGGATCAATTCGGGGGCGTTGATCGTCGCCACGATTTTGTATCCCGTCTGGGGTTATCTCTATGACCGTTACGCGCGCGCCAAACTGCTGGCGCTGGCTTCGTTCATCTGGGGCGCGACCACGTGGATGAACGGGATTGTCCGTACCTTCCCTGCCTTCCTTGTGACGCGCGCTTCGACGGGGATTGACGACTCCTCCTACCCCGGTCTCTACACCCTCGTGGCGGACTATTTCGGCCCCAACCTGCGCGGCAAGGTATACGGCCTGCTGCAACTGGCGCAGCCGCTGGGCTACCTGCTCGGCATGATCCTGGCGCTGATGATCGCGCCGATGATCGGCGGCTGGCGCTCCATTTTTTACATCACCGGCTCGCTCGGTCTCGTCGTCGCGGCGCTCATTTTCTTCTTCGTGAAGGACATGCCGCGCGGCAAGGCAGAACCCGAATTCGAGGCCATGCCCGAAATGGCGGCTTTCAAATTCTCATGGAAGGAAGCGAAGGAGATCTTCAAAAAGAAGACCATGTGGTTCATCTTTTTGCAGGGCTTCGCGGGCGTCTTTCCGTGGAACGTGATCACCTACTTCTTCTTCGCCTACCTCGCAAAAGAGCGCGGCTACGACGCCGACAGCATCCTGTTCACCATGGCGCCCGTCATCCTGATTCTCGCCGCGGGGTACTTCGTCGGCGGCACGGCGGGCGACTTCCTCTTCAAGTTCACGCGCAAGGGGCGCATCCTCGTCTCCAGCGCGGGCGTGCTGCTCGGGGCGGTCTTTCTCGTCCTCGCCATCACCACGCCCATCGAGGCCAGAAACCAGTTCTTCGTCTTCATGTGCCTGACGGCCATCTTCATGCCGCTCTCCTCGGCCAACGTCATCGCCACAGTCTACGACGTGACCGTCCCCGAGGTGCGCTCCACGGCGCAGGCCACCGAGTATTTCATCGAAAACGGCGGCGCGGCCTTCGCGCCCATCCTCACCGGCGTCATCGCCGACGCCACCAGCCTCCAGACCGCCATCCTGCTTATCCCCTCGATTGCCTGGGGTCTGTGTTTCTTCTTTTACCTCGGCGCGCTCTTCACGATTGACAAGGATCACGCCGACCTGCGCGCCCAAATGGCCGAACGCGCCAGGGCGATGTAGCGTGGAGCGGATGGAGGGCCCGGGCCTGTTGAAAGGTCGAAGTATCCGCGCCCGAAATGGGGTGTGAAATTTCGGAATTTAACTCCGAAATTTCATGCTATAATCTCCCCATGCTCATCCGCCCCTATTATCTCGACAGGCTCAAAACATCCATCCGCCGCTCGCCCATCACCGCCCTGCTTGGGCCGCGTCAATGCGGCAAGACCACCTTGGCGCGCCAACTGGCGCAAGAGCAAACCGCCACATACTTCGATCTCGAATCCCTGCCCGACCAGCGTCGTCTGCAAAACCCCGAACTGGTGTTGGGCTCGCTCATTGGGTTGGTCATCCTCGATGAAATCCAGATCATGCCCGATCTGTTCCGCGTGCTGCGCGTCATGGTGGACAGGCCTGAAAACAAAGCCAGGTTTTTGATCCTCGGAAGCGCCTCGCCTGTGTTAATCAAGTCTGTCTCCGAAACCCTCGCGGGACGCGTCGAATTCATCGAACTCAGCGGCTTCGACTTGTCCGAGACGGGGGCAAAGAAATGGGAATCGCTCTGGCTGCGCGGCGGATTTCCGCGCTCCTTCCTGGCCGAAACGGAAAGCGACAGTCTCGCGTGGCGTGAGGGATTTATCCGCACGTTCCTCGAACGCGATATTCCCCAACTGGGCATCAACATCCCTCCCGCCGCCCTGCGCCGCTTCTGGACCATGCTGGCTCACTACCACGGACAGACGTGGAACGCGGCCGAACTATCGCGCTCGATGGGGCTTTCCGATAAAACCGTCCGCTCGTATCTCGACATTTTAACGGGCGCGTTCATGGTCAGGCAACTCCAACCCTGGCACGAAAATATCGGCAAGCGGCAGGTCAAAGCGCCGAAAGTCTATTTTCGCGATACGGGCTTGCTGCACAGCCTGCTCGATATTTCCGACAAATCCAGCCTGCTCGGCAGCCCAAAATCGGGCGCGTCGTGGGAGGGTTTTGCGCTGGAGCAGGCCATTCAAACTGTGCGCCCGTCGGAGGCGTATTATTGGGGCGTCCACGCCAGGGCGGAACTGGATTTCCTGTTCACGAGCAGGGGCAGACGATATGGCGTCGAGATCAAATTCAGCGAGGCGCCCGTCGTGACAACTTCCATGCGGACGGCGATAAACGACTTGTCATTGAGGCATTTATGGATTGTCTATCCCGGCAAAAACGCCCACGAAATTGACAAAAAGATTTCACTTTTGCCGATCACGAACATCGAAGATCTCAAAAACGCCATCTGAGTTCTGTAAACCCTTTTATTCCGCCATCATGAAAACCATCCAACTCGACCTCTCGAACAAAAGGCAGGCGCGGGACTTCCTCGACCTGCCCTTTTCCATCTATCGGGACATCCCCCAATGGGCGCCTCCCCTGTTGATGGATGAGCGCCTCAGGCTGGACCCGAAACGGTTCCCCTTCTATAAACATTCCCGCGCCGCGTTCTTTCTCGCTTACGAGCGAAGCGAAGGGCCGCGTCCCGTCGGCCGCCTCGCCGTCCTCGACAACCGCAACTACAACGACTTCAATCGCGAGTCCACCGCGTTCTTCTATCTCTTCGAATGTGAGAACAACCTCGAGGCCGCGTCCGCCCTCTTCGAGTCGGCCTTCGCCTGGGCGCGTTCGCGCGGATTGACGAAGATCATCGGCCCGAAGGGCTTCACTCCCCTCGAAGGATTCGGCCTGCTGGTCAAAGGCTTCGAGCATCGTCCCGCCTTCGACCAGCCCTACAACCCCCAATACTACATTCCTCTCGTCGAAGCGCAGGGATTCCAGCCGCATCGCGATGCCGTCTCAGGCTACATGGACAAGGACATTAACTTCCCGCCGCGCATCCACGAACTGGCCGAACGCGTCGCCTCCCGCCGCGGACTGCGAATCGCGCGCTACGCCAAACGTTCCGACTTGCGCGCCCTCGTCCCGCAATTGAAAGACCTCTACAATAACGCCCTGCGCGGTACGGCTGGCAACGCCCCGCTGACCGACGACGAGGTTCGGGCAATGGCGAATCAACTGCTCTGGTTCGCCGACCCGAAACTCATCAAGATCGTGATGAAAGGGGAGCGGCCCGTCGGCTTCCTGCTGGCTTATCCCGATATCACCGCCGCGCTCCAAAGAACGCGCGGACGCCTCTTCCCCTTCGGCTGGCTGACCCTGCTCCGCGAATTCAAGCGCACCGACTTCCTCAACATCAACGGCGCGGGACTCGTCCCCGAATATCGCGGCTCGGGCGGAACGGCCATCCTCTACAGTGAAATGTTCAAGTCCGTGGTCGAGTCGGGACAGTTCCGCCGCGCCGAGGTCGTCCAGATCGGACTCGAAAACGAGAACATGCAGCGCGAGATGGAAAACTTCGGGGTGGATTTCTACAAGATGCACCGAACTTATGCGCGTGATTTATGAATGGTATAATTTCGCCGCATTCGTGCGAATCCCCACGCAAGTGGTTTTATTTCAAGGAGCAGGTTATGTCCGGTCACAGCCATTGGGCCACCATCAAACGCAAAAAAGGCGCGGCCGATGCCAAGCGCGGCGCCGTGTTCACCCGCCTGGCGCGCGAGATCGCCATTGCCGCGCGTGAGGGCGGCGGCGATCCATCCGCCAACTTCCGCCTGGCGCTCGCGGTGGAAAAAGCGCGCGCCCAGAACATGCCGAAGGACAACATCGAGCGCGCCGTCAAACGCGGCACCGGCGAAGACAAGGAAGGCGCGGCTTTCGAAGAACTGACGCTCGAAGGCTACGGTCCGCACGGCGCGGCCCTCATGGTGGACTGCGTAACCGACAATCGCAACCGCACCATTTCCGAATTGCGCCACGCCTTCAGCAAGGCGGGCGGCAACATGGCCGAAGCCGGCGCGGTCGCCTGGCAGTTCGACCGCAAATCGTACTTCTCGTTCCCCTCCAGCCAGTTGTCCTATGAAAAGGCCTTCGACCTGGCCGTGGTGGCGGGCGCGGACGACGTGCTGGACGCGGGCGAATCCGTCGAGATCGTCGGCCCGGTGGATGCCTTCAAAACCATCAGCGACGCCCTCCACCAGGTTGGCGTCACCCCCGACGAATCGGGCCTGCGCCTGATCGCAAAGCAGGAACTCGAACTCGACACCGATGCCACACTCTCCGTTTTGCGACTGGTGGATGTCATCGAAGAGCTAGACGATGTGCAAAACGTCTTCCACAATGTCAAACTCTCCGAGGATGCCCTGACCGCCCTCGAAGCCGCGTAAGCAGGCCCAGACTTCGGAAGTTTGCAAAACCTCCGAAGTCTTTTTTGACCATGACCCTCGCCCTCGGAATTGACCCCGGCACCGCCGCCACCGGTTACGGGCTCGTCCGCCTCGAGCCGGACGGGGGGCTGGCCGCGGTTTCCTTCGGCGTCATCCTCACCCCGAAGGACGCCTCCGCGCCCGCCCGTCTCGAAATCCTCCACCGCGGCTTGCGCGGCCTGCTGAGAAAACACAAGCCCGATACCGCCGCCGTGGAAAAACTTTTTTTTCAGCGCAACGTCACCACCGCCCTCGCGGTGGGACAGGCGCGCGGCGTGGCCCTGCTGGCGCTCCAACAGGCGGGATTGGAAATCTTCGAATACACCCCCAACGAAGTCAAACAAGCCGTGGCGGGATACGGCTCCGCCGACAAAAAGCAGGTGCAGGAGATGGTGCGCGTCCTGCTGCAACTGCCCGAAATCCCCAAACCCGACGACGCCGCCGACGCGCTGGCGATTGCGATCACGCATTTGAATACGAAACGCTACTAACCGTCATTGCGAGTTAAAATACATCCATGATCTCCTCCCTCCTCGGTGAACTCCAGCACAAGGAAGACAACAACCTCGTCGTCGCCGTCGGCGGCGTGGGACTGCGCGTCAGCGTCCCCAAAGGCCTGGCGGATAAGTTGACGGTGGGCGACAAGGTTTTTCTACACACGCACCTCATCGTCCGCGAGAACGACCTGTCGTTGTACGGATTCGAATCCGCCGAAGACCGCAAACTCTTTGTCACCCTCCTCAGCGTGGACGGAGTCGGCCCGAAAGTGGCGCTGTCGGTTTTGTCCACGCTGACGATAGATGCCATCCAGCGCGCCGTCTTCAGCGAAGAGCCGGAACTTCTCAGCCGCGTCCCTGGGGTGGGAAAAAAGACCGCGCAGAAGATCGCCCTCTATCTCAAAGACCGACTCCAGCCCGCTGACGCGTTGGCGCGCGTCGCCGCGATGAGCGATGTGGATGGCGAAGTCCTCGCCGCGCTCACCGCGCTGGGATATTCCGTCGTCGAGGCGCAATCCGCCATCCAATCCATCCCGAAGGACGCGCCGCAGGATGTGGAGGAACGTCTTCGCATTGCATTGCAATATTTTGGGTAGCGATTCCAGAAACTCGTTTTCCCGGAGAAAACGGGGTTCTGGATCAAGACAGGATTGCCGGTTGAAAAACGCGCTGTGACACGCTAGAATAGATACGAAACGAAAGGCGTTGCTTTGCAAGAGACACCTCTCCCTGCCTCTCCCCGCTGGAGCGCGACCACCAAACTGGTGGTGGCGTTCACATTCGTAGCCGCCGTCGCAGCCCTGTTGGTCCGTTTTCACACCATCATCGGGCCGCTTTTTCTGGCGTTCATTCTTTCCTATCTTCTCCACCCCGTTGTGAGCCTGCTCAGCCGCTCCACGCGCCTTTCGTGGCGCGCCTCGGTGGGGATCATCTTCCTGCTGATCCTCCTCATCCTCCTCGGCCTGCTCGCCCTCGGCGGCGTGGGACTGGTGAACCAGGTGCAGAGCCTGATTGCCTTCGTGCAATCCAGCCTCGACCAGTTGCCGACCATCATCGAGGATGTGGCGCTCTGGGGCGCGAAATTCGGACTGGACTTGAGCGCCATTGATCTCAGTTCCGTCAGCGACCAGTTGCTCTCCATCGGGCAGAACATCCTGAGCCAGATGGGTTCGCTCATCGGCACGCTGGCGGGCGGCGCGGCCAACTTCCTCGGCTGGACGCTGTTCGTCCTGCTGGTGTCCTTCTTCGTCCTCGCGGAAAGCGGTGGGCTGCGCGAGGGCATCCTCAGGGTGGACGTGCCAGGCTATTCCGACGACCTGCGCCGCCTGGGGCAGGAACTGGGGCGCATCTGGAACGCCTTTCTGCGCGGGCAGATCATCATCTTCTTCATCACCGTCACAGTATATTTTATTTTGTTGAACGTGTTGGGCGTCCGTTACGCCATTGGGCTGGCACTGGCGGCGGGGTTCGCGCGCTTCGTTCCCTACGTCGGCCCGGCCATCAACTGGACCGCGCTGGCGCTGGTCACGTTCTTCCAGCCCTTCAAATTGTTCGGCATGGACCCGCTGTATTACACCCTGTTGGTGATTCTCCTTGCCCTCTTCGTTGACCAGATTTTCGACAACCTCGTCCAGCCGCGCATCATGGCCGATGTGTTGCGTGTCCACCCCGCGGGGGTGCTGGTGGCGGCCATTATTTCCGCCAGCCTGCTGGGTGTGCTGGGCGTGGTCATCGCCGCGCCCATGCTGGCGACCCTGAAATTACTTGGACAGTACACCACTCGCAAGATGTTCGACCTGAATCCCTGGCCGCCGCAGGAGCAACATTCGCCGGCCCCGCCGCGCCCCACCCTGTTTGCCCGCCTGCGCGCCTGGTGGGAGACCGTCCGCCGCAAGCCGCGCAAACCCAAAGGAGGCTGATATGTCCAACCAGACCGATCCCAAGACCGAAACCATCGCCGAGACCGACAACTATCTCGCCTGGAAAGCCCACGAACCCGATGGCGAAATCACCTATCACATCGAACTCAACAACGTCACCGTCCACTTCTTCGAGGAGGAGTGGCAGGAATTCCTGCAACTCGTCCGCCCTCTGGCCTGAGGATGACAACGGACGCGAAAGTCTCCAGACTTTCGCTCCAACGTCAGGAGATGTTGAAGTCCGCGCCCTCATGGGCTATTTTCATAATCAGGCGCAAAATTTCAAAGCCACAAAGAAAAAACCATGAAGTTAGCCAATTCCATCACCGACGTTCCCGGCCTCGAGGTCGGCCAGGCGCAGGATGACGAGGCGCTGACCGGCTGCACCGTCGTCCTCTGCCGCAGGGGCGCGGTCGCGGGCGTGGACGTGCGCGGCGGCGCGCCCGGCACGCGCGAGACCGACCTGCTGAACCCGATCAACCTCGTCGAAAAGGTTCACGCCGTACTTCTGGCGGGCGGCTCGGCCTTCGGGCTGGACGCCGCCTCCGGCGTGATGCGCTGCCTCGAGGAGCAGGGCATCGGATTCGACACC
>DAOUMJ010000034.1:0-2366 GCA_034411715.1 Anaerolineales bacterium | reverse complement strand
CATCCATGAAAAAGATAATTCCCCAAGCGTTTCTTTGTTTGTCGAGTAAAACAAAACTTACACCGGTGTTTTTTTGTATATCTCGGATATCTAGATTGAACATTTTACTAAGCATAGAATCTATTTGAGGATACAAAGGTCTTATGTACTGAGCTTCTGCCTCCCCACTTATAAGGTTCATTCGTTCAGGCGGGAATTTCGTTGGCATTAGAGTATCGGGGTCAATCTCTCTGGCTGCAAACCTCCAGTAAAACAACCCTTCTTTATCGCCAGTCTTTGTGTAAACCACCCTTCCTTTCTCTCCTGTTACTTTCCCATCTACATCGGTGGCAACGATTTCATTTCCGTTTTGCGTAAACGTAAGCCCGTCTGTGGGATAACCAAATTCTTCAAAATCCATCTTTGCCTGTTCCTGAATCCCTGGCGTTTCGGGGGTTGGGGTGATCGTCGCCGTCGGCGCGGGGGTTTCGGTGGGTGGAGCGGGGGTGGGGGAGGGTGTCAGGCGCGAGGTGTCAGGTGTCAGGGGGGTGGGAGCGAGGGTTGGCGCGGGCAGGCAGGCGGTGAGCAGGAGTACGACGAGAGGGAAGAGGATAAGGCGCTTCATTAACTTATTCACTCGATCTTGACGATCTTGAACCTGACTTTGCCGCCGGGCGTCTCTACCTCCACCTCTTCGCCGGGGCGGCGATCCATCAACGCGCGGCCGATGGGCGATTCGTGCGAGATGCGTCCGTTGCGCGGGTCGGCCTCTGTGGGGCCAACCATGTGATAGGTCTCCGCGGGATAGTCCGCCTCCTGAATGGTAACACGCGAGCCGATGCCGACAATTTCCTTGTCCGCGTTGTTCTCGATGATGACGGCATTGCGGACGAGGTATTCCAATTCCTGGATGCGGCCCTCGAGAAAGGCCTGGTCTTCCTTGGCTTTGTGATAGTCGGCGTTTTCGGAGAGATCGCCCATCTGGATGGCGGCGCGCAGGCGCGCGGCCAGTTCGGCGCGGCGCGGGCCTTTGAGTTCCTCCAGTTCGGTTTTGAGTTTGGTCAGTCCTTCGGCGGTTAGGTAGGTATCGGGCATATCGTTCCTCGTAAAACATGGCAGCCGTCATTGCGAGCGCACGTTGCGAAGCAATCTCCTCCACGTGCGCGGGGATTGCTTCCCGAAGGTCGCAATGACGGAGCGCGGTCACGGCTTTTCCAGCGGATTGAAAAGTTTATGGTGTTCCTCGGTGGCGTAGCGATCGGTCATCCCTGCGATGTAATCGCAAATGGTGCGTTCCAGGCCGCGCAGGGGGACGATCTTCTGCACGTGCTCGGGCAGGATGGCCGGCTCGGCGCGGTAGGCTTCGAAGAGGTCCGCCAGGATGCGTTCGGCTTTGACCTGCATCCGCACGACGCGGTGATGGCGGTACATGCGCGCGTAGAGAAAATCCTTCAATTCGCGATTGCGGCGATGGGTTTCCTCGCTGAAACCGATCACGTTATGTTTCAATTTTTGAATGTCAAGCGGGGACTTCGCGCCGCTGTCCTTGATGCGTTCGTCGGTGGCGTTCACCAGGTCGGTCACCTCCAGCCCGATCAACTTGCGGATCAGGCGATGGCGGTCCATGTCTTCGAGTTCGGGTCCCTGCCACTGGATCTTGGCGGTCAGCAGTTCCCAGAGAGTGATTCCATTCAGCGAACGTGGGTGGATCATGCCAGAGCGCAGGCCGTCGTCGAGGTCGTGCGCGGTGTAGGCCAGTTCGTCGGCCGCGTTGCAAATCTGGGTTTCGAGGTTGCCGCGCAGGTCGGGGTTATAGGCCGATGCGTCCGCGATGTCGTATTCCGATTCGTGTTTGACGATGCCCTCGCGCACCTCCCAGGTCAGGTTGAGGCCGGGGAATTCGGGGTAGCGCTGCTCCAGTTCGGTGACGAGGCGCAGGGATTGTTTGTTGTGGTCGAATCCGCCGAAGTCCTTCATCAGGCGGCTGAGGGCCGCTTCGCCCGAATGTCCAAAGGGGGGATGCCCCACGTCGTGGACAAGACAGATGGTCTCCACCAGGTCCTCGTTGGCGCCGAGGGCGCGGGCAATGGTGCGGCCAATCTGCGCCACTTCAAGGGTGTGGGTGAGACGTGTGCGGTAATAGTCGCCCTCGTAGTTGATGAAGACCTGCGTCTTGTATTCCAGGCGGCGAAAGGCTGTAGTGTGGAGAATGCGATCGCGATCGCGTTGAAATGACGTGCGATAGTCGGGTTCGTTATCGAGGTAGGCGCGGCCTTTCGAGTCCCGGCTCCGCATGGCGTAGGGGGCGAGGCTCTTGTCTTCGATCTCTTCGAGTTGCTGGCGGGTGTAGTACACGCCGATATTTTATCTGAATCTTGTAAAACCTT
>DAOUMJ010000033.1:0-8230 GCA_034411715.1 Anaerolineales bacterium | reverse complement strand
TCTCGCGTATCTGCTCCTGCTGACGGGGACGCTGCTCGGGTTGCTGGCATTGGTTACGCCTGGCACGGGCGCGCTGGAAGGCGGCGCGTTGTTCTGTCTCCTGCTGGCGGGATACGCCGTCACGCAACTGGATTTCAACCTGTGGGCGTTGATCCTGCTCGTGGTGAGCGTTGCGCCGTTCGTGTACGCCATGCGCAAGCCGAAGCGGGAAGTGTTCCTCGCGCTTTCGATCCTGGGGCTGGTCGTCGGCTCGGCCTACCTGTTTCTCGGCGAACGGTGGTGGATTCCCGGGGTGAATCCCATCCTTGCGGCAGCCGCGTCCATTCTGTATGCGGGCTTCGCCTGGCTGGCGATCCGCAAATCCATGCAGGCCTTCCACGCTCCGCCCTCGCACAACCTGGACGCGCTGGTGGGACAGGTGGGCGAGAGCAAGACGCGCGTCCACTCCGAGGGATCGGTGCAGGTCAATGGGGAATTGTGGTCGGCGCGCAGCAAGACGCCCATCCCGGCCGGCCGCCCCGTCCGCGTGGTCGCCCGTGAGGGGTTCATTTTGAACGTTGAACCCGAATCAGTGAAATCCGGTCGCTCATAACCACCTTCAACAAAAAGGAGAAACCCATGTCGTCTGAACTCATCCTTCTGCTTTGCGGAATCGGGATCGTCGGCTTTGGCGTGTTCGTCTTTCTTTCCAACGCCATTCGCATCGTTCCCGAATACCAAAGGCTGGTCGTCTTCCGCCTCGGGCGCTGCGTGGGAACGCGCGGGCCGGGCTTGATCCTGCTCATCCCGGTCGTTGACCGCGCCGTCCGCGTGGACCTGCGCGAGCAGGTGCGCGAGATCCCGCACCAGACCGCCATCACCAAGGATAACGCCGGCATCTCGGTGGACTTCATCTGGTACTATAAAGTGCTGGACCCGGCCGAATCGGTTTTGCAGGTGGGCAACTTCGAGATCGCCGCGCAAGGCATGGCCACCACCACCCTGCGCGCCGTCATCGGAGGCATTCCGCTGGACGACGCTCTCTCCGAGCGCGAACACATCAACACCATGCTCCGCACCCGTCTCGACGAGGTGACCGAGCGCTGGGGCGTGAAAGTGACCAACGTGGAGATCCGCGAGATCATTCCGCCGCGCGAGATCCAGGAATCGATGAACCGCCAGATGTCGGCCGAGCGCATCCGCCGCGCGGTGGTCACCGAATCGACCGGCACGCGCGAAGCCGCCATCAACGTGGCGCAGGGCGAAAAGCAGGCCGCCATCCTGCGGGCCGAAGGCTCGAAGCAGGCCGCCATTCTGGAAGCGGAAGGTCTGCTCCAGGCGCAGGAACTGAAGGCCGAGGGCTTTGCCAAGGCGCTCGAGCACATCTTCGCCGCCGCCAAACTGGTGGACCAGAAGACGATGACCCTGCAATACTTCGAGACGCTCAAGTCCATGGGCGAAAGCCCCTCCACCAAGTACATCTTCCCGATGGAGTTCACCAGCATGATCGAGAACTTCGTCAAAGGAAAATAAAACGTATTGCGTATTGCGTGTCTCGTAACGCGCAATACGCAATGGCAAAGGTCTCTCTTGTGCGTGAGAGACCTTTTTGATTTATGGACATTCTCCCCGCTTCTCTCCTCGATCTTGGGCCGCTCCAGCAGATCGAACGCGCCTGCTTCGACCAGGATCGCTGGCCGCTTCTCGACCTTCTGGCGGTTCTCACATTCCCCGACGTGGTGCGTCTCAAAGCCCTTGTGGACGGGCGCATGGTTGGATTCGCGGCGGGCGACCGGCGCGACTCGCAGAGCATTTCGTGGATCGCCACCATCGCCGTCCTGCCCGCCTATCGAAACCGGGGCATCGGGCGCGCCCTGCTCCAGGCTTGCGAGGCGCGGCTGTCCATGCCGCGCGTTCGCCTGTGTGTGCGCGCGGATAACGGCGCGGCGATCCGACTCTACGAAGGCGAGGCCTATCAGCGCGTGGATGTTTGGCGCGGTTACTACAAGGACCGCGCCGACGCGCTGGTGATGGAGAAGGTGATGGGAGCGCAGGCCGCATAAAGCGTGTTTTGTATTGCGTGTTGCGTAACTCCTATCGCCGATCTCCCATCCGTTTTATAATTCCTTTCATGCTTGAAAAACTACCCCCGCCCATCTGGGTGGCAACAGATTCCGCGCTCGAAGCGCTCATCCGTGATCTCTCGCGCCAGCCGCGCATTGCGGTGGATACCGAGTCCAATTCCCTGCACGCCTATCGCGAGCAGGTGTGCCTGATTCAATTTTCCACGTCCGAAACCGATTATCTCGTTGACCCGCTGACGCTGGCCGATCTCGAAGCGCTGGCGCCGATCTTTGCCAACCCGCGCATCGAAAAGATCTTCCACGCCGCGGAATACGACCTGATCTGCCTGCGCCGCGATTTCGGTTTCTCCTTTGCCAGCATCTTCGACACGATGCAGGCCGAACGCATCCTGGGCCGCGAAAAAGTGGGACTGGACGCCGTGCTGGGCGAACGCTTCGGCCTCTCTGTGAACAAGCGCCTCCAAAAGGCGGACTGGGGCGCGCGCCCGCTCGCGCGTGACCTGCTGGAGTATGCCCGTTTCGATACGCGTTACCTCATCCCTTTGCGCGATGAATTGCAGAGAGAACTCGAAGCGCGGGGACGCTGGGACCTGGCGCGCGAAGATTTCCGCCGCGCCTGCCGGGTGAACGGGGAATCCGCCGCGGACGAATCCGAGCCGTGGGAGCGATATGCCAATCGCCGCGGCCTCACGTTGCGCGACCTTACCGCGCTGCGCGAACTGATGAATCTCCGCGAGGAGATCGCGGCGAGGCTGGACCGCCCGCCTTTCAAGGTGGTGGGGGACGCAAAACTCATCGCCATCGCGCGCGCCGTTCCGAAGACGAAGGCCGAATTGGTGGAGGTCGGACTGAGCGAGAGGCAGGTGAGTCGCTGGGGCGCGGAGCTCCTCGCGGCGGCGGCGCGCGGGGCGGCGGCCCCGCTCGTGAAACGGAAGCCGGCCAAACGTCCGGATGACGCGGTTCTTCGTCGGCTGGACGCGCTCAAGGCGTGGCGGAAGAAAGTCGCCGCGCAGATGGGCGTCGATTCGGATATCGTCCTGCCGCGCCCATACCTGGTTTCGCTGGCCGAGCGCGGCGGCCGCGAGATGAAGTCCATTCTCGAAAGTTCCCCCACACGGCTCGAACAATATGGCGAGCAAATCCTGAAGGTTTTAGGAGGCTGAAATGCGCATCCATTTTCACGGCGCGGCGCGCACGGTGACCGGTTCGCAGCACCTGATCGAGATCAACGGGGCGCGCCTGCTGCTGGAGTGCGGGTTGTACCAGGGGCGCCGCGCCGAGACGTACGCGCGTAACCTGAATTTCCCTTTCGACCCGCGCAGGGTGGATGCGCTCATCCTTTCCCATTCGCACATTGACCACAGCGGCAACATTCCGAACCTGGTGAAGCGGGGATTCAACGGCCCGATCTTTGTCACCCCTTCGGCGGGCGAATTGACCGAGGTGATGCTGCGCGATTCGGGACACATCCAGGAATCGGACGCGGAATACATCAACAAAAAACGCCGGGCGCGCGGCGAGCCGCCGATCGAACCGTTGTACACCCAGACGGACGCCGAGCGCGTGGACGAGCAGCTCCGCTATGTGCCGTACAACCAGGAGTTCGAACCGGCGCCGGGCGTGACGGCCAAATTCGTGGAGGCCGGTCACATCCTCGGTTCGGCGGCCGTTTCGCTCACGCTGACCGAGAAGAGGCGCAAGATACGCTTCTGGTTTTCCGGCGACATCGGCCGCCGCAAACTGCCGATCCTGCGCGACCCGATCCTGCCCGGCGAGGTGGATTACCTGCTGATGGAATCCACCTACGGCGACAAACCGCACCGCGACCCGCAGATGGCCTACGAGGAGTTTCGCGCCGTGGTGAAGCGGACGTCCGAGCGCGGCGGCAAGGTGATCATCCCCGCCTTCGCGGTGGGGCGCACGCAGGAACTGGTCTACTGGCTGAACGAGATGTTCCACAACGGCGATCTGAAGCCGCTGCCGGTGTTCGTGGATAGCCCCCTGGCGGTGAATGCCTCGGATATTTTCAAGCGCCACCCGGAAGTGTACGACGAAGAGACGCGCCTCTTCGTGCAGGAACGGCGGCACCCGGCGCTGGAGTTCCGGTCGCTCACCTACGTCCGCTCGGTGGATGAGTCGAAGGCGCTGAACGAGCGCAAGGATCCGATGATCATCATCTCCGCTTCGGGCATGGCGGAGACGGGGCGCATCCTGCACCATTTGAAGAACAACATTGCGAACCCAAACAACACGGTCTGCATCGTCTCGTGGCAGGCGCCCGATACGCTTGGCCGCCGCCTGGCGGACCGCGAGAAACGGGTGAAGATCTTCGGCGAGCCGTACACCGTGAAAGCCGAGATCGCCACCATCGGCGGACTCTCCGGCCACGCCGGGCAGGACCTGTTGATGGAATACGCGCTTTCGGCCAACGGCAAACTGCGGAAGGTTTTCCTCGTCCACGGGGAGGAGAAGCCCGCCCTCACGCTCCAATCCAAGTTAAAGGAGCGCGGCCTGAGGCAGGTGTCGTATCCCGACTTGCATTCGAGCGCGGAGTTGTAGGGCGGAATGGCATTCCGCCCCGCGCCCGCCAAAATTTTTCGGTTATAATCTGCCCCGCCCATAAAACCTGATACGTGACACCTGACACGTGACACTGTATTGGAGAGGTGCCAGAGTGGTTGAATGGGACGGTCTCGAAAACCGTTGTGGGCCTCGTGTCCACCGAGGGTTCGAATCCCTCCCTCTCCGCCAGAATCAGACTTCGGAAGTCTGCGTTTTTTGGGGGAATCCCCCATCGAAACACAGGGGAATCCCTCTGCATTTAGATTCCATTAATCTTTTAAAATTCAGGCGGGAAAAATCCCTGTATGGCGTATTTTTTTACCCATGCAAAACGGACGCCGAAATACAAGTCTGATGGCCGCAACCCGCATTAACAAGGAGAATGACATGTCACGAAAAACAATCCTGCTCACGGCAGGCATCGTACTGGTCATGTTCGCCCTGGCTTCCTGCGCCGGCCCGGCTGGGCCGCAGGGACCGCAAGGCGAGCCAGGTCCAGCCGGACCTCCCGGCCCGGCGGCGGAACTCAAGGGCGCGGAGTACGTTGGTTCCTCCGCTTGTTCTGAATGTCACGAGGGCGTGTACGACACGTTCATGATGTCCGGCCACCCCTGGAAGTTGAGCAAGGTGGTGGACGGCAAACAGCCTGCCTATCCCTTCGCCGACAAGAACGGCGACCTGCCCCTCCCCGAAGGCTACACCTGGGATGATATTTCCTATGTCATCGGCGGATACAAATGGAAAGCCCGCTTCATGGACCAGAACGGCTTTATCATCACCTCGCCCAAGGGCGAAGCCCCGGATGCCGAGAAGCATAAGGAATATAAAAACCAGTGGAACTACGCCAACGAGTATGTTGGAAAAGACGGCGGCTGGGCGTTGTACAACTCCGGCAAGACCACCAAGGACCAGCCCGGCCTGGTGTATGACTGCGGAACCTGTCATACCACCGGCTATTCCTCCTGGCCGCCCGATTCGCACCAGGATGATATGCCCGGTATCAAAGGCACCTGGGCCGAACCCGGTATCCAGTGCGAAGCCTGCCACGGGCCCGGCAGCCTGCACGCCAACGACCCGCGCGGCTTCCGCCTCGAGGTGGAACGCTCGTCCGCTCTGTGCGGCGAATGTCACGACCGCGGCGCGCAGGAGTTCGTGGATGCCAAGGGCGGTTTCATCGAACATCACGAGCAATACGAAGAACTCTTCCAGTCCAAGCACATCACCATTGACTGCGTGATCTGCCACGATCCGCACACCGGTGTGGAACAACTGCGCCAGGCTGGAAAACCTACCACCCGCACCACCTGCGAAGGCTGCCACTTCAAAGAGGCGCAGAATCGCAAGAGCATGAAAGGACTGGCCTGCGTGGATTGCCACATGCCCTTCGTCGGCAAGAGCGCCTGGGGCAACGCCGATACCTTCCGCGGCGACGTGCGCACGCACCTGATGGCAATTGACGCGAGCACCTTCGAACAATTCTACACCGTCACCGCCGCCGATGGCGCCGAGAAAACCTATTCCCTTTCGCAAATCGGCCTGAACTTTGCCTGTAAGTCCTGCCACGGCCCGTCCGGCATCATGCCGCTCGACGACGCGGCGCTCCAGGCAGAGGCGAAAGGTTTCCACACTCCCGAGTAACCCAACCCGCTTTGGCCAGTGGCGTCCAGAAAACCACCAGTCCCCGGCGCGTTCTGGGGACTGGTTCTTTTGTTATTCTTTTCGGCCAAAGCGCTCGAACAGGTTGTGTTCGTAGGCGTAGGCGGCCAGTTCGATGCGGTTCTTCAAACCCAGTTTTTCGAACATCTTGCCCACGTGATTTTCCACCGTCTTTTCGCTGAGATTCAGGATTTTCCCGATCTCGGCGTTGGTCCTGCCGCGTGCCAGGTGGACGAGCACATCCATTTCCCGGTCGGAGAGTTGGCGGAAGGCGTCCTCGTCGGACTTGCGCTCGGCCTCGCGGACGCGCGCCAGCAGGCGCGCGGTGGTGGACGGGTCGAGCAGCGCCTCGCCCCGGGCCGCGGCCTGGATGGCGCGAATCAGTTCCTCGTTTCCCACCTGTTTCAGCACGTAACCCGCCGCCCCGGCGCGGATGGCGCGCACGATCAGTTCATCGTCCGCAAAGGAGGTGAGTATCACCACTTTGGTGGCGGGGAAGCGTTCCGTGATTTGCCGCGTCGCTTCGATTCCGCCCTCGCCGGGCAGGCGGATGTCCATCAGCGCCACGTGGGGGTGGAGTCTTTCCACGGCTTTCACGGCCTCGCCTGCCGTGCTGGCTTCGCCCACCACTTCCATGTCGGGCTGGTCGTTGAGCAGGGTCATCAGGCCGAGGCGGACGATGGCGTGATCGTCCACGAGCAGGATGCGGGTTTTCTTCGTTGTCATTGTTGATCCACCCAGGGAATGAGAAACGTGACGACAGCCCCTTTTTGATTCTCGAATTCGATGGTTCCATTGAGCAGGCGGGCGCGGTCGCGCATGTTGCGCAGGCCGTAGCCGAATTTCGCGTCCGCAGGGATGCCGAGACCGTCGTCGCGGATGGCGATGCGGAGCGCCTCGCCCGTATCCGCCGCGCCGATCTTCACCGACTTGGCCTGCGCGTGACGGACAATATTCGAGAGCGCTTCGTTGACGATGGCCGCCACGTGGCCCGATCGCACCGGCGAGAGGGATTTGTTCGCGTCCGGCAGTTGGATATCGAGCGCGATGTTCACCATCGAATTGTAATGCGGATCGGCGGCCAGTTTTTGCAAAAGCGCGGGGAGCGAGTCGGATTCCGCTTGGGCGTGGTCGTGCAATTCGGACAGGTTCCGCCTCAGGTCCAGGATGGAATCGTTGATGACCACGATGGCGCGTTTGAGGCGTTTATCCAGTTCGCTGTCCGGCTCGGCCAGCCGCGCGGCCGATTCCACCAGCAGTCCTGCCGTATACACTTTTTGAATGGCCCCGTCGTGCAATTCGCGCGCCAGCCGTTCGTGGTCGGCGTTGATGATGTGTTGCTGTTCCAATTCCTCGATTCGCCGCTGCGTTTCCACATCGAAAATTTCGAGGGCGCGGATGATGGTGACGGCGATCACGGCCGCCACCAGCGAGCGAAAGACCCAGGGCGGCGCGCCGACGATATCGGTAAAATTCCTGGCGTTGAGCAGGCTGCCGGGGAAGAATTCCACCGCCGGGGGAATCAGGCCGCCCAGCAGGGCGTAGGCGCCGAGCGAGACGCCCGCCACGCGGAACATGTTCACGATGCGCGGGACGCCCAGGGGCAGGATGCGTTCCAGGGTATGCTTTCGCAGCCCGAAGGCTGCCAACAGGCCGCCGGGAAAGCCGATGAAATAACGCGCCAGCGCGTTGGAGGTATGCCGCCAAAGGTGTTCGTCGCCCATGGAAGGAAGCAGGACGGCAAAGCAGACGGCGAACCAGGCGGCGAATATCGCAAGGGACAGCAGGTGAACCCCGCGCGCCTTGCGCGGTCGCAGAAAGGCCAGCCCGAATTCGAGCAGGCAGACGAAGGAAACCGCCAGCAGAACCACATGCAGACTGTGGAGAACCCGCATGGCGGCGGGTTCGAGATATTCGGCCTGAATGGGGAGGAACAGGTCGCCCCATTC
>DAOUMJ010000032.1:0-5054 GCA_034411715.1 Anaerolineales bacterium | reverse complement strand
GATTTTGCCTCAGTACCGCAAGATTTATCTTGCCCGCGCGGGCGCAAAATGAATTTCCCTGGCACTTGCACGCCAGGGCAAGTGTGCGGTACTGACCGCGCCATGAGTGTCTACAAAAAAAAGTTGCTATCAACTTCCAAGCCGCAACTTCAACAATGAAATCGTATCCTCGCGCAATTTAGCCCTGGCCCAGTCTTTCTGGTTGGGCGTCAGCAACTCGCCCACCCCGTCCAGAATGGATCGGTTGTTTAACGCTTCCAGTTGCGTAATGCAGGTCTCGAGAAATTCATCGAAGGACATTCCGGAGCGTTCCTGGATGATTTCCCGATTGATTTGAAACCGCCGCTGTAGAAAAAACCAGACATCGTAAATATCGCGGCTGGTCTTGCCAATACGCTCGTGCATGGCTATCAATTTGTGCGCGAACATATCTTCGGGAACCATGACAAGCATGGAAATCCCCAGATAGGTCTTGATCTCGTAGCGGGAACCGAAGCGCCGACGGTTGATCTCCACCTTGATGTGGCGCGCCGCATCCTCGTAGGATAGAGTGAAGAAGACGCCGAACCGCTTCCGATTTGCCTCTCTGATCGTTCCATATTTCCCGCTGATATTTCCAACGCGTTCGAATACAACCTCCTCTTTGTCGTCCTCCAAAAGGTCGAAATCGAGGTCAACGGAAAAACGATCCAGGCCGTGGAACATCAAAGCCGCGGTGCCGCCTTTGAATCCCAGAAAGGGGGCAATCCTCGTGTCCGAATAAATGTCCCTGAGAATTTGGAAGAGAATGGTCTTATGGGCGGAGATATCGAGTTTCATTGCTGCATTCCATTCACAAGGGCGGCTTATGGACGGAGTTTTTCAACCTGTTTCGCCATTCTTCGGTTCTGGTAGGCTGGGAGAATTTCAGATACCCTGTCCCAATTCAAGCCGTTGAGGCTGTCGAAATAATAATCGCCGTGAATATAAAGAGTATCCAAAAAAGCGCGTTCTTTGGTGGCAAAGGATGACTCGCCCCTGTTTTCTATTCCCAGCGGGTTGATGAGGACGGGCATCTTGATCTTCTTGAAGGAATAGACCTGTCCATCCACTTCGATGTCGCGGGTCAAATGCGAAGCCACGCTAATAGGCGCGTAGAACTGGAAAATGAGTCCCTCCCGCGCAAGGATGGTCTCGAAACTGACATAAGACGGCGGATAGATGCGTGTCGCCAGTTCCAATCTGTTGTAATTCTTATCCTTGGCATATAATCCCCTTCGGATTCGGTACAATTTGCCGCGACTCACGTAATAACTGAGCCGTACCCGCACTGCCTTTATGTTCGCCTCTCCCCACAATAAGGCCAGGTCTTCGAAAGTGAAGACGGTTTTGGGTGACCTTAGAATGGTCTCGAGATATTGACCTTTTTTCATATTTCGTATGGAAGTATGGTTAATCCTTATTTCCAGTTCATATTACAACGATTTTCATCTAAAGTCAAGCGCTTTTGGCGAACGTCCGCTTTGGTACACGGATTGCACGGACAAAAAAGATGAACACGGATTTTCATCAAGAAAAATCCGTGTTCATCCGTGTACAGGTCTTACGGCATCGCGCTTTTGATGAACTCTCTCAAGTCGCGCTTCATGGCCTCGAGCGAGGGCAGGTGGATGTACATCATGTGTCCTGCCTCGTAGTAGGCCATGCTGATGTTGCCGCGCAGGGACGGGTTGAGCCCCAGATGGTTGAACGTGTACTCCGTCGCGAAGTAAGGCGTGCCGAGGTCGTAGTAGCCGTTGGCGACGAAGACCTTGAGGTGCGGGTTGACGGTCATCGCCTTGCGGAGCGTCTCGGCCACGTAGACGGCCTGTCCCTCGAATTCCTTGTACGACCAGGGGTGAACCTTCTCGCTCAGAATTTCGTAGGGCATGTCGGCTTCGTATTTGAGTTCCGAGCGGACGTAATCGTAGAAACCCGCGGTGTAGGGTCCCAGCACATTCGTCAGCAGGGGATCGTACTCGGGCTGCTCGGTGACGCCCAAACGGTCCAGGCCGGTGAAGCGGCTGTCGAGGCGGCCGACGGTCTGTCCGCGCTCGCGCAGGAGTTCTTTGAAGAAGTGCTGATCCTTGACGCGCAGGTTGGAGCGTTCCACGAAGGCGGCGGATAAACCGATGTAGCGCGCCAGTTTATCCACGATGACGGCGCGCTCTTCGGGAGGTAACGCGTCGCCTTTGAACAATGCGGTAGCGTACTGTCCCTGTGCAAAGTCCTGCGCTTCGGCCAGAAATTCCTGCAAGGGCTGGCGTTTCGTTTTCAGCGCGTCGTGATACCAGGCGGCAGCGGCATAGCCGGGGAGAAAGACGATGTAGGGCAGGTCGTTGCCGAAGTGAAAGTCAATGGTGGCGAAATCCAGCACGGCGGAGATGAGCATGATGCCGTTGAGCATCATCCCGTGACGATCGAAGAGGTAGCCCGAAAGCCCGGCGGCGCGGGTGGTGCCGTAACTTTCGCCCGCTAAAAATTTGGGCGAGAGCCAGCGCTGGTAGCGCGTGGCGTAGAGACGGATGAAATCGCCGACCGATTCGATGTCCTTTTTGAAGCCGTGATACTCGGCGGGTTTCTGTCCCTCCACGGGGCGGCTGTAGCCCGTGCTGACCGGGTCAATGAAGACGAGATCGGTCTCGTCGAGCAGGGAATATTCGTTGTCGGTCAACTGGAAGGGCGGTGGCGGCAGGCGGCCGTCGAATTCGAGGACGACGCGGCGCGGCCCCAGCACGCCGAGATGCAGCCACACGGACGAGGAGCCGGGTCCGCCGTTGAACGAAAAGGTGATCGGCCGCTTCGACTTGTCCTTCACCCCGTCTTTGGTGTAGGCGATGAAGAAGATCTGCACCTTGGGCCTTTCGCCCTCGGACTCCTTCTCGCGGTCGGCGGTCTCCTCTTTTAGCACCATCGTTCCTGTGGTGACGGTGTACTTGATCTCCCTGCCGCCGATGGTGACGGCGTGTTTGGTCTCGACGAGGTTGTCTTTGGGGGAGGGCTGCTCGTCTTTTTTCTTTTCTTCAGGTTTGGTTTCGGGCATGGTGGGCATGAGAATCTCCAATGAATCAGGCCTTTGTCAAAAGTGGCGGAAAGAATGGAACCGCGCAGAATTGTGGTTTGTAAAAACCGACAACGCACATAGGTCCGGTACGAAGTGTACCAGAACTTTAACAACCGAAAACGAATGTCGCGGCGGCTTTCAACTTTTTGTCATCGGAAGGGAGATCGAGCAGGTCCCGCATCGCCAGATAGCGGACGTTGGCCGAGTCAGATTGAAGTAGCCAGAATAGCGAGTTCCCACGGAGTTGGGCTTGCCAGGACACGAGTCGCTCCTTTCGGAAAGGCGGATGTCCCCCCCGTCGCTGAAAATAGTATACACTCTTCTCCTGATTTGGGAATTTTCCAGCAATGGCTTTATAATTACATCAACAAACAGGAGCAAAGTATGACCGGCAAATCCTTACAACTGACTGCTGTGATCGAACGGGAAGATGCTTGGTTCGTCGCCACCTGTCCCGAAGTGGATGTGGTCAGCCAGGGCAAGACCATCGAGGAAGCGCGTTCCAATTTATTGGAAGCGGTGGAGGGCTTCTTCGAAGCCGCTTCTCCCTCGGAAATTCGGCGGAGGCTCAAGAAAGAAACCTACATCATGCCCTTAATGCCCGTCGTGCGGACTTTGAAAACCAGACCCTCGGTTCGAGCCTAACATGCCCAGGTTGCGCGTCCTTTCTGGAAAGGGAATTTGCAAAATTCCGGCCGAGCACGGATTTGAAAAAGTGCGCCAGAAAGGAAGCCACATCATCATGCAGAAAAAGCGGGGAAATACTACTGTTACTGTTCCTGTCCCCGACCATGACGAAGTGAAGATGGGAACGTTACTCGGAATTATTCGCCAATCCGAATTGCCGCGTTCGGTGTTCGAGACCAAATGACAGCCAGGAAAAGGATTCGATTTGTTGTCTGCCTCAAAAACGACAGTTACGAAGCCTTCTTCGAACCGAGCAAGATTTACCAAACTCTCCCCGACAAAAAAGCCGAAAGCCACAAACTACTCCGCGTTATTGACGAATCGAGCGAAGACTAACTCTTCCCCGCCAGTCTATTCTCGCCCATTTCCCTGCCGCAGACGTTGGTGGAAGAGTTGGCGTTGTCGGCGTAAAAGTTCATTCGATCGGATTGAAAAGCAGGCTGGAGACCCATTGCTCCAGCCTTTGCATTTAACCAATGAGGTCTTCGGGGTGTTCCTGATTCCACAGCGCCACCAATTCCTCCGCCGACTTGCCAATATTCTTCTTGTGCAAAATCGTCGCCGTCATTTTGGTGGGATTATTCAACTGATTGAGCATACGCGCGTCGGGACGAAACAGGATGTCGAAACTGCCGTCCAGACGGATGGTGGGCGTAAACGTCCCCAATCCCTCGATCTTGACCGCCTGACCCGTGCGATGCGCCATCAGAGTCGTATCCCGAATCTCGTACACCACAAAGCGGATTTCGCCTTCGTTCAGCCCTGTGCGCATGGCGATTTTTTCCACCATCTCATCGGTCTGCATGGTTTTCATGCGCTTGATCTCTGGCCGATACTTACGGACTGCGGTGATTTTCGTAGCCATGATTCCTCCAATTCAAGCCGTCAAACGGGTGCGTTAAGCCTTGATTATAACAATTTCTCGGCGAGATTTAAAAATATCTCGGCAGGAAAATTATTTATCTCGGCGAGATATTTAATTTTCTCGACGAGATAAATGGTTTTAAGCGGCTTAATGGTAACGAAAAGCGGGCTGGAAAACTGCTCCAGCCTGCTTTGTTTTATTACATTGGGCTTTTTGCTTCGGCGAGCGCTTTCTGAATGATTGGCAGAATTTCGATGGCTTCCTTTTTCGTCATCCAGAACCCGAACCGATAGGTCTTTTCAGCATACTCAAATGCAATTTTCGCAGTACCGCATAACTTGCTTTTTGATTATTGCTGGTCCCCCCTACATTTGGCCTAAAATGACACTTGAAGTCCGTTTTAGCCAAAATGTGGGGGAA
>DAOUMJ010000031.1:0-12961 GCA_034411715.1 Anaerolineales bacterium | reverse complement strand
GTTGTAAGCTCTGGTAGACACATAGCCGACGCTTGAGTCTGGTAGACACGTATCCGACAGGAATCTGGGAGATACGTATCCCATCGCACGTTAACAATTTCATACTCTGATCCAGGGTGATAATCCTCCTGAGAGGAGGTCGCCATGGCGAACCATCATCAAACCACGTTTGCCGACCGCGAACGGTTTGTAGACCTGCATCGGGCAGGCTGGAGTTATCCTGCCATCGCCAAAGAATGTGGCTGGAAGGAGACAACGGTGAAGAAGCATTGTCTCTTGCATCAACAACATGCCGAAAGCGCCTTTCAGCCCAAGCCGCCCGGACCTGCACCGAGTGGGATTCTGAGCGCCTTTGATCCGATTGTACGGTTTGCGATCCTGCGGGTGAAGTGTCAGCATTCTGGGTGGGGTGCGCCGGTCGTGCTGGATGAGGTGGCCCAACGTCCCAGTGTCAAAGGACGGCAGTTGCCCAAAGCGGCGCAAACGGCAGCCTATTTTCAGCAGTTCGGGGATCGCTTGGTAACGCCTCAGCGCAACTTGCGTCCACCACCGCCCATCGAACCCGTTCCCGAAGGCCGAGAGGTGATTGTTTTTCAGTTGGACATGCAGGAGCGTCTGCATCTGGACCAGCTGGGATACTTCAATGTGTTGAACATTCGCGCTCCCAAGTGGGGCATTACCGTTGGCTGCTACCCTCATCAGGCAGGTGAAAAGCGCTGGGAGCGGAAAGTGAGCCAAGCCGAAGCCCGCGAAGACTGTCGCGAGGCCTTCGAGAAGTGGGGTTTGCCGGACATTCTCCAAACCGACCTGGATAAAGTCCTGGTCTGCTCGGACGAATCGCCCTTCCCCACCGATTTCATTCTGTTCCTGATGGGACTGGGCATTTTCCACCGCCCCATCCGACGCGTCACCCAAAACGCCAGTGTGGAACGTTCGCATCGCACCTTCGACAAACAAATGTTGAGCGGGGTGAAAGCCGAAACTTGGTCGGATTTCCTGGCGCACGTCCAGTCCGAACTCACGCGCCTGACCGAACGCATCCCTTCCCGAGCCAACGCCTGCCAGGGGCGCATTCCGATCCAAGCCCACCCGGAAGCCTTGACGCCGAAACGCCCTTATCGGCGAGATCTGGAAGACCAACTGTTCGACATGCAACGTGTCTATCGCTACCTGGCTGGCGGAAAATGGATCCGCCACACTAGCGCCAAAGGACAGTTTCACTTTGCCGATCGGGTCTACTCCGTGGGCACAGCCCACCGTTCCCAATACGTCACGATCACCTTTGACTTGGAGACCAGGCAGTTTGTTGTCCATTCGCAAATCGGCGAAGAAGTCAAACGCCTATCGACAGACTGGCTGACCGAAGCCCGCATTCGCGGTTTACCAGAGTATGAAGTTGTTAAAGAACAATCGGCTACGTAATTGCCAGATTCGCACTGGCTACGTGTCTACCAGATTAATTCATCGGCTACGTGATTACCAGAGCTTACAACGTGTGTACCTGTATACGTTTCTCCCTGTCTACGTCATTATGAACACCTTCTCCTCCACCGTCCTCGAATCTCCCAGCCTCTCGATGCGCTTTACGTCCTCCGCGCCCAAAAAGTAAAACCGAACACTGTCTTCGGGCGTGATCAACTTTTTCAAGCGCTTGCGCAGGTCGTCAATTTCATTGGGTTTGAGTCGGCATTCGAACACGCTGTATTGCACGCGCGCGCCGAACCCCTCCAGCGTCTTCATCACCTTCGTCCTCCGCCGCGTGGAAGTGATATCGTAACTGACGACGAGGAATTGATTTACCATTTGCGGTTTCCTATTTTCGATTTCAGCAAATCACATTTTGATTCAACATACATTTGTCATCCCGTCATTGCGAGCGCTCTTTGCGAAGCAATCCTGTGTTTCAAGGAGATTGCTTCGAGTGGAAGCGCGCCACTCTCGCAATGACGGGAGAACAACACGCAACACGCACCATCCAACCTACCTCACCGTGAACGACAGGTATTCCCTCGCCTCTCCCAAAATCAAGCGCGCCATGGCCTGCGCCTGCAACTGGAAGATATACCGATACGAAACCTGCTGTTCCTGATACTTGAACATGCTCTCATCGTTCACGCGGTTTTCGTACATCGCGATCACCTTCTCGCGCCCGCTCCCCGCCAGGTACACCGCCTGCGTGCTGGAACGCGGCGCTTCGTTCTCATCGCGTTCCTGTTCCTTCTCCGTCAGGTCTACCTGCTCGAAATCGGCCAGCGAAACGTAGGGACGGTTCACCGCCTCCATCACCAGCGAGTCGGCCACGATCGGGCGGAATTCCTCCATCAAGTCCAGCGCCATCGAAGGGCGGCCGTAATCTATCGCGTGGAAGAATCCCAGGTACGGATCCAGCCCGATCAACTCACAAGCCGTGGTCATATCGCGCAGGACGAGCGAATACGTGAACGATAACAGGGCGTTGACCGGGTCGGTCGGCGGGTAATACGCGCGTCGGTCGAAGTTCCACGAACCGCCCTCCGAGGGCGGGCGCAACATGCGGCGCATCAACCCGAAATACTCTTTCGCCGCCTGCCCTTCCATCCCGCGCAATTGATCCAGGTCGCGCGCCGACTCCACGCGCCGCGCCATGTCATCCATCGCCGCCAGGGCGCGTCCCGCCCAATTTGCGCGCTCCGCGTGACGCTGGACGAGCGCGCGCTGGTTGACGATTTTTCCGCGCACGATATCTTGCGCCACCTGCAATGCGAATTGGGGATCGGACGCCGACAACGACTGTTGGTGACGCAGACGGCCGTGCTTGTGCTCCGCCCCGATCACCCGCGAGACGTAGCGGCCGGATCCGGACAAATAGACGATATCCACGCCCTTGCGCGTCAGGGCATGAAGCGCCGAAGTGGTGATCCCCACGCCGCGCCCCATCAACACCACCTGATCCACTTTGATCAGCGGCACGGCCTCCAGCACCTCATCGCCGCGCTTCACGAGCAGCCGCTCATGCTCCTTATGCAATTGCGCCCCGGGCTGGGTCAAATAAAGTGTGGACATGGTATTCTCCTTTCTCTATCTTTCGTCATTGCGAGTTTCGTAGTACCGCAAGATTTATCTTGCCTCTGCCAGTTGCGCCGAGAATTTGGGTGCAACATGAATGTTGCGGTACGGAACGCTGCGTAGTACCGCACACTTGCCCTGGCGTGCAAGTGCTAGGGAGATTTATCTTGCCATCTGCCAGTTGGGCCGCGAAATTGGGGCAACATGAATGTTGCGGTACTGAACGCTGCGTCTGTAGCGCAAATTGCCAATTTGCGCTGTGGGGCGGAATGGCATTCCGCCTTGCATGTGGGGCGGAATGGCATTCCGCCTTGCATGTGGGGCGGGTTGGTCGCGTAGCACCCCCGAAAGGGGGCAACCCGCCCTACACCCTACGGAATCATGGCGCCCAACCACTCCAACTTCTGGTCGGGTGACAGGATGTGCGTCTTCTCCAGGTTGGCTTTCAGGTGCAGTTTTGCCAGCGAGCGCAGGGCGTCGTTATAGGCCGTCTCCGCTTTTTCCTGGTTTGGGCAAAGGATCACCCAATCATCCGCGAAGCGCGCCAGGTTGTGTCCTGCGCCGGTAATGTTCACATCGAATGGATGGAGATAGATGTTTGCCAACAGCGGCGAGAGCGGACTACCCTGCAACACACCCACCGGAGAGGGCCCAGCCTTGCGGTTGAGAAGATAAGTCGTCACAGCCGCGATGACCGCGACACCCGCCAACCCGCCAACTGCCATCGCGTTCCTCTTCACCAATCGCCTGGCAACGGGGGAGGCGGCAACGGTTTTTGCGGCCATGCCTGCTTTCGAGAGCCAGCCCGCCGCCCGCGAACGGATTAACCCCAGGGCGTACATTCCTCCGCTCATCAAAGCCTGTTGGAGGGCGGTTCTTCTCATGCGCGCCATAATCGCCCCCCGATCGGGGTAGGGAGAAGCTGGTGAAGGCGCGCCCCGCTCCATGGTCGAGGAGGGATCGTAATCGTAGTAATCGTATCGCCCATAGGGATCTGCTTGTTGCGCCAGCATTTCCACCACCCAGTCGAACCCCTGCCGCGCGTAACTCTTCGCCGCTTCCACCCGCGTGGCAGAATCCATATTCACGTTCTGCGGCGGGCCGACCTGCATCACGCCCGCATCCAGCCAGGTCTGCGCAAGTTGCAGGACGCGGCCATCCTTGATCTTGCGCTTCAGAAAACCCAGCAACAGATCGTGATCGAGCGTGTCGAAACAGGCGGCAATGTCGCCGTCCACCACCCAGCCATTTTCACGAGCGCGCAATACTTGAACGTGCGCCACGGCCTGTTCGAGCGAAACACCGGGGCGAAAGCCGAAACTGCACGGCAGAAAATCCGGTTCCCAGAGAGGTTCCAGCACCTGCTGGGTTGCGCGCTGCGCCACGCGATCCTGGATGCAAAGGATGGCCAGAACCCTTTCCTTTCCGTCGCGTTTCGGGATGGTGAAGTACGCCGGTGGGGATGGCTGGTAACGCCCTTTCATTAGCATATCCCGCAGGGCTTTGAGTTGCATCGTGAGATCGCGCTCGAATTCCACGAGCGTCACGCCGTCCGGGCCGGCCGCGCGCTGACGGCGGTATTTGGGGATGTTGCCGCGCACCGACCTCCAGGCGGAAAGCAGGTTTTCCGGCGCGGCGATCAATTCAAGCAGTTTCGCGGTCATTTTGGTTTCTCGCTTTCTTCCAAAACCATTTCGGACTTTGTGCCAAGCGCTACGTGCCCACTATCGAGGAAGAACACCCAGCGGCAGGCGCGCCCGTAAGTCAGGTCGATCAAGCGGCCTTCCTTGCGGGCCTGGTTCACCGCGCGGCGGATCGGCGCCGAGTCCCAGCGCGCCACCGCCAGGATGCGCCCGCGCGTGACATGCCCGCCGGGGCCGACGTCCAGCAATTCATTCATGACGATCCTTTCCATCGGCGGCCTCGTTTGCCAGCGCATCCGCCAGGCGGTTCTGTTCGCGCGGGATGTAGTGGAAACTGACCTTCTCGAACTCGAGTGTCAGCCCGCGCAGACGCATCTGCGCCTGACGCAGGCCGGGCGCGCGTGCCGCGGCGCGTCCACTCATCTGCTGCACCAGCACCTGGCTGTCGCTGAAGACGCGCACCTCGCGCGGGATGCCGCGCGTGGCGCGCAGGGATTCGAACGCCAGGATCGCCGCCGCGTATTCAGCCTCGTTGCAGGTCATCTTTCCGTCCCGGCGGCTCCACCAATGCAGAATCTTTCCCGTTTCGTCGCGTACGATGGCGGCCAGCCCGCTCAGCCCGCGTTCGGGACGGATGGCGCCGTCGGTGTAGATGAAGAGACAGGCGGGGCGCGGTAGGAACAGGTTCATTCGGCGCTCCATTCCATCGAGAACTCGGCCTTCGATTCCTCATCGAGCGCGTCGAAGGCGGCGCGGCCGCGTGTGAAGAGGCTGTCCAGCGCGTGGAGCGGGATGAGCGAACGCACGCGGCAACAAATCGCCAGGCAGGGATCGCCCGTATCAATCTCCTGCCATTCCTGCGGGTCGCTACGCACACACGGATACAGGGAAGAGGAGCGAGGCTCCTTGCATTGAAAGAAACGCAACTGAAAGGATGAACCGCCCCCGGTTCGGTCGTAATTTGGCCGAAGCAGGGGTACCGCGCCCTGCATCAGGGTCGCGGCCAAACCCTCCGCATCCTTCTCTGCGCGATGTTGGAGCGCTTCCTGAAGGTCAATATCTGACAGCGGCTGGTACACCTCCCTGCAAAAAGTTTCCAAGCGGTCTGCCAGGTCCCTGGGTTTGGCTTTCTGCCAATCCTTCAAAAAGTCATGATCGGCCAATAACGCGTGGCGAAATCCCTCCTGCGGACGTTTGCCATAAAACATCGCCCAGGCCAGCACAGAGTCATCCAAAGCTGAAAGACGAAACACGGATGATGAAGCAACCAGGTCGCTTGTCTGCCGTGAGAAGCGGCGGTACAAACCATCCAGCGCGGATTGCAGGCGCGCGACGGCTTTCAGTTTCGCGTTGAGCCTATCCACCCATTCCTTGCAAAGCGTCGTCAACTCCTGATGAATCGCCTGCTCCATCCAAACCGTGTACTTCTGCTCCAGCAGGCGGACGCATTCCTGGCGCATTTCCAACAAGGCTTGCAATTCCCTTCGCAGAAAGATCAAATGAAAGATTTGGATGGCAGGTTTTTTCAGAAAGACCGGCAGGCGGAAAAACCAACGCGGCGGTTTGGGGAGCCGGCGCAGGGTTGACCCCAACCGATCCAGGCTCTCCTGAATGCGCGCCTCCCATTCCTTCTGGATGGCCTTCGGATCGTCTGGTGCGGTTTGCCCATCCAACAAGCCCCGGCGAATCCGCTCCAAAACCTGGCGCGCGGAGACGATCCCTCCGGGATACAAACGCGGCAGTTGAGGCAGAAGTCCGGTGAACGTTTCCAATTGCTCGCGGAATCTTGCATTCAGGGCTTCCGCATTGCGTCGGAGGAGATTCGATTGGGCAGGCATGCGCGTCGCATGGAATTCATGGTCATATGTCTGGATCGTCTTCACCCAGTCTTCCATGGGCAGTTCCTCGAAATGCAGATCGGGGATGTGAAAATCCAATCCGGTCCCACTCGTATGGAACAAGGTTTCCCTGCAAAGTTCCATGCGCCAGGTCTGCGGGTTGGCGTGGTTCTCGATGAAATAGACCGCCATTTCCTCCACTGGCCCGGGGTCCGGCGCGACCTTCGAATGAAATTCGGATTTCACGATCTCCGCCGCGAGGCGCGCGATGCACGCTTGTTTCACCTTTTCCACATCGAAGAACAGGATCGCGGCGGCCGCGTTGCGGAACCAGGCGTCGTTCTCCGCCATGTCCAGTTGTGATACCGTATGGGCAAGACGCTGCGCCAACCCGCCGCTCAGGAGCGCGAGCAGGAAATTCCCCAGGAGGATTTGCAACTCCGCCGCGTCGCGCGCCTCCCAGACGCCTTCCTTGTACTTATCGAAGAGGTACACATTTGGAAGGAGCGCGCCGGTTTTTTCCAGAACGTTCCTGCCATCCAGTATGTCCTTCAACTGCCCCAGCGCGTAGAACACCCTCCCCTCTGCCAGGGGCGCGTCATCGAAGACCGCCGTGCCAAGCAGGAGGTGAACCCGGGCGAATGGCTCATCCATCAGAAGCGATTGGAGCATGGGAAGGAGCGGGATCAACGCGGCCGCCTCCGCCTCGGAGAGATCGGCGACCAGGATCACATCCAGAGGCAGGGCAGACTGATCGCCCAATCCCACCTCGATCAGTTTTTCGTGGGCGCGTAATTCGTGCAGGGCGGAACCCAATCCCGTTTTCAAGGCGCTTGCATGTTCCTGCGCGCGTTTACATACCTGTCTCCATGAAAGGGAGTTCCGTTCCTTTTTTTCCTTTCCCTCTCGGAGGGGAAGGAAATCCACCCGCTCATTCTTATTCTCCAGATTCAGGACGAGAAAACGGGTGACAGCCTCGCGGCGCGAATCACTCTGAACGAAAATCCGCTCCACTTCGGAGATGGCTGGCCTCATGCCAGATCCCAAAACGAGGATCAGCGCGGGTGTGGGGAAAATGTTCATGGCAGACTCCTTTCCACACCTCATCTACAATTTCCCGAGTTGCTGTTGTTTGGCAAGCAGGGCGCGGATCTCGTCTTCGTATTGCTTGCGCAGGTCGCCATCCGGCGTCATGCGCGCCAGCGCCTGCCGGTATTCCGCGGTGCGTTCGTCCAGCAAACGGATTGCGGCCTGGTTGCCCATGTTCACGATGTCGCGCTCCACCAGCCCATCCGCGACGCGCACCAGGTCGTCGCGATGGATGAAAGCCTCTTCGGCCTTCTCGCGGCCCTGTTCCAGACGGTTCTCGCGCGGGGGACGGATGCTGCGACCAGCGTATTCCTTTTCGGGGTCGAAGTAGTAGAAGGTGCCGATCTGGATCACGTACCCGAAGGCCGCCGCGCAGGCGAAAACGTGACGCGCCTCCAGTTTTTCCTCGGGGATGACCTCATCGGCGAGGAAAGCCTCGGGGAAGATGTGCAACGGGTCCAATCCTTTGCGCCTCGCATCGTAGTATGCTTTGTAATCCTGCATGTCGCGCAGGAGAAAAGCCGGCAGGCCGTGTTGCACGCGGGCGAAGTCAATCCGGTGTTTGAAGCCGGTGGATTTGACCTCATATTGCGGGTCTTCCCGGTATTTGGGCGGGATGAGGTCGCTGTGCTCATCCTCGACCCCGATGATGCTCTTTCCCTCCTGTCCCTGAATCCCGCTGTTGGCGTCGAATTGCCAGAAGGGATGGCAATACCGCACGAGGCGGTCGAATTGCGCTTCGATCTTCTGGGGCGCCAGCCGGCCGTAGAAATGGGTCATGGCATCCAGCAGGCAAGTGTTCTCCACTGCCTCGGCGAAATAGGCGCGCGCGTGTGCGGTCAATCGCTCCGTCCAATCGTTTTCGCTCCAGTTGGAGAGGTGATCCAGGTTTTCCGCACGGGCGGCCTGCGCGAAGGAACGATACACCGCCGCTGGATCCAGGAGGGAAGCCTGCTCCTGATAATAGGATTGGATGTAGTCCGCGCCCAGGGACTCCACGGTCAATTCATAAATCCCGTGATCGGCCGAGGAGGGTTTCAGGTGGTTCCGTGCGTTTTCCTCCAGTTTCTCGTTGGCGCGCTCCAGCGATTGAAGCATGGCGGCCAGCACGGCGTTCAATTTGCGGGCGTAGTCGCCCAATTGCTCGTACAGATTCGCGGCCTGCCTCTGCGCATACAGTTGCAGCGATCGCTGGTTGGTCTCGCCCATCCAGATCAAACAATCCGTGCGCACGCGGTTCAACCCATCCAGCCAGGATTTGCGGAAGAAGGTTTTCTGCGCCGAGCGAATGGCATCCCCGGCCCGGGCGCGCAGGCGTTCCCGCGCTTTGAAATATTCCTGCTCGGCCTGCGTTACATTGGATTCGCTTGTGCCTTGTTGCCCCAGCCGGGCTTTGAGGCTGTAGAGCGAGCGCGTATTCTCTGGAACGTGTTCCTTCGTTTCCGTTTCCACCGTCAACGCGCCCAACACGGATTGGGCAAAGCGCGCGCCGCGTTCCAGGACGATGGTGAATACTTCGTCTTTCAAGGCGCGTTCCGCACGGTTGAGCAGGTTGGCGCTCTTTTCACCAATGCGGCCCTTGATATATTCGCGATCACGGAGATTGCTCTCCTCCTGCAAGGCCAGCAAACGGCGGAGTTCCTCCACCTCGTCCGACTTGCGAATGGCCGGGACGTTCAATGCGCCAACCTGCTGTCCACTCAACAGATCCTCCAAAACCTGCTCATCGCGCAGGCGCAGGCGTCCCAAAAGCGCGGAGGCGGTCTCCTCGACCTCTTTTCGATCCGGTGTTGCCAGGCAGGCCTGGCGGATCATGGATTGTCCCAGTCGCGCGCTGGCGTATCCCAACACCTTTTCCTCAGGGTAGATCAGCGAGGCCGCGGCCATGGAACTGAACGCCCGCAGGCGTCCCTGGAATTCCTCCAGCAGAACGCTGACATTCGCATTGAATCCGCGAATTGCGCCGCCGATGGACGAGCCGGTGTCCAGGAATATGGCGGAGGCGATCATACTGAAAATATCATCCTCCGAATTCAGGCGATTCCCGGCCTGGTTGCCGATCTCGACCACGAAATTCATGTCGAACGGTGTGGCCTGCATGCTCAACGGCGCGCCTTCGGGATAAGGCACGTTCCAGCGCGGGTTTTCGATGAGGTGGTTGCATTCCTTGAACCAGGCGTAGGTGTTGGCGCGAATACGTTCGCGCTGGGTGGGCGTTTCGTTCTTGATGGCTTTGTCCATGATGGACGGGAGAAAGGCTACGGACATGATGGTGGGATTCGCTTCCCGCAAAAGGTGGCGGCACAAGTAGGCAACGTCGAAAGACATGGCGCTGCCGGTCCCGCCGCAGGTGGAAAACAGAATCACCACGCGCACACTGCCGCGCTCCACCACGAAGCGCATGCCATCGTTGCTCATCCGTTCGGTGGTGTCAATGTTCTCGATCTGCTGGATGGATTCGCAGGCCAGGCGCAGTTTGTCAATGAAGGCCGGGCCGGCGTTGCGGTCGTTGAACATGCGAAACAACGCCAGCCGTCCCACGGGCCGCATCTGCCCCGCGCCGCGGTTGATAAATCCCGCCTTCAAGCGCGATTCGCGCGGCCACCAGTTGCGGATGGCCGGGAAGTTGTTGATGTTCGCCAGCACAGCGTCGCCGTTGAAACCGGTCAACTCGGCGCGCTCCACCGGCAGGAACCAGGAGGAGACATACGGGTCCACCGTGCTGTCCGCATCCACCCACAAGAAGCGCAGGATCGGCACGTCGCCATACGCCTCGCGCAGCAACTCCTTCAAGCGCCAGCCGACTTGCGCCGAACTGGTGCCGAGGAAAACGAACAGGGTCGGTTCAAATCGAATTTCGGGTTGCATGGTATTTTCCTTTCATTCACAACTCACTCGCCGCGATCGCTGAGAAATTGAAATTCATGCGTTCCCATGCGAAAGGTATCGCCATGTCGCAGGAGGAAACGCGCCGATTGCAGGTGGTATCCCTGGCGCACTTCGCCAATCGGCTCCAGGTAAATTTCCAATCCTTCAGGAGATTTTTCCGCCGTCAGGCGAACATGCTCAGAATCAAGCCCGGCATCAGGGATCATCACATCACACGTCGCTCCGTTCCCAACCAGAAGGGAAGGCTTCTCGAAGGCTGTCAAGTCCAGTTCGACGGCCTGCGCTGGATTTTCGCCTGCCGCCCAGTAGCGCAACGTCCCGTTTACCGGTAAAGGAAGGGCATTTTTCCGAACGTGCTGGACCACTGCCGCGCCAATCAGGATTAGGAACAGGATCCCACCTCCCATTCGGATCGGAGCCTGGCAGCGCGTCCAAACATTCGGAACCTCAGCCTGCACCCGGATAATCGCATCCGGCCGGACCTCGAGCCTGCCTCCTCCCTCGATAAGAAAATCCACGCCTTTGAATTCCGGGCGCAAATCTTCGGCGGTGGACAGAAGAACTTGAACCTTCTGTTCACCGGCTCGCACGTTCATCGTCTCAGGCGACACGCTCCAACCATTCGGAACAGAGAATCGCAGGGTTTCGGCGCCGCTTGAAGTAACGGTCATGGAAAGGATGATCTCATTGGGAGCGACGAGACACATGGAAGGGACGTTTGCTTCATCAACGATCACCTCTGCAAATGGAACAATATTGACACTGAAGACATGATCCAACGCGCTGAAATATTCTTCCCCGCGATATTTCACATCCCGCGTCTCGAAGCGAACGCGATATTCGCCGTCTTCCACGGGGATGAACTCGCCTACATACACACCTTTTCCCTGCATCGCTATTTCTGCCGTCTGACTGGACGGCGACTTGACCTGCGCGATAACCTGTCCCCGATCAAACATCGGCGGATTTCCACCTTCCAGATGGACGCGCAACTCAATCTTTTCTCCGCGCACCTGCACCGTTCCCTTGGGGGCATCCACCACAAACTCCGGGAAACGCAGAATGCTCACCCGGCTTTGTGCCTGGACAGGAACCGCATCCTTCCAGCCTTGAATGGAAATCAGATACTCACCTTCGACATCTGTATTTGGATATATGCGTGTGTAATCCCCATCGTTGGCAACTGCATCCCCATGCGTACCGTCGTCATAAAACCGATCCAGGCTGATTTCGCTTCCATCCGGCCGCATGATCCGCGCCGAAAAATTGACTTCGCCAATAATCTTGATAAAACGTCCTTCGGCGGTTTCTTCGAGCAGTCTCACCACCAAGGGCAGTTCCCGACCGAGAGGATGAAAGCGGCCCGGCTCGACCATTTCCACGCGCAAACGGGAACGCAAGATCGCCCAGGCTTGGAGCATCCCACTTCCCCCCGCGCGGAATGTGTACTTCCCTCCCACAGGATGTTCCACGGTAACGATGACAAAGCGCGCATCGTTTGCAACGTTCACGGCATTAGCGCTCATCTCGCGTCCGTCCGGCCCGAGCAACCGAACCTCGGCCTGTTCCGGCTTACCGATCACGAAACTCACCGAGTTGATGTACGGCGCGAGCGCGGGGTCAATCTTCAGAGAATACTCGGTCTGGAATTTCTCCCCGCCGATCACGGTCCGATCCTTGATCTGCCCCAGGACCTGCAAATAGGCATTCAACAAATCGGAAGAGTCATCCGCCGGGAAAACCTGGCCATTCGTTTCGGTCGCCAGTTGGTCGAGAAAAGGGGTTTGCGCCGCGTCGGTCAGCGCGATCGCCAGAATGGGGACATTCAACGAGCAGGCTGTCTCCAGCGTTTCCCGCTCATATTGTGGATAGGGATTCGGGATTTCCGGTTTTCCATCCGTGAGTAGGACGATCACAACTTTCCTGCCATCGAGATTCGCCCCCTGCAACATCACCTCCGCCTGCTTCAGCGCGGCTTTTACGTCAGTGTACCCGTGGGCTTCCCGAAATTGCAAGGAGTCCAGTAGATTATTCTTGTCGGTTTGCGAATCTAGCGTGACCAGACCGTCGGTCAACACATCCGCCCGGGTGGAGAAAAGGATCAAGCCGAGTGAGTCGTTCAAGTCCAGCAGGGACGCGAAGAGACGAACGCCCGTAAAGCGCAGTTCGCCCGGGTCGCTGGTTTGCATGCTGCCGGAGTTATCGAGGATCAAAATAACGGCGATATGTTCCGCAGGAATGGAAGGCATAACCGGTGACGCGCCCAGCGTGAACAGCAAAAAAAGTATCATCAGCGTTAAGAATGGCTTTTTCATGTTGCGCTCGATGTGCTATCAAATCAATCTCTGATTGATATGAGCGGCGGATTCAACTCGTAAGTGCAACAGGCAGCTCGAAGAATACCTCAAAAGGGGTCAGGAAAGCAAGGCTCTTTCGAGGCCTGTGATTGAGTTTGTC
>DAOUMJ010000030.1:0-23246 GCA_034411715.1 Anaerolineales bacterium | reverse complement strand
CCGCCACTCGGTCCAGGCGGAGGCGAGGAAGGAGAGATAGGCGTCGGAGTGCACGGCGCGGATCGGGTCGAGTCCGAAGTCGCGCGGCGCGTGAATCTCCGCGTCATCCAATTTGCGAAGCGCGTCCAGGATGCGATCCATGCGTTCGGGCGATTCGAGATAGGGCATGCGCTGTCCGCCGTCGTAGATTTCGAAGGCGGGGTTGTGCAGCCGGTGGGTTTCGTCGTAAAATATTTCCATGCGACCATTATACATACGGAGGAACGATGGAAGTTTTCGACACAATTCACACGCGACATTCGATCGGCAAGGTGAGGGCCGGGCAGTTACCGCGCGAGTTGATCGAGAAACTGCTGGAGGCGGGCAACCAGGCGCCGAACCACCATAAGGCGCGGCCGTGGCGGTTCTTTGTGTTGACGGGCGCGGCGCGCGAACGATTGGGCGATTTGATGGCCGCCTCGCAGCGCGCCCGCAAGCCGGAATTGCCCGCCGAAGTTTCGGACAAGACCCGCGCCCTGCCCCTGCGCGCCCCGCTGGTGATCGCCGTCGGCGTGGACAAACCCACCGAGGAGCGGATCATCGAGATCGAGAACGTCTGCGCGGCCGCGGCGGCCTGCCAGAATATTTTGCTGGCCGCGCACGCGCTTGGTCTCGGCGCGATGTGGCGCACGGGCGAATACGCGCGCGACCCGATGATCAAAGAATTCTTCGGCCTCGCGCCCGACCAGCATCTGATCGCGTTTATTTATGTTGGCTATCCAGAGGGGGAGACGATGTTGCCCCAGCGACCGCCTGTGGATGATCGGGTGGTGTGGATGGAGTGAAGAGGATTAGAGAGCAGAGAATAGAGTTAAGAAAAAAACGGCGCGCCAGGCGGCCTGCCGTTTTTGGTTGTTATTCGTGGTGATGACGGTAGATCATCTCGCCCGCAGGGACGCGGACAGGCAGCCTGTTTTGCGAGGGCGGCAACGGGCAGGTGGCGTAGTCGGTGTAGGCGCAGGGCGGGTTGTAGGCTTTGTTGAAGTCGAGGATCACTTCGCGGCCTTTCGGCGGCTCGGCGACGAGGAATCTCCCACCGGGATAGGAGCCATTCCCGTTGGTGGGGTCGTAGAAATTGAAGAAGAGGCCGTCTGCGGTTTTTTCGGCTTCGAGGCGACATTCCTTTCCGCCCAGTTTGAAGACCGCGAAGCCGGGAAATTCCACATCGTATTCCTCGCCGATCACGTCGCGGATCTTCAGGATGCGCGGCGGGTCGTAGGGGATGAAGGTGGCTGTGACGCGATAGTCGGCGTTGATGTGGTAGTGGTTGAGCCCGGTGAAGGCTTTTCGGCTGGGATGGTTCCTGTCCCAAACGCGGATCAGGCAATTCCTGCCGCGCCGGATCGTCACGAGGATCAAGCCGCCCAGTTCGAGGAAGTCGGGGTTTTCCTCGATGTCCGCCCTTAGGATCTTGAATTTGACGGGCGCGCCATTGCAGGTCATTTCCACGCCATCGTTGACCCTGAGCGTGACCGCGCCGTTTTTGTACTGGAAAACACCGGCCTTTGCAGGAATGGCGTCGTTTTGCAATTGAATGTCATTGACGGAATCGCGGCCAAAGGTATTGTTTCCCTCCTCCAGCCAGTACAGCCCGGCCAGCGCCAGCCAGCTGCGTTCGTTTTCCCTCAAACGGGTTTCCCGCTCTGATCGAAATTTCGATATTTGGTTTTCATAGGCTTTGATGGATGTCATGCCCGCAACTATACAACAAATGAATATTTTGGACTAGGGGAGTTGCAAGGTGGATGCAAGGTGAACGCCGCTTTCATTGACAATTCCGCCCATCCCTCGTATAGTGACACAAATCACTTGCGAAAGGAGTCTGCGATGCTTTTCATGAAACTTTTATCCGGGGAAGGGCCGAACACGGACCTGGCTTATTTGCTGTGGTGGATGCTGGGCTTCTTTTTCCTGATGGTTGTGATCGGGTGGCTCGTCAGCCGTAAGCGGAAAGCGGTCGAGTCCTGAACCGCGCAGGGGGCTCCTGCCCGTCCCCTTTGTGTGCGCCCATACGGGCGATCCGCATGCCAATGGAGGGCAGCATGGATCTCGGCAACTACAAACAACTGGCCGAAAGGCTGAACGCTTTACCCAACGGATTCCCGCCCACCGACGATGGGAGGGAGTTGAAATTGCTGGCAAAACTGTTCACGCCCGAAGAGGCGGGACTGGCCGCGCAGTTGTTTCCGACGCTGGAAACCGTCGAAGAGATCGCGGCGCGAACGGGCCGCGAGGCCTCGGGGTTACGCGAGCAACTCAAAGGGATGTCTCGACGCGGCCTCGTTGCGGCGGGGAAGAAGGAGGGCGCGCTCGGGTTCAGGTTGATGCCTTTCGTGGTGGGCATCTACGAAGAGCAGGTCGGCGCGATGGACGCGGAACTGGCGCGCCTGTTCGAGGATTACTTCCAGAGCGCGTTCAAAGAGATGCTGACGGTCAAGCCGCAGTTCCATCGCGTCATCCCGGTCAATGAGACGATTCGCAACCCGATGGAGGTGCGTCCCTTCGAGAGCGCGGCCGAGATCGTCAATGCGATGCAATCGTGGGGCGTGCAGGAGTGCATCTGCCGAAAGCAAAAGGCGCTCATCGGCGAGGGTTGCGCGCATCCCATTGACGTGTGCATGGTCTTTCACCCGCGCCCGAGCGCGTTCGATAACCATCCCGTCATCCACGCGTTGACTCACGACGAGGCCTTGGGAACCCTGCGCCGCGCGGCCGAAGCGGGATTGGTTCACTCGGTGAGCAACAGCATGGAAGGGACGTATTACATCTGCAACTGCTGCGCCTGCTCATGCGGGATCCTGCGCGGCATGGCCGAACTGGGGATCGCGAACGTGGTGGCGAGTTCTGCATTTGTTAACCAGGTGGATGAGATGTTGTGCAATGGATGCGAGGATTGCATCCCCTCCTGCCAGTTCAAGGCGCTTTCGATGGACGGCCTGCTGGCGAAAGTGGACGCTGTCCGCTGCACGGGATGCGGCGTGTGCGTGATCGCCTGTTCCACGGGCGCGCTCGGCCTCGTGCGGAGGCCGGAGGATGAAGTGAAACCTGTCCCGCAAACGCCCGCGGATTGGGGAGCGCAGAGAATCGCGGAACGCGGGTTGTAGAGTTTGGGAGTATTCAGGCGGCGGCGATCTCGATCAACCATGACCCCCGAACCGGCCTGGGATCGAAAAAAAAAAGCGACGCCGCGAGGGCGTCGCTTTCCCGTTCATTCGGAGCGTTCTTCCGAGGCGGGTTTCGACTCTTTGTCGGGAGCCGCTTTTTCTTTTTTGCCTCCGCGGTTCACCCGCCCGGAGGGGGACTTGTGGTCGGTGGCGTAGAAGCCTGAACCTTTAAACACGATCCCCACGGGAGCGATCACTTTTTTCAACGATTTCTTCCTGCACTCGGGACAGGTTTTGAGCGGGATTTCGTGGAAGGATTGCTGCCGTTCGAACTGCACTCCGCACGATTCGCAACGATAGGTATAAACAGGCATAGTCTTGCTCCTTGCTTGCAATGATCCAATTCAACGGGCGGGATTATAGCGCGAGCGTGGGGCAATGGCAAGACTCAAACGCGGGCGTGTTATAATTTTCTTACACTTTTGCCGGAGGACAGCGTGTTGAAAATTTCCATCCAATATTGCGCCGTCTGACACTACACCGAACGGGCCGTGAGCCTGGCAGGTGAGTTGATCCGCGAGTTCGAGGGCGAGATCGAATCGCTGGCGATCCTCCCCTCGGACGGAGGCCGCTTCGAGGTCCGCGTGAACGAGGCGCTGGTCTTCTCAAAGATGCAACTCGGCCGTCACGCCGAACCCGGCGAAGTCGTCGGTCTCATCCGCAAATTGATAGAACACAAATAATAAACCGCAGAGCGCGCGGAGAACGCGGAGAGACAAAAAAATCCCGGCGGTCTTTGCGTTCTCTGCGGTAAAACCAAAGAGGCTTTATGACTAAAAAAGGACGTGTCTTTTCGGGCGCGCGTCCCACGGGACGCCAGCATCTGGGGAATTATCTCGGCGCGATCAAAAATTACGTCGCGCTGCAGGACGACTACGATTGCGTTTACTGCATCGTGGACCTGCACGCGCTGACGACGGTGGAGGACACCGAGAACCTGCGCCAGAATACCTACGAGATGGCGCTCGACTGGCTGGCGGCGGGCATCCGCCCCGCGGAGACGATCGTGTTCGTGCAGTCGCACGTGCCGCAGGTGACGGAGTTGCACACCATCCTTTCGATGGTCACGCCGCTCGGCAAACTCACCGACCTGCCAACCTTCAAGGAAAAAGTGCGCCAGCAGCCCGACAACGTGAATTACGGGCTGGTGGGCTATCCTGTGTTGATGACCGCCGACATCGTGCTTTACAAAACGGATGTTGTCCCCGTCGGCGTGGACCAGGCGCCGCATCTGGAGTTCGCGCGCGAGATCGTGCGCTCGTTCAATTATCGCTTCAACACGAAGGCGCTGATCGAGCCGCAAATGAAGAATACCGAGGTGCCGAAGGTGCTTGGGATTGACGGCAAGGAGAAGATGGGCAAGAGCCTGAACAACCACATCGAACTCGCCTCCACGCCCGAAGAGACGCAGCAGCGCGTGATGCAGATGGTCACCGACCCGGCGCGCCTGCGCCGCCACGACCCGGGCAACCCCGATGTGTGCAACGTGTTCTCGATGCACAAGATCTTCTCCTCCGCCGAGGAAGTGGAAACGATCAATCGCGATTGCCGCACGGCCGCGCTCGGCTGCGTGGACTGCAAGAAACGCTTCGCCGCCAACTTGAACGCGCATCTCGAACCCTTCCGCGCCAAACGCGCCGAGATCGCCTCCAAACCCGACCAGGTGTGGGGCGCGCTGCACGACGGCGCGCGCCGCGCTCGCGAACTCGCCGACGCGACGATGAAGGAAGTGCGCGAGGCGGTTCAACTTCCGGTGTGATGTACACAGGTATACAGGTACACACGCCACCTGTATACCTGTTCACTTGTTTACCTTCCCTCCCCATGCGCGCTCTCATTCAACGAGTCTCCAGGGCCAGCGTAACCGTCGAGGACAAGACCATCTCCTCCATCGGGCATGGTCTTGTCGTTTTGCTGGGCGTGGGCCATGCGGACGGGGAGGAGCAGGCGCGCTGGATGGCCGAGAAGATCGCCGCGCTTCGCATTTTCGAGGATGATGCGGGGAAGATGAATCTCTCCGTGTTGGATGTGAAAGGCGAGGCCATCGTCGTTTCGCAGTTCACGCTCTTCGCCGACGCGCAAAAGGGACGGCGTCCCTCGTACACCGACGCGGCCCGTCCCGAGGCCGCCGCGCCGCTCGTGGATCGTTTCGCCGCGCTCCTCCGCGAGCAGGGAGTCCCCACGCAGACGGGCGTCTTCGGCGCGGAGATGCTGGTCGAGATTCACAACGACGGGCCGGTCACGATCTGGCTGGAAAAATGAATCGCAGACCCACCGCGTTGCAGCGTTTCATCCATCGCTTCCTCATGCTGAAACCTGTCTCGGCGGCGCTGGCGCGCATCCTGCCGCCCCTCGATCATGCCGCGCTGTATCTCACGGGCGAACATCACACAATCACTGAACTGGTCGGCCTGCCGGTCATCGAACTCGACACCTTCGGCGCGCGCACAGGGAAGCGCCGCTCGCATCCGCTGGTGGGACTGCGTGACGGAAACAGGATCGTCATCATCGGCTCGAATTTTGGTCGGAAGCGCCATCCCGCCTGGGTGCACAACCTGCGCGCGCATCCCGGATGTGTCGTCCACGCGCATGGATATTCGCGAAAATATCTCGCCCGTGAAACGGATGGGGAGGAGCGGACGCGCTGCTGGAATCTCGCGCTCGAATATTACAAGGGATACGAACTCTACGAGAAGCGCGCCGCCCCGCGAAAGATCGCTGTCTGGATTTTGGAACCTCTGGATTAGTTTCCCGTACCGCAACACATCGTCCCCGAATGGGGATTCGTGTTGCCTCGCGCAGCAAGATGAATCTTGCGGTACTTAAAATCCGCCGCGCCACAACACCGCATCCAACTGGACAGCCATCGCCCCCGCCTCTTTCATGACTTCGACCTGCTCGCGCTTATAGACGCCTCCTCCGCCGACGACGGGGACTCCCGCCCCCGCCAACCGCCGCACGATTTCCAGACTTTGGGGAAACAGGCTTGGTCCGTAAAGACGCCCTGACAGAATCACCCCTCTCCCGTGTTCGTCGGGAGAGGGGACGGGGGTGAGGGCCCCGCGCGGCGCCGCCAAACTCACCGCCGCCGCGCCCGCCTCCATCACCCGCGGAGCGAGCCTCACCGCCTGCTCCATTGGAAGCGAAACGATCAGCGGCAACTCCCCCAGCGACATTTCCAGCGCGGTCAAAATAATGTCGTCCGTCAACAACGGCGCGAAGCCCAACTCCGCGGCCATCACGTTTTCCAATCCCTCCAGCGTCTCGACCATCCGCGCCGTTTCTTCGGGACGGTCGGCCATCAAGTGGACGACGATCGGCAGCGACGCGTCCGCCCACCGACGCGCGTACTTCTTCACCGCCGCCGCGAAGCCCGGGTTCGGCAGTCCCGTGTGGAGCAGGAAGCCGCCAGGGTACTCGATGACGGCAGGATGCGCCGTGACGCGCCGCGGCCGCCACGAAAGCGGATTGGTCACGAACGCGCCGAGTTCATCTGCCAGATTTCCGAAGTCTGCAAGACTTCGGAAGTCCGGGGCGAATCCCAGCATCCCCGCCGCGTTCAGGATGAGAGAGCGGAAGTACAGGTCGCGTTTGGGCATGATGGAATTATAATGGGGGAGACGAAAGGCGCAAACCGATGAACAAGACAGACATATATCGTCCACTCATCCAATCGCTGTCGGACAAATATGGCGCGCGACTCAAGACAGTCGTGTTGTTCGGGTCGCAGGCGCGCCAGGAGGCGAGAGGAAGTAGCGACCACGATGTATTTGTGGTCATCGAAGATCTCCCTCGCGAACCGTTGGCGCGTCAGCGTGACGTTCGGGGAACGTTGTTGGACATTTTGGAAGACTTGCCAGGTTCCATATCATTTGTCGCCAAGACGCCGCAGGAAATGAGGTTAAACCTGACTCCGCTGATGTTGGATATTTGCGTGGATGGCGTTTGTTTATACGGCGAATCGTTTTTTGAGGAATACCGGCAGAAGGCGCTTGCCGCCCTGAAACAGTCGGGATTGGAGCGCCGCCGCCTGGGAGATTCGTGGATGTGGATCTTTCCGAAATTCCCAGCCCGTCAATGGGAATTGAGTTGGGATGGGTATTATGAACGCGGCGGATGATATCGCCTATCGCCTTTCATTGGCAAAGGGGTTTTTGAATGAGGCGGAACAGGATATAGTTCTGTCGCGTTGGCGTTCCTGTGTGGACAACTCCCAATTGGCGGTTGAAAACGCGGGCAAGACCGCGTTGTCATTGTTCGGCGTCGTCCCAAAGTCGCATGACCCAGCCAGGCAAGTGAGCGCCATTCTACAGCGGGAATCTCTCCCCGAGGAAATTTCATTAGCGCTCAAGCAAATGCTGCCAGACCTGGTTGCATTGGGCGAACGCGAGCATGTTCTTACCGATTACGGTGACGAGGAAACTTACACACTTCCATGGGATTTGTTCACCCAACAGTCCGCGGAAACTGCCTTGAAGACGGCTCAACGCTGTATTCAAAAAACGACTTTCTCCCACTATTCTCTAATCTCTGTTCTCTACTCTACCTTATGTCCTCCTTCTCCTCCCACCTCTCCCCCTTCTCCTGGCGCTACGGCAGCGACGAGATGCGCCGCCTGTGGAGCGAAGAACACAAACGCAAACTCTGGCGCCGCCTGTGGGTGACGCTGGCTGAGACTCAGGCCGAGTTTGGGCTTGTCACACAGGCGCAGGTCGAAGACTTGCGCGGCCACGCGGACGATGTGAACATCGAACGTTCGCTCGCCATCGAAGCCGACATCCACCACGATTTGATGGCCGAGATCAAAGCCTTCGCCGAGCAATGTCCCCTCGGCGGAGGGATACTCCACCTCGGCGCGACCTCGATGGACATCGAAGACAACGCCGACGCGCTCCGCGTCCGCGCCGCGCTCGACCTCATCCTCGCCTCGTTGACCGACCTCCTCGCCCGCTTTGCCGACCCGATCGAGCAATACGCCGACACGCCCGTCATCGCTTTCACCCATCTCCAGCCCGCCGAACCGACGACCCTCGGTTATCGTCTCGCCGTCTACGCCCAGGATTTGCTCGAAGATTTTGAAGGGATCAGGGAACAGAGAGCAGAGATCAGGGGGAAAGGATTCAAAGGCGCGGTGGGGACAGGCGCGAGTTATGCCGAACTCCTCGGCGCAGACCGCCTGGCCGATTTCGAATCCCGCCTCTCCGCCAAACTCGACCTGCCCTTCTTCCCCGTCGCCTCGCAGACTTATCCCCGCCGCCAGGACTTCGCCGTCGTCAGCGCGCTGGCCGCGCTGGCCGCCTCGCTCCACAAATTCGCCTTCGACCTGCGCCTGCTCCAATCGCCGGTCATCGGTGAATTGAGTGAGCCTTTCGGCGAAAAACAGGTCGGCTCCTCGGCCATGCCCTTCAAGCGCAACCCCATCCGCGCCGAAAAGATCGACTCGCTGGCGCGCTACCTCGCGACTCTTCCCCGCCTCGCGTGGGACAACGCCGCCCTCTCGCTCCTCGAACGGACCCTGGACGACTCGGCCAACCGGCGGATTCTCCTGCCCGAAGCCTTCCTCGCCGCGGACGAAATCCTCCGCGCCGCGCGGGACGTTCTGGCGGGCCTCCGTTTCGACGCGGCCGCGGCCGCTCGCAACCTTGCCGCCTACGGGCCGTTTGCCGCCACCGAGCGCCTGCTCATGCGCCTCGTCGAAGCGGGAGCAGACCGACAGCAAATGCACGAGACCATCCGCGATACATCCATGGCCGCGTGGGACGCCGTGCGCCGCGGCGAGAAAAATCCGCTGGTCGAGTCGCTGGTCTATGACGCAAACCTGAAATTTTATATGGACGAAGAAGACATTCGCGCCGCACTGAATTACGAAGATTATCTTGGCGACGCCCCCGCGCGGGCTCGCCGTCTGGCGCAAAAACTCCGAAGTCTGTGAGACTTCGGAGTTTTGCTTCCTTCACTCCCCTCTCCCCCTGGGAGAGGGGCCGGGGGTGAGGGCATTCCCCCCTCTCCCGTAATCGGGAGAGGGGCCTGGGGTGAGGGCAATTACGCCACCATCGCCAGCCCCATGGCGTTCAACATATCCTCGTTGTTATCGAACTTGAATTCCTCCAGCCCGCGCTTCTGAGCCTCCTCCGCTTCCACAGCCTCCAGCCGCTTGACATCCTCCTTCGTGACGATGGGCTTGCCGAGGCCCTGGAGTTTGGCGAGAACCGCATCCGCATCCACGCTGGTGGGGGAAAGGGTCTGGAGATATTGCCAGACCGCTTTCGAGGCGTTCGTCCCGTCCTTGCGGGCGTAGCCCACGAGACCGTCGCTGGCCTTGCGCGACCATCCGCCGACGAACACGCCCTCAACCGTCGACTCGAATGAAACGCCGTCAATCGGGAATTTCGGCGTCTCGCTCTTGACGAACTCGTTCCATTCCACGGGCAGGCCGAAGGTCTCGTCCACTTTATCGCCGATGGCGAAGATGACCGTTTCCATATCCATCAGGCGTTTGTCCCCCGTGCCGCGCGCTTTCGTGTCGCCATCCTTCAAGACGAGCGTGTTGTCTTCGACTTCCAACTGGGTGAGATAACCGTCGGCGTCGCCGAACATCTGGGTCGGCGAGGCGAGGAACTCGAAGCGGAAGCGCGTCTCGGAGGTCTTCGCCTCGGCCTTCGGCAGCGCCTCGAGAATGGCCGCCTTGGCCGTCTCGGGGTCCTGCCCAATGGCCTGCATGATCGGCGCGCAGCGCGCCATTTCAGCGTCCAGCGCGGCCAGGTCGAGATTGGCGATGATGTGTTCCATCTCCTTCTTGTCGAACTTGACCTCGGCCGGGCCGCGGCGCACCACCGCGATGACTTCCTCCACTTTGGCCTCGCGGATCAGGTAACGCGCGATGTCGGCCATCACGTTCCCCGCGCCCACAATGGCGCAGCGTTTCCCAAAGCGATAATGCTTCTGCGCGAAGGGTGGGAGTTTATTGTAGAAATAGACCACGTCCTTGGCGTGATACACGCCCGTGAACTGCTCGCCCGGCAGCCCCAGCCATTTCGTCCCCTGCGCGCCCGCGGCGACGAGCACCGCCTGAAAACCCAGCGCGCGCAGATCCTCGAGCGAGAGATCGCCCTGCGCGCCGACGGTCACGTTGCCGTAGTAGTCAATGTTCGGGTGATCCAGCACGCCGCGAAACTGTTTGCGTAAACCCTCCTTCATCGTGTGCTTGGCGGGGTAAATGCCATATTCGGCCAGCCCGCCGGGTTTGAGATCGCGATTGAAGATGACGACGCGCGCGCCCGCATTGGCGAGCTCGCGCGCCCCAAACAGGCCAGCCGGGCCTGCGCCGACGACGGCGACAAAGTATTGGTTCTGTGTTGACACGGATTCCTCCAGCAGTGCGATTTAGACAAAAACAGTCAGATTATATGGGCAAACCATCCGCCAGACAAGCCGCCTGTCATGCGCGGGCCTGTCCAAACCATTCTAATGCCGCTTCCCAAAATTTCAAGTGCGGAACATCACGAATTGTCCCTGTAAAATGGGGTGAATCACCCCTTCCTGTGTTAAGATTAAGCCGATTTCCGGAGGCCCTATGACCAACGCATCGAACCAGGATTCCACCGAACGATTCCGCGCCATCATGGACGGGGACAAGGATGAGGACGAAGAGCCGAAGCCGCAGACGACGCGCCCACCCGACCCGCCTCGCAACCTCCTCGACCTTCTGCCGCGCGCGCCCAACGACGCGTCTCCCGCGCCCGGGCCGCGTGCCGCGTCGCCCCCGGAGGCGAAAACGCGTCAGAAAGCGCGCGCCCGCCTGAAGGTCAATAAAGAGCGGCTTGTCCCTGCCTTCTGGACGGTGAGCAGCGTGATGTCCCTCGCCGTGGACGTCGTCCTGATCGCGGTGATCATCATCCTGTTGTTGTACGTCCGCCGTCTGAATATCCGGATGAATGAATTGTTGAGCCTGTCCTCCATGCCGCTGGAGACGGTGAGCGGGCTGTACGCGAATTTCGAAGATATGAGCGCCGCGCACATTGTCACCACCATCCCCTTCACCACCGAGATTCTCGTGCAGTTCGATTTGCAGATCAACCAGCAAAGCGAGGTGGTGTTGAGCCAGGATACGCTCATCACCGGGGCGCGGGTCACGCTTACAACGGGCGGGCTGGAGATTTCGAACGCCCCGGCCAACATCGTCCTGCCCGCGGGGACGCCCCTGCCCATCACGCTCTCGCTTCTGGTTCCCGTCAGCCAGCGCGTGCCGGTCACGTTGCAGGTGCCGGTGGACATCGCCCTCGCCCAAACCGATCTCGGCCCGCCGTTCCTGGGGCTGATGGACGTGCTGGAGCCGTTATACTGCCTGCTCGATAAAAACGCCGTCGACTCGCAAGGCGTTTCCATCTGCGAAAAAGCGAAGACACCGTAACATTACAGCGGCAAGGTAGGCAGACGTTACACCTGCCCTGGCGGGCGGTGCCAGGGGAGAATGTCCGCCTACGCTCGTAGCATAAGAGACGCTCTCTAGCGTCGGACTTTGCGCTGTAATACTAACAGAGGCTCAATGAAAAAAGATTACAGAAAAACCAAACTCTCCAATGGCCTGACCGTTTTCCTCAAAGAGATCCACACCGCGCCGCTGATCTCCTCGTGGATGTGGGTGCGCGTCGGTTCGAAGGACGAGACCACCGGCCGCACGGGCATCTCCCATTGGGTCGAACACATGCAATTCAAAGGCACGCCCAAATTCCCCGCCAAAATGCTCGACAAGGCCATCTCGCGCAACGGCGGTTTTTGGAACGCATTTACCTTCATGGATTGGACGACCTACTTCGAGACCATGCCCGCCGACAAGATTGACCTCGGCCTGCAACTCGAAGCCGACCGCATGATGAACTCTATTTTCGACCGGAAAGAGGTGGCCTCCGAGCGCACGGTCATCATCTCCGAGCGCGAGGGCAGCGAGAACGAGCCGCTCTTCCGCCTCGGCGAGGCCATCCAGCACGCCGCCTTCCGCGTCCATCCGTACCATCACGAAATCATCGGCGACAAAGCCGACCTGCGGACGATGACGCGCGACGACCTCTATCGTCATTACAAAACCTATTACGTGCCGAACAATGCCATCCTCGCGGTGGCCGGGGATTTCGACTCGAAGTCCATGCTGACGCGCATCCGCGAGTTGTTCGAGCCGATCCCCGCAGGCGCGACCCCGCCGCGGCTGGGGCGTTTCGAACCGCTCCAGGATGGGGAAATCCAGTTGAACGTGGAAGGCCCCGGCGAGACGACCTACCTTCAAGCGGCTTACCACTTCCCGGCCGCCTCCCACCCGGACTTTTTTTCCCTCTCTGTGTTGGACAGCCTGTTAGCCGGGCCGAGCAATCTCAACATGTTCGGCGGCGGCATCTCGAACCGCACATCGCGCCTCTACCGCGCCCTCGTGGAGAAGGAATACGCCGTCGGCGTTTCGGGCGGCGCGGCCGCGACCATTGACCCGTTCCTCTACACCTTCACCGTCACCGTCCACCCCAGGCGCAAACCGCAGGAGGCCCTGGCCGCGCTGGACGCGGAGATCGAGCGCGTACAATCCGAACGCGTCAGCGAGGCGGAGATCGAACGCGCCATCAAGCAGGCGCGCGCCATCTTCGCCTACGGGAGCGAAAGCATCACCAACCAGGCCTTCTGGATGGGTTACTCGGAGATGTTCGCCGATTACAATTGGTTCCTGGCCTATCTCGATAAACTATCCGCCGTCACGCCCGCGGACGTGGAACGCGTGGCGCGCGCATACTTCCGTCCGCAAAACCGCGTGGTCGGGACGTACATCCCGACCGGCAACGGGGAGGTGACCCAATGATCGCGCATGGAGGTAGACAAGTACACAGGTACACAGGTACACAGGGGAACGCGGGACATTCCCTTCCAGGTCCCGAAGATATCCATCGCGAGATCCTGCCGAATGGGATCACAGTTCTCAGCCGTGCCAACTTCAACAGCCCGTCGGTCATCGTCAGCGGATATTTTGCCTCGGGCAGCCTGTTCGAGCCGGATGAGAAACTCGGTCTGGCGGATTTCACCTGCTCGGCGTTGATGCGCGGCACGGTCAAACGCGATATGCAGCAACTCTACGACGCGCTCGAATCGGTAGGCGCGGGCTTCGGCTACGACTCCGGCACGTACACTTCGAGTTTCAGCGGGCGTTCCCTCGCCGAAGACCTGCCCCTGCTGTTGGATATCCTCTCGGAAACGATCCAGTTTCCCGTGTTCCCAACCGATCAGATCGAACGCCTGCGCGCCCAGTTGTTGACCGGTCTCGCCATTCGCGCCCAGGATACTGCCGATATGTCGGACCTGGCGTTCAACGAAATCCTGTTCGAGGGACATCCGTTCAGCCGTCCCGACGACGGCTGGCCGCACACGATCCAGGCTATTGCGCGCGAAGATTTGCAGGATTTTCATCGCCGCACGATCGGTCCGCGCGGCATGGTGATCGCCATTGTCGGCGCGGTGGAGCCGAAGCGGGCGGTGGAGGCCGTCGAGCGCGCGCTGGGAGATTGGACCAATCCCGCGCAGGAGGAACAGCCCGAGATTCCCGATCAGTCTCCGCCCGCCCAAATAAAGAGGCGGCATCACCAGATCGCCGGGAAAATCCAGAGCGACCTGGTAATCGGCACAATCGGCCCGCGCCGGAAGGATCCCGATTTCATGGCCGCCTCGCTGGGAAATTCCATCCTCGGCCAGTTCGGAATGATGGGGCGCATCGGGGACGTGGTGCGCGAAAAATCGGGGCTGGCGTATTACGCCTCCAGCAGTCTGAGCGCGGGGATCGGCCCTGGCACGTGGAGCGTCTCGGCGGGCGTGAACCCGGCCAACGTTCAGAAAGCGGCGGACCTGATCCTGTCCGAGTTACGGCGGTTCATCGGCAGGGGCGTCACGAAGCAGGAACTGTCCGACAGCCAGGATCAGTTCGTGGGACGCCTGCCGCTTTCGCTCGAGTCCAACGGCGGTGTGGCGGGCGCGCTGCTCAACATCGAGCGTTACGATCTGGGGATGGATTACTATCGCCGCTACGAAGGCCTGGTGCGCGCGGTCACGAGGCAGGATGTAAAAGAAGCGGGGGGGAAATTCATAGATCCAGAAAAACTCGTCATCGCTGTGGCGGGGCCGTAACAATGAAACTCGCCACGGGAATTGACCTGCTCGAAATCGAGCGCCTGCGCGAGGCGATTGCCGCGCGCGGCGGAAAATTCCTGCAGCGCGTTTTTACCGCGCGCGAATTGGAAGCCAACCTCAACAAAGTGGAATCGCTGGCGGGGCGGTTTGCCGCAAAGGAAGCGGTGGCGAAGGCTCTCGGCTGCGGTATTGGCGATGTGGCGTGGAAGGAGATCGAGATCCTGCGCGCGGATTCCGGCGCGCCGCAACTCGTCCTGCACGGCGCGGCGGAGCGGAGGGCAAGAGAGCAGGGACTCACGAACTGGTCGGTGAGTCTCACGCACAGCCAGGGTCACGCGGTGGCGATGGCTGTGGCGATGGGAGATTAAGCAGACATCCCGCAGAAAACTGCGGGATGTCTGTTGCAAAAGGGGGAAGCGGAACGGCGGTCAGTTCTTTTCTGCGAGGCCAATCCATAAGTGGCCGGGCAATACGGGGCGATAGGTTCGGATCGTGATCCTGCCTTCCTCGGTTGTTTTGTTGGTCAGCATGGATGGATGCACGAGGCAAAGATTGGGCGCGGCGCCGTATTTGCGGCGGTAATATTCCGCGGCCTGTTTGATCTTGACTGCCAGGTTTGTTTTCGGGTCGTTATCGAACCACAGCATACCGCGATTCATTTTCTTTCTCCTTTGTCGAGACGCGGAATCCAGAACCGAAGCCACTGTGATCCTTCGAGCATGGCGAACTGCGCGCCCGCCGCGAGCGACTCCAATTCGCCTCGCGCGGACCTTGCGGCGATTTCCGCCAAACCAGCCTCTTTGACCCTCCCGAAAATGCGCGTGCGGAAAAGTTCCAGCCAGGGAAGAAATTCCCCGCTGCGGATCGGATTCAGCGATACGATCGGCCAGACGTGACGCGCCGGTCCGCGCAGGAGCAGCCAGCGCAGGGTATCCCTCGCTTCGGCATCCGCCTCTTCGATGCGCGAGAGGTCGTCGAGCAACAGGACAACCGCTTGCCGCGACTTGTTGGCGTGCGCCCACTCGCCGAGGGACAGGATGAATTCCATGGCGCTTTTGTGATAGGCGGGGAAGATTCCTGCGCAGTGCGCCGACCGGTCGAAGTCTTTCCATTCCTCCGGGTATCCCGTCACCACGCCGAACTGAACATCGTCTGCATCGTGCATTTCCGCGATGGCCTTTGCAACCACTTGCAGGAAAGCGGTCTTCCCCGCGCCCGCGTCGGCGCAGACCAGCAACGGGCCGGGGAGGGGATCGTGCAGGTTCAACAGCACCGGCAGGCCGTCCTCCGCAATGCCGAAGAAAAGCGCTTCGCGGGGCAGGGGGGAGAAGTCGGCCAGGGCCTCGGCCAGGGTGGGCAGCACCAGCCCAACGTCCGCGCCCGCCGCGTTGATTTCCGGCGCGAGTTCCGCCAACGCTTCCAATGCCAGGGAATAGATGTTAGAGCGATTCATAGTTAGAACATCCGTTCTATATTATATGGAAGATTCGCTTTTTGTCAAGCGCGGCGGATGGTTGTGGGCATGCAGACCAGTCAGCAGCGCAAGTCTACAGACTTGCGTTACGCGCTTCAGATGACAATCTTACGCGCACGCGATAGGTTGTGCGCGCGAAATCACCTTGCCCGCGCTGAATTGACAAATTGTCCCACTGTATAGTAAACTCCCGCTCGTTCAAGACACTCCCCGTGTCTCCTTCCGTTCCCAGCCTGCCTACGGCAGGAATGGGAGCAAACCCGTGGAAAGGAGGTTTTCCCAATGCGTAAATACGAACTGATCTGCATCATCCAGCCCGAGCTGGACGAAACCGCGTTCAACGGCATCGTCGAAAAGGTCAAAGGCTGGATCGGCGAAGCAGGCGGCAGCGTGGACAAAGTGGATGTGTGGGGCAAGCGCCGTATGGCTTATCCCATCCGCAAGCAGCGCGACGGCAATTATGTTCTGCTGAATGTCACCCTGGTTCCCAAAGCCACCGCCGAACTGGAACGCAACCTGCGCTTCCTCGAGCCGGTCATGCGTCACATGCTCAGCGTTGTCGAATAATTCTTTCGCATTCGGTTTTACCAAGGAGATTGAGATGAGCCGAGGCTTAAACAAAGTCATGATCATCGGCCACCTGGGCCGCGACCCTGAGATGCGCTACACGCCCTCCGGCAAGCCCGTCACCACGTTCATCGTGGCCGTCAGCCGCAGCTGGAATTCGAGCGACGGCGAGCGCCACAGCGAGACCGAGTGGTTCAACATTGTGGCCTGGGGCAACCTGGCGGAGATCTGCAAACAGTATCTCTCCAAGGGACAGCAGGTCTACATCGAAGGACGCCTGCAAACCCGCCGCTGGGACGACAAGGAAGGCGTGAAACATTCCAGCGTGGAAGTGGTGGCCAGCGAAATGATGATGCTCGAACGCCGTGAGAGCGCGCACGGCGGCCAGGAATCCGCGCCGGTGGCCGAGGAGGCCGAATCTCCCGCGGCCGACAACGAATTTCCGTTCTAGAACCCCTACGCAGTACCGCACACTTGCCCTGGCGGGCAGTGCCAGGGAGATTTATCTTGCGTCCCGCAAGCGCAACATGAATCCCCCTTCGGGGACAATGTGTTGCAGTACGTGAGTAGTGCCAAGATTTATCTTGCGCCCCACGAAGACAACATGAATCCCCCTTCGGGGACGATGTGTTGCGGTACCGACAGCAAACTTGGAGAAGTAACATGTCCGAAGACAACGTCCGCGGCGGACGAAGCGAGGGCGATGGCGGCGAGCGCCGCTACTATGCCCGACCGAAGTTCTGCCAATTCTGCGCCGACAAGCAGTTGACCATTGACTACAAAAAGGTGGACATGATCAGGCGCTTCATCACCGACGAGGGCAAGATCCGCCCGCGCCGTCAGACGGGCACCTGCGCCCGTCATCAACGCGTGCTGGCCGGCGCCATCAAGCAGGCCCGCCACATTGCCCTGTTACCCTTTACGGGTAAATTCTGGGAAGACAATCGCTAGCGAGTCCCGCGAACACACGGGCATGGCGAAAGCCCATGCCCTGTTTTTTCGCATGGAGGAAACATGCCATCCAGACCCATCAAGAGAAGAGAGATTACCAAAAAGCACATTGCCCGCCTCGAGCGGGAACGCCGCCAGACGAACCTGATCCGCTGGATTGCGATCAGCATCGTTGTGATCGTGCTGGGGTTGATCGGCTACGGCTATCTGAATGAAAACTACCTGAAAAAGATCCAGCCTGTGGCGCGCGTCGGCGAGGAAGAGATCACCACCGCCCAGTTCCAGGCGCGCGTCCGCCTGCAGCGCCAGCAGATCATCGGCCAGTATGCCCAGTATTACCAGTTCAGCCAGATGTTCGGCATGGATCTCAGCAGCCAGTTACAGCAATTCGAATTTCAGTTATCCGCGAGCGGGGCCGGGCAACTTGGCCAGGGCATACTCGATTCCATGATCAACGAGGTCCTGCTTCGACAGGAAGCCGAAAAACTTGGCATCACCGTCAGCGAGGAGGAGATTCAGGAACGCCTGCAGGCGGCCTTCGATTATTATCCAAACGGCGAGCCTACAGCGACTGTCACACCGACCGAGGTCACGCTGCCGACCATTTCCGCCGAACAGGCCGCCATCGTGACCATCACGCCGACGCCCGGCCCGACCGAAACCGCCACCCAAACCGAGACGCCGACGCCGACCCTCACCGTCACTCCCGACTTGACAACCACCGCGACCGCCACTCTCGAACCGACCGCGACCGTCGAGCCGTCTGCAACGCCAACTTCCACCGCGACCGAACCGCCCACACAAACCGCGACCCCCGCTCCCACAAGCACGCCTCTTCCCACGTCCACCCCGGTGACAAAGGAAGGCTTCGAGGAAACCTTCGCCAGCAGCATGGAAAGTTTCTCCGAACTCGGATTTTCCGAGGCGGATTATCGCAACCTCGTCAAACTCGACCTGCTGCGCGCCAAAATGTTCGATTACGTCACACGTGATATTAAACCGGTCGAGGAGCAGGTTTGGGCGCGTCATATTCTCGTCATTGACGAGGAGACCGCCCTCGACGCGCGCCGCCGCCTGCTGCGCGGCGACGACTTCGCCGTGGTCGCCAGCGAACTCTCGCTGGATACCAGCAACAAGGATCAAGGCGGCGACCTGGGCTGGTTCGGCAGGGGCGTCATGGTGACCGCCTTCGAGGAGGCCGCCTTCAGCCAGAAACCCGGCGAGATCGGCAACCCGGTCAAGACCGAATTCGGCTGGCACGTCATCCAGGTCATCGGCCACGAAGACCGCCCGTTGACTGCCGACCAGTTCGAGCAGGCCAAACAGAACGCCTTCAACGAGTGGTTGAGCGACCTGCGCGCCAAAGCCGAAGAGGCCGGCCTGATCGAGATCTTCGATTATTGGAAGGAGCGCGTCCCGCTCGATCCCGATCTGGCGAGCGCCTTCGCCCAGTAATCCCATTCCGATTGTGAAACTGCCGCCCCCACCAGGCGGCGGTTTTGTTTCATCGGCGTCCGACGCATCGGAGCCCAACAACTCCCGGCGTTGGAGCGATGTTCGAAAGTTTGGAGATTTTCCACTCCGCGAAGATGGTTTTACACCTTGCATCCTTCGCGCTTTTTCTGTATAGTTGGGGCAATTAATTCCCGCCAAAGGAGTGAGAAATGCCCGCCAAGTCTGCCAAAAAGATGAGCGGGGAGGTGTACCATCCTTCCCAGGAGGTGATCGAACAGGCGCGCCTGAAGGATTGGGATGCGCTGGCCGCGTTCGCTGAAAAAGACCTCGAAGGATTCTGGGGAAAAGAAGCCGAGGAACTCGAATGGTACGAAAAATGGACGAAAGTCCTGGACGATTCGAAGAAGCCCTTCTTTAAGTGGTTCGTGGGAGGAAAGGTCAATATCGTCCACAACTGCATTGACCGCCACCTGCAAACCTATCGCAAGAACAAACTCGCCCTCATCTGGGAAAGCGAAGACGGAAAACTGGAACGGTCATTCTCGTATTACTCTCTCAACCGCGAGGTTTCGCGCTTCGCCAACATCATCAAAGCGATGGGTGTGGGCAAAGGCGACCGCGTCACGATCTACATGGGACGCGTGCCGGAGATCGTCTTCGCCATGCTGGCCTGCGCCAAGATCGGCGCGGTGCATTCGGTGGTATTCGGCGGATTCTCGGTGGACGCGTTGCAGGGGCGCATCGAAGACAGCCAGTCGAAACTGGTCATCACGATGGACGGCAGTTACCAGAACGGCAAAGTGGTGGAACTCAAACGCACCGTGGACGAGGCGCTCAAACGCTGTCCCTCGGTGGAGAACGTGATTGTCGTCAAGCGCGTCGGCCACGAGGTCCCGATGGAAGCGGGGCGCGATCACTGGTATCACGACATGTGCGCGCTGCCCATCGCCAACGGCAAATGTCCCAATGAAGTCATGGACGCCGAAGACCCGCTTTATATCCTCTACACCAGCGGCTCGACCGGCAAACCCAAGGCCGTCCTGCACGTGCATGGCGGCTATATGGTCGGGATTTATTCCACGCTCAAATATGTCTTCGACCTTAACGACGAAGACCGCTGGTGGTGCGCCGCGGATCCCGGCTGGGTGACGGGACATTCCTACATCGTCTACGGTCCTCTGCTGATGGGCGCGACCTCGTTCATGTTCGAGGGCGGACCGATGTACCCCTATCCCAACCGCTGGTGGCAGTGCGTGGAGCGCTACGGAATCACCGTCCTCTACACCGCGCCCACCGCCATTCGCGGCTTGATGCGCTTCGGCGAAGCCTGGCCTGCCAAACACGATCTCTCGTCCCTGCGGCTGCTCGGCTCCGTCGGCGAGCCGATCAACCCCGAAGCGTGGCGGTGGTATTACCGCGTCGTCGGCAAGGAACGCTGTCCCATCATGGATACCTGGTGGCAGACCGAAACGGGCATGTTCATGATCACGCCGACGCCCACGCTGCCGCTCAAACCCGGCTCGGGGACGCGTCCGTTCTTCGGGCAAACGGCCGAGATCGTGGACGAGGCGGGGAATCCCGTCAAGGACGGCGAGGAGGGCTACCTCGTCCTGCTTCGTCCGTGGCCGGCCATGCTGCGGACGATCTACGGCGACCCCGAGCGCTATAAGAATCAATACTGGTCGAAGTACCCGGGCAAATACATGACCGGCGATTCGGCCAAGCGCGACGCCGACGGCTATTTCTGGATCATCGGCCGCACCGACGACGTGATCAAGGTTTCGGGCCACCGCCTCGGGACGGCGGAGGTGGAGTCCGCGCTGGTCAGCCATCCCGCGGTCGCGGAGGCCGCCGCGATTGGACTCCCGCACGAGGTCAAGGGCCAGGCGATTTTCACATTCGTCCTGCTGCGCGCGGGATTCACCCATTCCCCCGAACTGGCCGAGGAACTGCGCCAGCACGTCGCCACGCACATGGGACCGATCGCGCGACCCGAGGAGGTCAAGTTCGTGGACAAACTGCCGAAGACGCGATCAGGAAAGATCATGCGCCGCGTGTTGAAGGCGCGGGCGCAGGGATTGCCGGAAGGAGACATCAGCACGCTGGAAGAGTAGAACGTATTGTGTATTGCGTAACGCGTTACGCGCTGCACCCCTCTCCCAAAAATTGGGAGAGGGCGAGGGTGAGGGCCGTTTGCCGCACTGACAACATTTGCATGCGCACCGCCTTGCAAAAGCGGAGAGTCAGGGAACGAAGGTATAATGCGCTCTGCGCATGTAACCGCGGCCTGATGGAGGCGAAAAATGAAGCGAATTTCCTTTTTCCTGTCCATTTCGCTGGCACTCTCTGCCTGCGGCCCCCTCCCACCCGCGCCCACGCCGACGCTGACCCTGACGCCGACCGCCACCCCCACAGCCACGATCACGCCGAGCCCGACAGCGACCTTGACGCCGACGATCACTCCCACCCCCCCCCCTCCCGAAATCGCCGCGGCGGACTTTGCCAGGTATAACCTGCCCACAGAGGGACTTCAGTTCGAGACCGGCGCCGACGGCGTGACGCGGGCGATTGACCCGAGCGCGAAAGAAGGCAAGCAGGTGGTCTATGAAGACGGCGAATTCCTTTTGCGTTTTCTGGCACGATATTTGAAAGATGCGGTCGATTTGATGCCTACTCCGTATGAACCCAAAAAACCCAGCTTTTTAGGGGATCTTCTACCTGATAGCGTTGTGGATAATTATGCTATTGTGTCCTTGGTGAAAAAAAGGAATGCCGCATTTATAGAGCAGATCGGTTATGATCCTTATATAAAAGGGAAGAGTGGTGCCACAGTAATCATGCTGGATCAGGAAAAACTGGCTTGGGGGTTAGTTTACATACAAGACAGGAAAAATCCAGAATCGCTACAATGGTTGTGTGTAGAGCTGGCAGACGGAGGCTATTTGATTATCCCGTTAATATCTAATATAACGAGAGAGGATTATTTCGAAATTTATAAAAGCGATTGGGAATACTGAGAGAGTAGACAGCTGGGGCAGAAATTGATGATAGTTGTATCGGGAGCGGTTTTTAGTTTATATTGAAATATATGCGCTGGCGGGTAGTATTAGCATTAGCGGTAGTGTTTTGCCTTATGTCTGGGGCTTGGGTATGGCTGTATTTTGAAACAGGTTTGAAGCAGTACCTGCGGGCGCGGGTGGAGATCGGCAGGATCGCCGAGGAGCAAACGCGGCGGGAGGCCCTGGAAGAGTTCGGCTGGTACGCGCCGGGACAGTCGTACGGCGGGATACTGGCCGGGGATTTTTTTGGTAAGGTGTGGGTGTGGGGTGTAAAGGGTTTGCGTTCGTTCGCGGTGGACGAATACTCGGTGTATTCTTGGTATGACGGCTGCAGTGAAGAGGTCTTGACCAGATTTAAAGAAACAGATTGGGAGACGGCTCCTTCCAGTTTGGTGGGGGAGATTATTCGGCGGGAATTGACGACGGATATAGCCGCCTGGCTACAGAGAGCGCGGGTGGGCGATTATGTGCGGGTCTATTTGGCAACGCCGGAGCGGGGGGGATGGGAGGGGAATTTACGCGAGATCTATGCTTACAACTTTTGGCTGTTTATGTCGTGGGGGATGGAGGCGCGATGCGAAAAATAAGGAAACTGTTATGGGGGTTGGTGTTGGTGTTGGTAGTGACAGTGGGGGTGGCGGGAGAGGTACGGGGGGCGTGTGAATGGGTGGTGAATTGTTGTGAAGGTGCGAAGGATCCAAATACTGGAGTCTGTTCTGAATGGTGTTTTTCGTATTCGTGTAGTGGTGGTAGTGGTGGTGGGTGTCAATGTCCTGCAGGTTACTATTGTGGTTTCAATACTAGTGGTCCTACTGGTTTTAACTGTTATCCCATCGGCAGTCCGGGGCCGTCGCCGTCGCCGGGGGGCGGGGGCGCGTGCTGGATTGACGTGGCGGACAATCTGCGGGTGAACTGGAGCCATTCCCCGTCCAAGGTGCGCTTTTCGTGGAAGCAGAAGGTGCCGCTAAGGGCGCAATCGGTCTATGTCTCCGCCAGTTACGCGGACGTGGCGGTCAACTGCACCGACCGCCTGATTCCCACCAACTGCATTGTCAAAAATAACAACGTGCCGGTGGACAAGGAGGAGTACCTGATCGACCGGGCGCTGTTCGAGGGCGGGCGGCCTTACTACTTCAAGGTGGCCGGCGCGGCGGTGCCGGCCTGCGGCTGGGGCAGATTCTGGCATGGATGATTCTCGCGCTTGCCCTGGGGGGTATCGAAAGGTTGAAAGTCGAAGGTCGAAGGTCGAGGGTCGAGGGGAGGTAGACGGGTGATATACTACGATGCAAGGTTTTCCTTCGGAGGCAGATCATGAAAAGACTTCTTCCCCTCCTGTCCATTCTGCTGACCCTCTCCGCCTGCGGCCCCCTCCCGCCCGCGCCC
>DAOUMJ010000029.1:0-12433 GCA_034411715.1 Anaerolineales bacterium | reverse complement strand
CTGAATCTTGTAAAACCTTGTACACGGATTTCACGGAAGACTAACCGCCGAGAACGCGGAGAGCGCAGAGTTCTTCATCTTTAATTCTCCGCGTGCTTTGCGATCTCTGCGGTAAAACGGGCTTTTTTCAGTGGACTCACGGAAGAGACCATTGAAAAAAATCAACACGGAGACACGGCGTCACGGAGTTTTTCTTTTTGGTTTTCTCTGTGTCTCCGTGTCTCAGTGGTTTGTTCTTGGCTTTTTTGGCAGAGGCACAGACCGAACGGACTTTAATGGATTTTTTTCTGGAGAGGGAAAGTTGACCGCGAAGCGCGCGGGGAACGCAAAGACCTGGAAATTTTCTTCGCGCCCTTCGCGGGCTTCGCGGTTGGCAAAGTGGGGCGAGTGGGACTTGAACCCACACGGGCCGAAGCCCAGCGGTTTTTAAGACCGCCGCGTAAGCCGATTCCGCCATCGCCCCGGTGGATGGATTTTACCCGATAGGCCTTATTTGTGGAATAATGGATGAAATTTTTCCGATGGAGGTTCGAATGAAGATTTGCGCGCTGTCCGATGAAACCTTCGGCGATTACACCCCGGCATATTATCTCGAAGGCTGCGATTGGGAGTTGGTACATGTCAAAAGACCGCCGCTCGATTTCCTGCGCGAGATCGCGCGGGAGGGCCGCTATTCGGTCTACCTGAACCTGTGCGACGGCGGCTCGGACGAGGACCGTCCCGGTCTCGACCTGGTCGAAGCGCTCGAAGCGCTGAACCTGCCCTTCACCGGCGCGGACAGCAGGTTCTACAACCCGACGCGCGAGAGATGCAGGCTGTTGCAGAGAAAGCTGGGATCGGTTTTGCGCGCGGCTTTCGCGCCAAATCTTAAAATTTAAGATTTGATGCGCGCGGGAACGGCCTTGACGCGATTCGATGGAATGTAAAATTTTAAGGCAATTGATAGGTCGCAAATATTGTTTTTATATCGAATTATGGAATAATAAAAACGACAACGCTCTTTCACTGCGAGGTTCCATGCGCGTCTGCGTTCTCTCTGATGAGACATTTGGCAATTACACTCCCGAGGGGTATTTGAAAAATCACGAATGGAAAATATACAACGTCAAACGCCCCGCGTTCGATTTCATTCGTGATATTGCATTGCGCGAAGAATACGACGTATATTTGAATCTTTGCGAAGGCGCGGCGGACGAGGACCGTCCGGGCATTGACGTGGTACAGGCGCTCGAGGCGTTGAACCTGCCCTTCACCGGCGCCGACAGCACCTTCTACGCGCCGACGCGCGAGCAAACCCGCGCCATGGCGCAGCGCGAAGATATTGCTTTTCCGCGCGGGCTGGAAGCGAAACCGGGCGACCCTGTGGAGGCGATGGTCGCGAAGGCGGGGCTGCGTTTTCCACTGATTGTCAAACACCACGAAAGTTACGCCAGCGTCGGCATGACGAAGGAATCGCGCGTCGAGAACGCGGAGCAACTGCGAACGCGCTTCGACCTGATGTGCGCGCAATACGGAAGCGCGCGCATCGAAGAGTTCATCGAAGGCCGCGAGTTCACTGTCCTGATCGCGGACAACCCCGACAACCTGGACGACCCGTACGTGTATCATCCCGTGGAAATCATTTTCCCCGAGGGCGAATCCTTCAAGCATTGGGCGATGAAATTCGATCCCGATGTGGATATGGACCTGACGTATGTGACCGACTCCGCGCTTTCGAAACGATTGAAGACCCTCGTTAAAAAAATCTACCTTGCTCTGGGCGGCACGGGCTACGGCCGCGCCGACGTCCGCATGAACGCGGAAGGCAGGCTCTTCCTGCTGGAGATCAATCCCAATCCCAGCGTGCTGAACATGCCCGAGGAAAAGGCCTCCGCCGATTACATGATGGAGGACGATCCTGGCGGGGTGGACGACTTCCTCGACCGCATCTTCCGCTCGGCGATCATTCGACGCGAAAAACGGCTCTTACCTCCGCAACTCACGCGGCGGCGCAGGCTCCAGCCTGTCGAAATGAGAAAGTAGATTCTCCCCTCACGCAAAAACGCAGGAAAGCATCCTGCGTTTTTCGGTTGCAAGGCAGCAAGGCAGGGAGGTGGATTACAATGCCACTCCCAGCACCGCCACGTAGTGCGCGGCCGCGGCCAGCATCACAAAGATGTGCCAGACTTCGTGAAAGCCGAACACGCCCGGCCAGAAATTGAAGATCTTCGTGATGTAAACCACCGCGCCGAGTGTATATGTCACCCCGCCGATGATCAGCCAGGTGAACACCCAGAGGGGGAGCGTTGCCAGCATCTGTCCCGCCGCGCCCACGCACAGCCAACCCATCACCACGTAAATTCCCGCGTTCAACCAGCGCGGCGCCTTGATGTAGAAGACCTTGACGATAATGCCGATCGCGGCCAGCGACCAGATGACGCTCAACATGCCCCACTTCCAAAATCCATCGAAGGCGTTCACGCAGAACGGCGTATACGTCCCCGCGATCAAAAGATAGATGGCGGCGTGGTCAATCTTTCGCAAAATCAGCAACACTTTTTCTTTGGCGCGCACCGCGTGATACGCGGCGCTGGCCGAAAACATGGCGATCAGGCTCAACCCGTAGATTGTCAACGAAACAATCTTCGCCGGGACGCTCCAGCCCACGATCAGCAGCGCGACCAGCCCCGCGAGCGCGAGGATCGCTCCCGCCCAATGTGTCAGGCTGTTCACTGGTTCACGTAATTTCTTCAACATTCAATTCCTTTCGTTTGGTCGCGGCGATCAATAACAGCGTCCCGGCAGGCGCGTCCAGCAAATGGGTTTCCGTTTCGAATCCCGCGCGGACGAAGGGCTGGCGCGCTTTTTCCCGGACGATCTCCCGCGCCTCTGCGGGACTCTCGCCCGTGACGCGGTACAGCCAGGCGAGGAGCCGTCCCTTCGGCCAGCCGGCAGGCAGGACGATAAAGCGGCCTCCGTCCCGAAGGACGCGGCGTGCCTCCGTCAGCGTGCGCGGGTCGAAGATGTACTCGGCGGGGAAGGTGGAGACGACGCTGTCGAACGTCTCCGCGCGGAAGGGCAGGGATTGCGCCAGCCCGCGCGCCAGGTTGTGACGCGCGCAACCAGATTGGAGGAGGCGTCGGCGCGCGATGCGTCCCATTTGTGAGGATTCGTCCAGGCCGACGACCAGTGAAAAGTCTGGAGACTTTTCACTCCGCGCCGAGACGGACTTCAGCAAGGTGCGTTGGAGATGCCCGGGGCCGTGGCCGAGTTCGAGGATACGCGTTCCCTCGATGAAGGGGAGGACCGTCTTCGTCCACTCGATCCATTGCCCAAAGGAGACGATGGCCGCGACCGCGTCGTAAGTGAAGGCCAGGCCGTGGTAGAGGTGGTGGAAGAAGAAGGCGAAGAAACGGACGATCAGGCGCATGACAAAAACAAGGGTTTGACGGCTGTCAAACCCTTGTTGCATTTGGCGGATGCTTAGATCGCCACTTCGCCTTCGGTTTTCTTGGGCTTGCGGACAGCGTCGAGGGCGGTTTTGCCGCGCGTCTTCACTTCGCTGACAACGGTCTCGCCGCGGGCTTTGAGTTCGCGGGCCAGTTCGTCGGCGCGGGCGCGGGCCTCGGCCGCGGCGGCTTCGGCTTTCGCCAGCGCCTGTTCGGCGGTGGCGGAGGCCTTGTCGCGCAGTTCGATGCTTTTGTCTTTGATGAGGGCGCGGGTCTCTTCGCCCGATTGCGGGGCGAACAGCAGGGATACGACCGCGCCGGTCAGCCCGCCGACGATAAAGCCAACGAGAAAGGCTCCAAATTCATCACGATCAGACATGGTGGTCTCCTTTTTTAGTCATTTTCGTTTTAGTCCCATCAATTCTATCACACGTTGCATCCCCGCCAGGTAGGTGTTGAGTTTGATGACGGGTTGGACGACGTTTTCTCCCAAAAATTCCGCCGTGCCGCGCAGGTTGTTGACAGTTTCGGTGGTGGATTTGAGGATGGGGCGGACTTCGTTTTGCAGGAGGTTGATGAGGCTGGCAACCTGGATCATCAATACGATCAACGCCGCACCGATGAGCAGGGATTCCAGCGCCATGACGATGATGAACACGTCGCGGATCTTGCCGACGGTCTCCGCTTCGGTCTGCGGGCGGAGCAGGAAGTAGAGCGCGGTTCCCAGCAGGGCCAGGATCGCCACGCCGCCGACGACGCTCCACGCCAGGATGGCGCGCTGTTTTCGTTCCGCCTCCTGCTGGGTGGCCAGTTGTTCGAGAGTGGGTTCGGGCTGGGAGATGGGTTCGGAGGTTGCCATGCGTCCATTATAGCAGTAGTTTGAGCAGAGAGGTTGAAAAATCGTCAGGCAGGTCGGATGGGACGGGGCTTGCTTCGGTGATCTTTTATCGCAAAGGGCAGGTATAGCAACAGGAAGACGATAATCCCAAGTGTTTCCATATAAACAATGTAGTACGGCCAGGGCGGCAAAATGTCCAGCAAACTGGCAAACTCCTCGGGCTTGTATGCGAGGAACATGTAATTGCTGCCGAGCCAGAGGTTCAGGGGGAAGATGATCGCCATGTAGAGATTCGTCCCGATCACGGCGCGGAAGAACGATCCCCAGGTGGGACGGAACCCTTCCACGCTGGTCATATATAGAACCGATGTGATCAATAAGCCGTGCGAGATGAAGATCTGGTAATACTGGTACTCGAAGAAGAGTTCGAGCGGCACGTAGGAGGTCAGCAGAACCTGGGTCGCGCCGCCCAGCCCGAGGAAATACCCGAATTCGTAAATGCGATAATTTTTGAAGATGAGCATGAAACCCGCCAGCCAGATCATCAAACTGCATACATGCAGGGGGAGCATGGTCTGGACTGTCCAATGGCCTGCCTTGTAATTCCAGTGATGCCAGAGGATCTCATCCAGCCACAATCCTATGGCGAGCGTGTAGCGGATGAAACGCTTCGTCTCCTCATCCGCGTACTTGAATTTTGCCAGCCAGCAGTTGACCCCGATCAGCCCCAGCGCGGCGAAGAGATTGGGGAGGTTGAGGAATTGCAGGTCGTAATCCATCTACGCCGCAAGGCGCTTTGTTGCGCGCCAATCCTTGACGATGAATGGCAGGTACAGCAACAGGCAGTTCGCGATTCCGATGATCTCCATGTGAATAATGTAGATCGGCCAGTCGGGCAGGATGTCCAACAGGCTGGCGGTGTCGGGCTTGCCGTTGATCATCAGGTAGTTCGAGCCGATGGCGGTGTTGACGAAGAAAATGACGACCATGTAAATATTGATTCCTATCGCCACACGAAGAAGCGATTTCCACGTCGGGCGGAATCCCTCCACCACGGTCATGTAGATGGAGGAGGTGATGATGAGTCCGTGCGAGAGGAAGGTTTGGAAGAAGCGGAAGTGGGGGAAGCCGTAGATGCCGAGGTCGGGCGTCATCACGGCCTGGAACGCGCCGGCGATGCCGAGGAAGTAGGCAAATTCGTAGATAACCTGATTTTTTGTCATCAGCATGAACGCGCCGACCCACACCAGCACACTGCACAGGTGAAGCGGAAGCATTGTCTGGATCGTCCACCGTCCGACCGCCGCGTTCCAGGCGTGCCAGGCGATCTCGTTGACCCACAGGATGATTGCCAGCGTCCAGCGGATGCGCGCCTTCGTCCGCTCGCCGGCGTTCTTGAAACTCGCCAGCCAGAAGTTCAGCGCGATCAAAATCGAGATAGCCGCCAGGTGTGCCGCGCCGAAAAATTCGAACTCGGGACCGGGATAGTCACCAGCGAAATACAAGCCCATACCTCTCTCCTTTGGCGAAAACCCTGAGTCCAAAATCTCCAGATTTTGGATCAACGTCTGGAGACGTTGGACTCCGTTTGGGTCAAATCCACTTCAGGAAACCCGCGAACACGACCAACGCGAGGATGGCCACTGCCCAGATCGTCCCGACGGCGAGAAGTTTCTGGCGCATGGTCTTCATGTCATACACCCAGAACGCGAAAACGAAGAACCAGAGATAGCCGAAGAGGAAAATGAGGAAGGGGAACGAGCGCCCCCACCACGGCCAGTCCCAGGTGAGGGCGTCGGCAGAGTTGAGGAAGTATTCGATGATCACGCAGAATAGCGAGCCGAGGATCGCCACCGCCCAGCGGTTCGGGAGTCCGCCGTATTTGAATTCTTTGTCGGGATGAAGCATCTTCGTCCAAACGATGCCCGCCACCGCGAACATGAACATCGTCTCGATGTTAAGTCCCACGAGAATCAAATACGCGCTCGGTCCAGGTTCGCCCCAGATCGGCGCGTAGCCCGAAAATTTCAAGACGAGGCCGTTGATGATCTCGTTCAGCCAGTCCGCGCCCCAAAAGGCGAGGCCCGCCAGAATCAAATTCCAGTTGCGCTTTTCCGCCTCCACCGTGTAAACGTAAAACACGAACGCCAGAAGCGGGATGACGTACCACTGGAAGTGGCTCGGGTCGCGCAAACGCGACAATGCCTGCTGCGCAAATTCGGTCATGCTGCCCTCCGATTGGAATTGTGTACCGCAAAATTTATTTTGCGGCACAGGCAAGTATAGAACAAAACTCGAAATTTGGCGACAGAAAAGCCCGCCGGGTCTTTTCGGACCGTCGGCGGGCTTCGGCTTCGAGACGCGTTTCCTACGCTCTTGCGGATACCGCCTGCCCGCGCGTCAGGTTGACAATCCCCTTGACGGCATCCACCGCGCCCGCGACGATGGAGATGATGAGCGCCCACTTGACAACCTGCGCGATGATCGTGGCCAGCGTTTGCGCCGCGTCCGCCGCGAAATTCATCTCGGTCGTCAACACTTCGGGCGTCAGTCCGACGATGGACGGTCCCATCAGCATCACGTAGGCCAGCGCCGCGCCGCCCGTTTTGATGGCGATCCACAGCAGCCAGGAACCGGCCTGCCAGCGTCGTTGCTGGATGAGCCACACATTCAGCGCGAATTGCAGGCCCCACAGCAGGTTGATCCACGGCATGTACCCGAAGAAGGTTTGCGAAAGGATGGGGGCGAAGAAACTGCCCTTGTCGGTGAAGCCGTAGATGCCGATATATTGCGGGTAGAAGTTGAACAGGATCAATCCAAGAACGATGAAGACAGTCTCGGCCACTGTGCCAGCCACACGGACCTGATCTACATCCTGCACATCGGGCAGGTCGCGCGGATTCCAATCCTTATCTTCGTCTTTTTCCTTGAAATCCCAGCCCGTGGCAAAGCGCTGGATGAGCGCGAAGACCAGGACGATATTTCCGAAGGCGGCCATCAATCCGCTGAAATATTGTCCCAGCAGTTTGAAGAGGTCGCCCCAAAATTCTGCGGGGGCAGGGGCGGCGTCGCCGCCAAAGAGGGCGAAGCCCATTGCGACGAGGGTTAGCGCGGTCAGCACGCCGAACACGATCTGCGTGACCAGCCAGAAGATGGGGAAGAGTTGCGGGCCGATGAGATATTGCTCGGGCAGGTACGAAGCGGCCACGGTTTCGGGGTTGCCGTATTTCTTCAACACGGCGACGGTCATCGCCTCGTCCACAGCGCGGCCTTCCTTCTTGCTGCGGTCTTCGAGCATATCCTCCACCGCAGAGCGGATCTCTTTCTCGATGTCGGCGCGCGTTTTCTGCGGCAGTTTTCGTCCGATCTCACGGACATAGCGATCAATCAGATTCATGGTTTTTTCCTTTCCTTAAGAATGGGAGTACCCAATCGCGTTATGCGTTCGTTCTAACTGCGGGCCGCCACGACATCAGGCCAGCCAGCAGGAAACCGAACAGAAAGTTTGACGAAAGCAATTCGAGCATATGCGCTTGGGCAACTGCCTCGGGCATAATCGGGTTCGGAAAGAGGAGCGGCGCCGCCATTAGGACCGAGAAGGACAACCCGGTTGCCACGGCCATTTCCCATTTGCTCCCCTTGTGCATGCGGATGATAATCAGGCCGATTCCGCTCCAGATCAAGCCGCGGAAAACCTGCAAAACAGGCAACCAGGGCGTATCTCGCATGACATTACCCATCTGTCCAAAAAACGTTCCGGGGTCTGTGCCGCCGTAGTAGAGTTGGACAGCCGGGGCGCGCCAGGCAATGTAGTATCCAAAGGTAAAGTAGATTGCTTCATACAAAATGACCGCCGCCGCCAGTTTCCACGCCCATTCTGAAGCAGGCATTTGCAAGCGGCGGTTTGTTTCGTTGGCAGGTGAGCCTTCCCGCGCTTTTCCCAGGATCCAGACTGCCAGAACCGAGAAAGGGAGCGCCAGAATCAACCCCGCCACGAAAAAGCCCATCAGCGTCCCTTCGGGCAGGCGGTCGGCGACCGCGCGGAATGTCGCTGTTTCGATCTGGGACAGGAATGTATAGATGCCGTAAAAGATGACGAACAATGCTCCCGCCAGTTTCCAGCCATGCCAGCGCGAACGAACGGCCAGGTAGGCCAGGGTGCCGGTCATCAACAGGGCGACCAGCGGAAGGATTGCCCCCGACGCAGCGGCCTGTTCCGGTGTCAACTGCGCGGCCAACTCAGGCGGTGTGGTGAGTCCACTCGCCAGGACGAACAAAACGAGAAAGACGATTGTCAGGCTTGCGAAGCGCAACAAGGTAACGATTACGGATTTGAACATGGGATTTCCTCTTTTTTCTACTTCAGCATCCTGCCCATGACGGCCACGATGCTGCTCCATTCTTCTTTCAGCCGCGGCAGGGCTTTCCTGCCTTGCGCGCTGATGACGTAATACCGCCTCGGCCGCGCCTCCTCGAGTTTCCAGACCGATTCGAGCAATCCCTGTGATTCGAGCCGACGGAGCAGGGGATACAATGTGCCTTGATCTATTTCGAGTCCCAGTTCGGACAGGCTCTTCAACAGGGAGTAGCCGTATTGCGCCTCGCCCAGTTGACTCAACACCGCCAGCACGATCACCCCGCGCCGCAATTCCAGCGTGACGTTTTCGGTCGTTTGGTTGGTCATATCTTGCATCCTTTATTGCATTATACTGTGTAATATACAGTATGTCAAGGGAAAAGTATCGTCGAATCCCGAAGTTCTACGTCGGGATTGTCCCTGCCCATTCCAAAAATTACACCACTGCAAAAAGGTTGTTTCACCGCCGAGATCGCAGAGTACGCGGGGATTTGGTAATGAAGAACTCTCCGTCCTCTGCTCTCTTAAACCTACGCCCTGCTCAGCGTCACGAACACCATCGGCCTGCGCCGCGTCTGCTCGTAGAGATAATTCTTGACCGTGTTGGCGATATCCTTGTCTGTATCCAGCCCGCCGTTGTGGACGGCCTTTACCACGCGCTTGCGGACTTCGGGGATCAGCCGCTCGGCGTCTTCGGGAGAGAGGAAGCCGCGCGTCACCACCTCGGGTTCGTGGACCAGGCGTCCCTTCACCTTGTCCACGCTCAGGTCAATGATGACGATGCCGTTGCGCGCCAGTTGGGTGCGTTCCTTCATCACGTCGTGGTCAATATCGCCGATGGATTCGCCATTCACAAAGATGTAGCCGCCGGGAATACGCTCGCCGAGTCTCAGTTTTCCGCTCGAAAGTTCCACCGTCTGTCCGTTTTCCACCACGACGATATTTTCCTTTGGGACGCCCATCTGCTCCGCAAGCCAGGCATGCCGTTTCAACATCCGCAGTTCGCCGTGGATGGGCAGGAAGTTCTTCGGGCACACCAGGTTGAACAGGAATTTCTGCTCCTCCTGGCTGGCGTGCCCCGAAACGTGGATCGGCGCAATGGCGTCGTAAACGACCTCCGCCCCGAGCCGCAGCAGGCGGTTGATGGCGCGGCTGACCGGCTCCTCGTTGCCGGGGATGGGATGCGAGGACAGCACGATCGTGTCGCCGCGCTTCACGTCGAACTGGCGGTTCGAGCCGGTCGAGAGCCGCCCGATGATCGAAGACGGCTCGCCCTGCGAACCGGTACACATGATAACCACTTTGTTATCGGGCAGGTTGAGCGCCTGTTCAATGCTGACGAGCGTTTCGTCCGGCACTTTCAGGTAGCCGAGGTTGCGGGCGATTTTGGCGTTTTCCACCATGCTGGTACCCGCGAAGGCCAGTTTGCGTTTGTTCCTGACGGCCGAATCCGCCACCTGCTGGACGCGCGCGATGAGCGAGGCGAAGGTCGCCACGATGACGCGCCCGGGCGCGGCGGCCACCACCTGGTTCAGCGCGGGGCCGACCACCTTCTCGGACGGCGTCCAGCCCGGGCGTTCCGAGTTGGTCGAGTCGCTCAGGAGCAGGTCCACGCCGCGCTGGGAGAATTCCGCCAGTTTTGCGTAATCGGTGGCCCAGCCGTCCACAGGCGTCTGATCCAGTTTGAAGTCGCTCATGTGGACCACCAACCCCGCGCCGGTGGTGATGCCCAGCCCGATGGCATCGGGGATGGAGTGTGAGACGTGGAAGGTCTCCACCTGGAATTTGCCGATCTGGATTTTCTCGCCCGCCTGGATCTTTCGCAGGTCGGCCTTGCGGATGTAGCCGTTGCGCGCCAGTTTGCCCTCGATCAGGCCGAGGGTCAGGGGAGTGCCGAAGACCGGGGCGGGGATTTCCTCCAGCACGTGGCGCACCGCGCCGATGTGGTCCTCGTGTCCGTGCGTGATGACGAGGCCGCGCACGCGATTGGCCTTGTCCAGCAGATAGTCGAAGTCGGGGATGATGTAGTCCACGCCGAGCATGTCGTTCTCGGGGAACATGATGCCCGCGTCCACAATGAGAATATCGCCGCCGTATTCATAGGCGGTCATATTCTTGCCGACCTCTCCCAGGCCCCCGAGAGGGATGATCTTCAGTTTTTCTTTCTTGCTCATCAGGTTTTGTTTACCTCGTTTTTTCGAAAATTTTTTATCCGCCATTGGCGGTAAAGTTCAACGTAAAAAATTCCCCGGCCAATCGTTCTGCCGGGGTGTTAACGTGCGACATGAATTGTGGTCACGAAAACTGCCAGAGGCAGGAAAGTTCAACGTTGCGCCGAAAGTATAGCAGGGCAGTGGGGATTTGTCTATGATTTCGACAATCGTTTTTGCCGATCCATCATCAAATCGAATTGCAATCGTTTTTCCTGGATGGCTTTCAACAGACGCGCCCGCTTCGTCGAATCTTTCTCGGCCTTCGCCTTTTCCTTCAACGCCGCGATCTCCTTGAGCAATTCGGCCTCCTGCGGCAAAATATCCGCGCTCTTCAAAACCGAATACGCCATGCGAATTTCCTCGGGCGTGTCGAAATAGGCTGAAAGGTCGAGCGGCTTGCCCGCGCCCGCCAGGTCGTCGAACTCGCCGCGCGCCATCGCATTTCGGATGATCTCTTCCACGTTTGGCATGGCCCCATTTTACCCATAAGTTCCGGCTCGCGCGGAATTGGCGTTCTCAAACGCCAAACCCGAACTTGATTCGATCTAAACCACTTCTGAACCGCTTACCATTATAAAATCCACGACAAAGGAGAAGACATGCAGCCCAAACCCATCCTCATCGGCTTCGCCTCCGCCATCCTCATCCTGGTCATGGCCGCCGCCTCGTTCTTTGCGGGACTTTCTCTCGGCCAGCGCGGCTATGTGGCGGACTTGCAATACCAGCCGCCCCAGGGCGGGCCTGGAAACCTGCCGCCGGCGGGACTTCCCAACGGGCAGCCTTCGCAGGGCAACCCGCCCCAGCCCGGACCTTCGGCCGGCCAGCCCAACCCGGGCGGGATCAATCCCCAGGGCGGCCCGCCCGGCGCGCCCTCCTGGCCGCCCGACCTGTTGGGTCGTTTCGTTTCGATGACGGCAGACTCGATCACCCTCGAAGGCCCCCAGCGTCAGTTCACGATCCCGATCAACACCTCCACGCGCTTCACGGACGAATTGGGCAATCCCCTCGATCCCGCCGCGCTGCAAGCCGGCGACACTATCGCCGTCTTCGGCAGGGACGCGGCAACGCTCATCATGTGCCTGCCCCCGCGTCCGAACGCGCCGTAAACATTGCAGGTTGCCCAAACGGGATTTCAGAACATCTGGATTTGTCGTGGGCTTCGCTTCCCATCCATAAGCACATAGGGAGCGGCGCGCCGGACGGCAATGCCGAGTTTCCGCAAATTGGATAGTTCCCGCAGGCGGCCCCCGCGCCGCGCTTTGAGGATCGCCTCGGCGCCCTTCGGACCGATGCCCGGGACGCGCATCAACTCGCGTTTCCCTGCCCGATTAACTTCCACGGGCCGCTCCGAAAGATTTTTCCGCGCCCAGGCCAGTTTGGGGTCGGTCTCGAGCGGGAGGTTGGCATCGTCCGCGAAGGGCAGTTCCTCCAAATCGAAGCCATAATCCCGAAGCAGGAACGAGGCCTGGTAGAGACGATGCTCGCGCAGCGGTTCGACTGGCGGTTTGTTTTCGAGCGGCGTGTCGGGGATGGGCGAGAACGCCGAAAAATACGCGCGGCTCAAGCGGACGTTTTTGTGCAGCCATTCTGTGGTGGT
>DAOUMJ010000028.1:0-3331 GCA_034411715.1 Anaerolineales bacterium | reverse complement strand
GTTGTAATTGACCGGCCGCCACTGGAAGCCGAGCGCGTTCTGGTACTGGTGCTTGCTCCATCGCTCAACGGCCGCCGGGGAGAAGTCTTCGGGATGGTCCACAATCCCCATGCGCGCGCTGATTTCGGGCCGGCCGTCGGGGATGCGCCAGGGGGCGTGGATGGAACCTGCATCTGCCGTCTTTGCGTACCACGTCTTGTACTCCTGTATCCAGTACAACGTCGTTCCGTCCGCGGCCGTCATCACCGGCGTATCGCCGTACTTGTTTTTCCCGGCAAGCGTCAGGTTCTCCTGCAATGTGGAGGGGGTCACTTCCATCGCCACGGCGGCCGGCTGGCCTTCGGTATCGAGAACGGTCACGGAGGCCGAATACGTGCCGTCGGGCTCGAGCGTGATGGCCTGCTCCAGGCCGGGGTGTTTTTGAAGCGCGGCGAGTTGCTCCGGGTCGGTGATGAAGTCTGAAAGGCGGAATGCTGGCTCGGGGGTGGGGGAGGGTGTCAGGTGCGAGGTGTCAAGTGTCAAGTGCGAGGTGTCAGGTGTCAGGCGGGTGGGGGTGAGGGCCGACTCCCCTCTCCCCGCTTGGGGAGAGGGGCCGGGGGTGAGGGCAGGGGTGAGGGCGGGCAGGCAGCCCGACAGAAGAAACAGGATGACGGAGAAAACCAGGCAGGAAACATTTTTCATGATTGCTCTCCTCGTAACCTTCATAGCGGCAGGGGCTGAATAGATTTTTCCTCTCTCAATCTCAACCACCACCACCAAGAGATTGCTTCGTCGGGTGGGGTCTCGAACCCTGTGCTTGCGCGCAGGCGCAAGTGTACGCAAAGTGCGCTACTTGAGGCGCTCCGTAAGGTGAGTCACTTAAATCTCGCGTCGCGCTGCAACGTCAGCCGCAACCCGTCCTCCAATTTGATCGAAGGCTGAAAGCGGAGTTTTTCCTGCGCGAGTTTCAAATCCGCTTTCATACGCGAGACGCCGCCTGACGTTTGGGCGTTGTAGACCACGTTGGCTTTGCTGGCGGTGACATCCAATACGGCGCGAATCAAGTCGCGGATGCTCGTCTCGTTTCCCGAACCGATGTTGATGACCAGCCCGTTGACGTTCGGCGCGGTGGCGGCGGCGACCATGGCGCTGACCACGTCGTCCACGTAAACGTAATCGCGGGTCTGGGACCCGTCCCCGTGCGCGACCAGCGTCCCGCCGCGCAGGGCCTGGCGGAGGTAATGGGGAACGACAGGTGGATGCGAAGGCGGCAGGCGCTGGCCCGGCCCGTAGGCGTTGAAGATTCGCAGGCTGACCGTCTCGATGCCCCACAGCCTGCCGATGGTGCGGACGTAGTTTTCCGCCGCCAGTTTCGAGACGGCGTAGGGCGAGCGCGGGTCGGGGATCATATCTTCGCGCAGGGGTTGTTCGCCCTGGTCGCCGTAGATCGCGCCCGAGGATGCCAGCACGACGCGCTTCACACCCACGTCGCGGATGGCCTCCATCAGCGCGACCGTCCCGCCGACGTTGACCGCGTTGTAGTCACGCGGATACAGGACGGATTCCTGCACCGAGACGCGCGCTGCCAGGTGATAGACCACATCCACGTCCTGGAGCAGGGTCCACAATTTGGGGCGGTCGTTCACGTCGCCGCGCGTAAAGTGGACGTCGGGCGCCAGCGCCTGCGGGTCGCCGGTGGAGAGGTCGTCGAGGCCGCGCACCTGGTGTCCCTCGCGGGCGAGTTGGTTGGCGAGCGAGGAGCCGAGGAATCCTGCCGCGCCGGTGATGAGAAAATTCATGGTGGGAGGATTATAACGGGGAATAAAAAAAATAAAATATCCCATTTTGGGTTAAATGAAATTCTATCTTAATATTGCTCCATTCAAGTGAAAACATGCCAAAAACAATTTATTCCGAAAGATACAAAAGGGTCTTGGAGCGCTTGCTTCAAGCAAGAAAAGATTTAGGGCTTACTCAATCTGATGTTGCCAAAGCATTGGGAAAGCCTCAATCATACGTTGCCAAATGCGAAAGTGGCGAGAGGCGAATAGACATTATTGAGCTATCCGATTTTGCCCGTTTATATCGGAAGCGGCTTGAGTATTTTATGGGAGAATGAAATGCCTAAAAAGCTGATGCCAAAATGGCCGCCATCCGATGAATCGTTTCAGCGGTTAAGCAAGGTCAAAAAGAAAATTTTAGAACTTCTTTGGTCAGGGAAGTGGGTGAATACTCATGAACTTCACGACGCTATTGGGCAATCCTACTATGACAGGCGACTTCGTGAGTTGAGAGAGGATGGTTGGCAAATAGAAACCGAAGCAAATGGTTTGCATTATCGTTTGAAATCACACCAAAAATTACTGGGAATATAAGAAGGAAATACCCTACCTAGCGCCAAACAGAAACGCGAAGTATTTGAGCGTGACAGAAGACACCCTCTCCCTATTTGGGAGCCCCGCGGACTGACCCAGCAGCAACTCGCGGACGCGGCGGGAATCAGCAAGCCCTATCTCTCGCAGATCGAGACGGGCAAACGCAAGGGAAGCACGGACATCCTGTCCGCGCTGGCGAAGGCGTTGAACGTGACGTTGGAAGAGGTGATCGCGAGGGAAGCGGAATGAAAGAAGGCGGCGTGACGGCCGCCTTTTGGTTAGAGCGCCAATCTCAGTTTTTTGTAAGCCCCAATTCTTCCCTGATCTTGTTCATGGGGATTCCTGTCCCTGCCTTGTGACTGCCGCGTTCATCCAGAAACTTCATGAACTCTTTGTTCTTTCGCGTCGCCTTGATCTCTTCATCGAAATCATCCCCATCGTAGTCAATAAAGAATGATCGCGCGTTTTTAATGCGACTCAAAAAATACTGCGTGCCGTCGCTGGATTCCAGGATCAGGTCGCCTCGCTGGGCGAGTTTTAGTAATTCATTTAAGGTCTTTGCGCGGGCGGAAACGGTAATGGTTCTCATATCTCTTGCTCCTTGCCTTGAAAGTAGAAAGCGCTGCCTAATTTTATTCCAATTGCTTCGACCGATACGATTCGGATCTTTTCTTCCACGTCATACAGAACTCGATATTTGCCGAGCCGCAACTCCCATTCCGCCGTTTGATTGGGGCGCAACCGTTTGCGATTGCGCGTCTCGATGGTCGGCTCGTACATGAGATTTACGTCTATCCCATCGAGAATTTCTGCCCGCTCGTTCTTTCTGAACCACATCAAATCCTCGCGGGCTTTGGCCGTCAATTCGATTTCATACATGAGTCCACTGCAAAAAGGGCAGGGACCCTCCTCAAACTGGGGAAACTTTAATATAATCGGCGCATGTTCAGAAAAAACACCAAACACCAGCAACCTGC
>DAOUMJ010000027.1:0-3357 GCA_034411715.1 Anaerolineales bacterium | reverse complement strand
CTGGTCGAACAATTTCCAGGCCTGAAACCGCATCTTTTTAACAGCGAAGATGGACTGCGTCCTTTTGTCAATCTGTTCATTGATGGGCATAACGTGAGAGACCTTCAGGGACTGGAAACGCCTCTGGGGGAAAACTCGCTCATCCGTTTGATCCCATCCATTGCGGGAGGGTAACATGCCGGAGATTATGAATATGGAACTTTCGCACGAAGAAATCCTGCGTTACTCCCGCCACCTCCTCATCCCCGAAGTCGGGCTGGATGGACAGCAAAAACTGAAAGCCTCCTCCGCCATCATCGTCGGCACGGGCGGACTCGGCTCGCCCGTGGCGCTCTATCTGGCCGCGGCGGGAGTGGGCCGCCTCGGCCTCGTGGACTACGACGTGGTGGACGCGTCCAACCTTCAGCGGCAGGTCATCCACGCCACCAGCGCAGTGGGCAAACTCAAGGTGGAGAGCGCCAAGAAGCGCCTGCTCGATCTCAACCCCCTCATTCACGTGGACGCGTACAACGAACCGTTCACGTCCTCCAATGCGATGCAAATCGCCAAAGATTACGATGTCCTCATAGACGGCACGGACAATTTCCCCACGCGCTACCTCACCAACGACCTGTGCGTCTTCCTCGGCAAGCCAAACGTCTATGGCTCGATCTATCGCTTCGATGGGCAGGCCAGTGTGTTCTTCGCCAAAGAGGGGCCGTGCTATCGCTGTCTCTTCCCCGACCCTCCTCCGCCCGGGCTCGTTCCCTCGTGCGCGGAGGGCGGCGTGCTAGGCGTGCTGCCCGCCACCATCGGCAGCGTCCAGGCCAGCGAGGCGCTCAAACTTCTGCTCGGAATCGGCAGTCCGCTCATCGGCAGACTCCTGCTCTACAACGCGCTCGACATGTCGTTCGATTTTGTCCACCTGAAAAAAAATCCCAAATGCCGCGTGTGCGGACCGAACGCCGACGTGACCGAACTGATTGACTACGAGGAATTTTGCGGCGTTCCCGGCCGCGATCACGACGAAGGCTCCGCAGGCGCCGACTGGGACATCTCCGCGCCGGACTTGAAATCCCGCCTCACGCGTGACCCGAATCTGCTCCTGCTCGATGTGCGCGAGCCGCACGAGTTGCAGATCTCCGCCCTGCCCGGCGCGGCCAACATCCCTCTCGGCCAACTGGCGGCGCGTCTCTCGGAATTGGATTCGGCGCGCGAGATGGTCGTCTTCTGCAAAGCCGGGACGCGCTCGGCGCGCGCGCTGGAATTACTCGTCAGCGCGGGCTTCAGGAAGGTGAAGAATTTGCAAGGGGGAATCAACGCCTGGGCGAGGGAAGTTGATCGGGCTTTACCAATCTATTAAAGTAGACCTCTTGCAAACGCGCGCTACACCTGCCCTGGCGGGCGGCGCCAGGGGAGGGCGCACAATACGCTCAACTTGCCTTTGTGCGTAAAAGACGTTCTCTAACGTCGGCTAACTTATACAAGAAGTCAATCTAAAATAAGATCCGCCAAAGGAGAATAAATGACAGGTTTATCCGAATCAAAAGACAGGCGAATATTTAACAGCATCCTCGGCGCAATCGGGCATACGCCCCTCGTCCGCCTTGGGCGCATCGCGCGCGAACTCGCCTGTCCGCTGTATGCCAAACTGGAATTCATGAATCCAGGCGGGTCGGTCAAGGACCGCGTCGGCGCGAACATCGTCGAGCAGGCCGAAAAGCGCGGGGAACTGAAGCCGGGCGGGACGATTGTCGAAGCGACCTCGGGCAACACGGGAGTCGGTCTCGCGATTGCCGCGGCGTTGAAGGGCTACAAGACCATCTTCGTCATGCCCGACAAGATGAGCAACGAAAAGATTCTGCTGTTGCGCGCCTACGGAGCGAAGGTGGTCATCACTCCCACGGCCGTCGCGCCCGAAGACCCGCGCTCTTATTACGAGGTGGCGAAGAAGTTCGTCCGCGAGACACCCAACGCGATCCTTGCCAATCAGTACCACAATCCCGACAACCCGAAGACGCACGAACTGACGACCGGTCCCGAGTTGTGGGAGCAGACCGAAGGCCGCCTGACCGACGTTATCATCGGGATGGGCACAGGCGGGACGATCAGCGGCGTCGGGCGTTATCTCAAGTCCAAAAATCCGGATATCAAAATCGTGGGCGTGGACATCGAAGGCTCCATCCTGACGGAAATCTGGCAGAACCAGGGGAAGATCCCCGAGGGTGTCTATCCAAAGACGTACAAGGTGGAGGGCATCGGCGAGGACTTTCTTCCCTCCGCAACCGATCTATCGGTGGTGGATTGGATCGAACGCGCCGGCGACCGCGAGTCGTTTTTGTGGGCGCGGCAACTTGTGCGCCAGGAGGGGATCTTCGCGGGCGGTTCCTCGGGCAGCGCGCTGGCGGGCGCGATGAAGTATTGCCGAAAATTGAAAGCGGATCGCCTGCCCGTCGTCATCTTCCCCGATTCGGGTTCGCGCTATCTCTCGAAATTCTACGACGACAAGTGGATGCGCGAGTTCGGCTTCCTCTCGATGGAGTTCGGCGAGATGACCCTCGGCGACCTGCTGCTCGCCAAGCCGGACAAAACCCTGCACACCGCCGCGCTGGGCGATTCGATCCGCAGGGTCGTCGCTGTGATGCACCAGCACGGAATTTCGCAAATGCCCGTCGTCGGCGCAGACGGAACGCTCGTCGGCCTGATCGAGGAGGTGGATCTGCTCAATCACATGCTCGAAAAACACGAACACAGCCACGACGAGCCGATTGACGGCCTCGTGCAGAACGCCGGCGCGGTCTTCCCGCCCGAGACCTCGCTCGAGGAGGCCATGCCCTCCCTCACCGCGGGCTACGCGCTGATCGTGGTGGAGGAGAGCAGGCCGGTCGGAATTCTGACGAAAATTGACGTGCTGGATTACGTGGCGGGAAAAATCTGACGATCACGTCAGGATCACGTGCCCGCAGTATTCGCACTTGTCCACGCCGAGCTCGAGCGTGCCGCCGCAGTTCGGGCAGCGGATGGTCTCCACCGTAATGGGGAATCCCTGCGCCTTGAAGGCCGCCTCGTTCTCGGCCAGGTCGGCGCGCAGGCGTTTCAGCCGCGCCAGGTAGGCGTCGCCCGTCACCTCGCCCGCCTTTCGTAACCGTTCCACATCTGCAATCGATTCCTTCAACATCCGCCGCTCCGCTTCGAGCGACTCGCGGCTTTTGTCCTGGATCGAGACCTTCATCTCGGGCTTCTTCGGCATCGTCGCCAGGAACCAGGCGACTGCGAGAATGGCCGCCGACACGATCAGGCCGACCAGGATGGGCGCGAACTGGAAGCCCGGAATCTCGCTGTGCGCCACCTCCTGGACCTCGAGCCGGGTCCCGCTCG
>DAOUMJ010000026.1:0-7097 GCA_034411715.1 Anaerolineales bacterium | reverse complement strand
AAAAGCGCACCCCTAAATATGGGATTGAAAATCACCTTACCCCCATATATGGCGTGTTGGAAATTCATGATTTCACCAAAATTTTAAGCGAAAGATCAGAGAAAATGAGCGACATTACTGATTCGCAGAAGATCATTTTTGTCGTTGGCAACAGCCGCAGTGGAACGACCATGCTGGGGCGAATCCTCGGACGCTCTTCCGAGGTGTATACCTTCAATGAGTTGCATTTCTTTGAGCAAATGTGGCCGCCGAAAATCCCTGCTGAGGGGATCAAACGGGAAACCGCCATAGAGTTTACGGCGCGCTTGATGGCTGTGCAAAGAGACGGCTACTACACGCGGCCGAACCTGGACAAGTATCGTTCTGAGGCGATGGAACTTGTCCAGACCACCTCCGGCGACTGGACTGCCCCAAAAATCTACGCGGCTTATGTGAAGTACGAAGCCGGACAACGCGGCAAATCCGTGGCTTGTGACCAGACTCCGAGGAATCTTTTTTATCTCAACGAGATAATGGATCTATATCCCGCCGCTTATGCGGTCCACATCATTCGAGATCCCCGTGATGTACTTTTATCCCAGAAGAACCGATGGCGCAGGCGTGATTTTACCAAGAAGGCGTTCCCTCTTAAAGAATCCGTTCGCTCGTGGGTCAACTATCATCCCATTTCCATCAGCCTGTTATGGAAAAGCGGTATCCGCGCCTGGGAAAAGATCAAACATCATCCCCGGGTTTATTCCTTCCGGTTCGAGGAGTTGCTTGAGAGCCCGGAGCAGACCGTCCGGGAGGTCTGCAAACATTTGGGGATCGAGTATTCTCCTGAGATGCTGGATGTGCCGCAGGTTGGATCCTCGCACGGGAACGACCACCCCGACCAGTTCGGTGTCAATAAAGCGATTGCCGGGCGCTGGCAACGGTCGAGTAAAACGGACTTTGTTGATTTGGACATTTGCCAGAAGATCGTTGGAAATTACATGGTGAAGCACAACTATCCATTGGCGAAATTCACCCTGAATCCCGTTTACTATCTTTGGGTACTGGCACTCTGGCCGATTAAAGCAACGATGGCGTTGTTGGCAAATCTCGACAAATCGCCTAACATGATCGCTTTCGTGCGCCGCCGATTGGGCTGATATTTTCTGAGGAGAAACTTCATGCTAAAAAGAATGTTGAAGAAAATCTTTCCCGGCATCTCCTGGCGAAACCCCGTCGTCAGGCTTGGACTTGCGATTCTCGATCCGTTTGACTCCCTTTTGCGCGCGGCGCGCGGCTTGCAGCATCTTCCAAAATATTCCATTCGTGTAATTTCAAACGGCGTCAACCAGCAGTTTGGCGGCGTCAGTTTTGCAAGATATGGGGATCTGCTCGCTCGGATTCTTCAACAGAACACCGGTTTTGGCCGCGACGCGGATATTTTGGAAATTGGTTGCGGCTCTGGCCGAACGGCGTTGGGCTTGAGGTCCTTGTTAAATGACAGCAAGTATACCGGCATGGATATCAATCGCAAGTCTCTGGAAGCCAGCAAGAACAATCCTGTCCTCCAGGCCAAGAAATTCAGGTTCGACCTGCTTGACGTTTACAATCGTGAATACAATCCCACCGGGAAGCATGAAGCGCATACCTATACTCTCTCTTACAAAAACAACCATTATGATGTTGTGTTCTTGGTTTCTGTCTTTACCCACATGCTCCACAAAGAAGTGTCGAGATATATTCAGGAAATCAGCCGCATCTTAAAACCCGGCGGCTATTGTATGTTGACCACTTTTTTGGTGGATCATGGGAGGGTTTTTAAGGGTGCCGAGGTCTCGTTCCAGTTTACCGATGGCGCGAGTCATATTCGCTCCGAGACCATTCCAGAAATGGCGGTAGGCTACTATCTGGAGTTCTTTGAGACCGAGTTTAGGAAGCACGGTATGGAATTGTCCGCAAAACTTCCCGGCAGTTGGCGAGGCGTCCCCGAAATTGAATCCACGTCAGGTTTCCCCCAGGATATTTTGTTTTTCAGGAAGAAATCTTGAAATAATGCCTCGGAGCAGGAACAGGTGACCGAGGTCATCCTAAAGTAATATCAGACGACTAAACAAGGAATTCCCCAATGAATTTTGTATCCCTTGAATTTGCCTACCTTTTCTCTGCCATTTTTCTGATGCTATTGGTTTTCCGCTTGCCTGTGATTAGGAAAGTCATTATTTTATCGGCCAGTTGCATTTTTTATGCTTATTGGGATTGGCGCTTTCTAGGATTGCTCATCCTGGTCACGGTTGCTGACTATTACATTTCGATATTCCTGGTTCGGGCAGCAACTCAAAATAAAAAGAAAAACTTATTGTTCCTTAGCGTGGTTCTCAACCTGACGGTCCTGGGTATATTCAAATACCTGAACTTTTTTATAGACAATTTTAATTTCCTGTTTTCGAACTTTGGCTTAAATCTTGTCAACGTCAACATCCTTTTGCCGATCGGCATTTCTTTTTACACCTTCGAAACCCTGAGTTATGTCATAGATGTATATCGCGGCGATACCGAACCCGCCCATTCGCTGTTGGATTATGCCGTATTCCTGACGTTTTTCCCGCGTCTGGTAGCAGGCCCCATTATGCGCGCCCGCCAGTTTTTGCCGCAGTTGGATCGAGGCGTGCAGATTAATCCATCCAACATTCTTGCCGGGGCTCAATTGTTTGCCCAGGGGCTTGTCAAGAAGGTATTGGTGGCGGATCGGTTGTCTGTCGGCGTGGATATGATCTACGCCACCCCCCAATTGTTTTCCTCGTCGTCCGTCTGGATAGCCGTCTTTGCGTATTCGATCCAGATCTACTTTGATTTTTCCGGCTACAGCGATATGGCCCTGGGCGTCGCTCGAGTCATAGGATTCGACCTGGCTCAAAATTTTCACCTGCCCTACGTCAGCCAGTCCATCACGGAATTTTGGCAGCGATGGCACATTTCACTTTCCACCTGGCTGCGGGATTATCTTTATATTCCACTGGGAGGAAATCGAAAGGGAAAGATTCGCACGTATGCCAACTTGTTGATCACCATGCTGTTGGGAGGGTTGTGGCACGGCGCCAGTTGGAATTTTGTAATTTGGGGCGGACTCCATGGGTTATTCCTGATGGGAGAGCGCATGCTTGGAATCAATGACAAGGAGGAGAAATCCTTTAACTGGTTGAAATCGCTTTTCATCTTTGTAACGGTCAGCGTAATATGGGTATTCTTCCGATCATCTACTTTGGAGACTACCACGGTAGTTCTTTCCAAATTATTCTTCCTGTCGCCGGGTGGGTTGCACTGGTGGTATACACCGACCGTCGTGTTTGTGCCGATCGTCGTCATCGGCGGTTGGATCATGCGCCAGAAGACGCTCGAGATCCCCAGGTTGTCGTTTAGTCAGCCTTATGCCATTCCTCTCCTGCTCGCGGTGTATTTTTGGGTATATCTCTTCTTCCCTACGAACATCAATCCTTTCATTTACTTCCAATTCTAAGGAGAATTATTTCCATGCCTTCCAATCGCTGGTTTTTCATAAAATATGGTCTTCAGTTTGCAGGGTGGGCCATTCTCTTTCTGCTGGTAACAGAAGCCTTCACTCGCCTTGCTGTTGTTTCCAGCCCCCCTTTCCCGTCAAAGGTGAATGGGGGAGGAGTGGAAATCTACGGCATCGAGGGATACGGTATTATCTACTACCGGCCAAACATGGAAATAGTCACCCCTTATTCCGGTGGCGATAACATCGTCACACTTGGCGATTCGTACACGCAGGCAAGGCACTCGCTTTTCTGGAAGAATTACTCCTCCGTCGCGGAATCCGAATTGCGCTCCAGCGGCCATGCGCTGGACGTACGGAATTTTGGTTACATGGCAAGCGCGTTACCTTACTATATTGGAATCGGAGACAGTTTGTCGGAAACGTATCATCCAAAGTTGGTGGTCATACAGATTGCCGCGAATGACTTCATCAGCGAAAGAGTTTTCGATCCCACCGCCCCTTTCTATTTCAAATTTGAGGCAGGGGAACTTGTTGTAGCGTCGTCCAAACAGGCGAAAGACTATCTTAAACTATCTTCCAGGCTCCAGAACCCGTCGATATTTTCTTTCAGCAGTCGCTCCTCGGTGGAAGCATATCTCAAAATCCAACACGGCCAAAAGACGCAGACACCCGACAACGACGCGGAACCACGAGCGGCAAACGTCGCAAGCCGGCCAACCATACCCATAACAAAGGAAGAACTCATTGCCCGAGAACTTTCGTTGATTGAACGAACCTACGGTGACACGCCGATATTGTTCGTTTTCAGGCCGCTATTTTCAAAACAACGACTCGAATTCTATTATGACAAGGACGTTAGAAGGCTTATTACGCTGGTCCAACAGCATCCCTCTTGGCACGCGCTTTGCCTTGATATCGCATTCAATCAATCCTTCCAACAGGGATATTCCCCGCTCGGTTTTGGAAATACCAATCCTTTTTCGGGCCATTGGAATGCCCGCGGACATGGAATCGCGGGAAAGGCAATCGCCGAAAAAATTATCGAAGTGTTGAACAGCGAAGGCCCGCCCTCCCAAACCAATCCGTGCGTGTTCGAGTAAATGGCGCTCAACCCAACGCCCTGTAAGTTTCTTCAATGGGATACGGATTTCTTCGGGTTTCGGATCGGCCGCGTGGATTCCCATCGCCTCACGGCCGCTTCCGTGAAGGATATTCTCGAATGGCAGGAAGAACAAGACGTTGAGTGTCTCTACTTCCTGGCCAATTTCGAGGACCCACAAACGATACGGTTGGCGCAGGCGAACGGATTCCAACTTGCGGATGTTCGGGTCACATTGGAACGGACGTTGGAAAGAAACAAAGGGATGTATTCCTTTCCATTCAATCGGGACGCGGTTCGCCCGTTCCAGCCGGAAGACCTGCCGTGCCTGGAGGCGATTGCAAAAAAAAATCCATACCCACACCCGCTTTTTCTTCGATCAAAATTTTCCCAGGGACAAGTGCAAGTCCCTGTACGCGACCTGGATCCGCCGCAGTTGCGAAGATTATGCCGACCAGGTGCTGACAGCGCACGCGGACGGACAGGCGGTTGGATACATCACATGCAAACGGCTCAAAGACGATGAGGGGCAAATCGGCTTGTTCGGGGTCGAACGGCAGGCGCGCGGCCGGGGAATTGGCAGATCCCTGGTTTATGCCGCCCTGGATTGGTTTGCATCCAAGAGTATCCAGACCGTTAGAGTGGTCACCCAGGGACGAAATATTTCAGCCCAGCGCTTGTATCAAAGTTGTGGTTTTCTTACCCATTCGATTCAACTCTGGTATCACCGCTGGGTCGGAAAGGCGGGGTGAAAAATCCATGGACTAAAGTTTCCTCGCCGCAAATAAGAAACTGGTCCCATATCTTATTTTTTCCCCCGCAGAGATTTTTTTATACTCCCGCCCAAGGAGGAAACCCAATATCTTCGCGTTGATACCGGCCTCCGTTCCGTGCTCGGTGTGAGTTGAAACGGGACTTGCATGCCTCGAGAACCCAAGCAGGTATGGCAGCCGGCGCGCGATCAGGATCGGCGGGAGCAGCGGCGCGAAAAAATGGGAAATGAAAACCAATTCGAAATCCGAATTCAAGAGTCTCCGAATGTCTTCGCGCGCGTAACGCCTGTAATGCCCGGCGCGCACATCGTGGCCCGACCAAAGCCAATTGTGAGCCGGAACGGTTGCGTAGAACATGCCGCCGGTTTTGAGCGCCTTTTTAACCTGGCCAATGAAGGCTTTATCATCCCGGATATGCTCGATGACGTCGAAACAACCGATTGCGTTGATGGAGGCGGGCCGAAAGTTGGCGTTCTCCAGTGTCGTGCATAACACAACCGGAATCTTCCTCTCCACCTTGGCGTTGTAGGCCCCAACGGGGCCGGGCTCCAGTAATGCCGCGTCCATTTCGTCGTCGAGGAGGCGCCGGGTCACATAGCCGTTGCCTCCGCCAACGTCGAGGATCGTCCCTTCCGGTGGAAAACGTCTGATCATCGAAACGATGCAGGTGTTACGATGCTTGAACCAAATCGATCGGTCTTCGACTTGGAAACATCTTGCATTCCCATCGGTGGGATACGATAGGGTGGTTTCGGCGGGGTTCCTGAAAATTCCAAATTCATCTTCTTTCAAGGATGAAGTTAATCCGATGATATCCATTTTGAGCTCACTTTTGACCGCGCTCAGAATCCACTGCCCAACGCGAATAGAATTAGGCCGCCTAAAATCAGGCTCATCGAAACGAGATGGTCCCTGGTAATCGTTTCGTCGAGAGCGTATCGGGATAGGAGGATGACGATGATCTGGCTTGTCGCCGCGCCGACATAAACGGTCCCGGCGGATAGTTCACGCAGGGCGACATAGGTGGTAAACGGCGCGATGACAAACAGCGCGATGGACCAAAACAGATAGTGTAACTTCGGCGTTTTGGCAAACATTTTGAGCGCCACCTGCCCCAGGCCGGTGACGAGGTAGGAAATTGACAAGGCTATCCAATGGATCCACATGGAATGGAAAACTCTCTGGTAACAATTTTAGAACGCGGCTTCCCCCTGAATTTTCCAGCCGAGCCAGAAAACTCCCAGGGTGATGAGAACGGTGCCGGCGATGTGGAAGAGTGTGATTCTTTCGCCAAAGAAATACGACACCACCAGCATCAATGGGTAAAAAAGACTGGTCAACGGATACATCGTGCTTAAGGGAAAGCGCTTATTGGCGAACATCCAGATCAGCAGCCGCAGGCCGTTCAGGATTATGACAATCCCAATTCCTGCCACAAGCAGGACGGGACTGATATTGGATACTTGCGACAATATTTTCATGCCGATTGCCGCCAGGAGATTCAAGCCCACGGCCCCGGCAACGGATAAGGCTAAAACAACATTATTCTTTGCTGTCGTCGTTGGTTTGTTTGTCATAAGGTACATGTATAGCGTCATGCCCACATCGGTCAAGTGGCAGGTAAAGGCAAAGCGGGTAGGGAAGGAGGCGTCTGGCCGAATTTCTGGAGTTTGACCAAGTACTCCAGGATCAGGACGGATTGTTGGCGACACGTCGCCAGGATACTGCCCAGAAT
>DAOUMJ010000025.1:0-1885 GCA_034411715.1 Anaerolineales bacterium | reverse complement strand
TCTCGCTCTTTTCGTGCGTTTTGATTTGGAATTGGTAAGGCTCTCCCCGTTTCGTATTCTTTTCATCGCTGATTTTGACAAAGATGATCTTGGAAAGTTCGCCGAATGCTTCGGGAGGCGTGCGCTTGCCGCCCTCCCATAAAGTCTGATGGCACTTCTTGATGGCCGATATCAACTCTTCTTTGCTGACAGGCGCTATATCGAGCGCGCCGCCCTTTGTATATTTGAACTCTTCGGGCTTGCCATACTGCGCGGGAATATCGGCGATGATGTTTTGCTCGCGTTCCAACGCGTCATATTTTCCCGTAAAATCAAAGGCGCGGCGGGTGGAACCTGCCACCACCATTACGTAACTGGCGCGGAACTTCGCCCATGTCCCGTTTCCGCAAGCCTGCTCAACAGCCTGGTTAAACTCCGCGTCTGAAATCCCGTCTTTCTTGCATTCGATGATGGCATAGGGCTGTTTGCGCGTGTTGTCTTTGAAAACCACCAAATCGGCGCGGTCGCTTGGCGTGCGGTCTGGAACGACAATTTCGACGCCAATGCAATCTGCTTCATAGCCGTAACGATAGATCAACTCCGCCCAAAACTCGGCGCGCACCTTTTCTTCGGGGTCGCTGTATTTTTCCGTGTGGTTGACAGCGACATAGGTGATCTTTTCACTCTTGCCTTCGCCTGTCAGTCTGGCGTGTCCATCTTTGATAGCGCGTTGCAAGTAAGTCATGCCGTCCTCCTGAAAAGCGTTTTTCGTTCAGAATAACTGATGTTACGCAGATTCTTCAGTACCGCAACATTTATGTTGCTTGCCCAAGCGAGATACCCTTCGACAGGCTCAAGGCGAGAATCTCGCGGTACTGCGTAAGGCGAGAGGGTAAAATAGAAAAAGGAGTTCTACTCGATGACCGAAATGATCAACAGTCCCTTCAAATGGGTCGGCGGAAAGTCGCGCCTCCGCAAGCAAATCATCTCGCTCCTACCGAAACATACCTGCTACGTTGAACTCTTTTCCGGTGCGGCGTGGGTTTTATTCGGCAAGCCGCCGAGTGACGTGGAAGTGTTGAACGATCTCGACCAGGAACTTGTCACATTCTTCCGCGTCGTGAAAGAGAAACCCGAGGAACTCATCGCCTCGTTCGAATGGGAACTTGTCTCACGAGCAGAGTTCAAACGTCTGGCCGAATTGGACTCGACTCAACTCACCGACATTCAACGCGCTCATCGCTTCTACTATCTCATCATGGCAGGTTGGGGCGGCGAATTGAAGTATCCGCGCTTCCAAACCAGCATCTCCGACGGCGGACACGGCAACCGTCTCATCGGCGCGTTGGAGACTCTCAGGGAACGTCTCGCTCCTGTGCATAATCGCCTGAAGACCGTCATTATCGAAAATCTCGATTGGCGTCTCTGTCTTGACCGATACGACCGGCCAAATACGGTCATGTACATTGATCCGCCGTATCCCGATAACGGCGCAAATTACTACCACAACATGCGCGGTTGGGAGGAACATCAAGAACTGGCGGAGCGGTTGCGCAAGACAGAATGCAAATGGATTCTTAGTTCTTACGATATTCCCGAAATCCGCGCGCTTTATCCTGATAATTATGTTGTCGCTGTGCAAATGGCTTCCGGCATGAAAGTAAAGAAGAATGGCAGCCAACGCGTCATCAACAAGGAGGTGTTGATCACGAATTACCTGCCCGACAGCACGGCGGTTTCGCATTTCAAAGATTCAGAGGTTCGACAAATGCGGATGGTTCTGGAAAAAGAGGAACCGTACAAGGCGTGATTATATACTCCAAACGGGGTAAATTTTAACATTTAAATTGGGTAAAATCTGGTATATCAGGGTATACAACCTAATCGTGGCGAGCCGCACAATGAT
>DAOUMJ010000024.1:0-5487 GCA_034411715.1 Anaerolineales bacterium | reverse complement strand
GGCGGCGACGCGCTCCCAAAAGGTCAGGGACTTTTCGCCCCAGGTGATGTCTTTGGCGGTCTTGCCCGGCAGGAACGCGGCGACGACCTCATCCGGGGCAGTCTGCGGCTGCGGCGCCAGGGCCAGTTTCTGCTCGGCGGTCATGGCCTTGAGTTGCTCCAGTCCAATGCCCGCCGGTGTGGGCGTCGGGGTGATCGTCGGCGCGGGCGTCTCCGTGGGCGGGAGGGGGATTGGGGTGAGCGTTGTCAAGACTTCCGAAGTCTCCGAGACTTCGGAAGTCTGCGTTGGCGCGAGTCCGCAGGCGGAGAGGAAGAGAACGGCCAACAGAAGGAGGATGAATTTCATGGATATCTCTCTTTCCAGGTCGAGTAATTCACTCAGCGATTCCCGTTATGAGAATGTCACTGCGAGGAACGAAGCAGTCTCCTTGCAAAACGGGGGGATTGCTTCGAGAAAAGCGCCCTCGCAATGACATAACGGGAATTACTGTAATTCACTCATGCCACGCAGTACCGCAACATTCATATTGCCCCTGGCAGGCAAGATAAATCTTGCGGTACGAATAAACCGCGTAATATCAGTATATCACTTTGAGTGTGGGCGCAAAGGTTGTCAGTGCGAACTGCAAAATCTTTGCGAAGCACCCTGTAAGGGCCCGATTTTGCTCGAAAGTCGGGACGCAAAGCGTTCGACTCCGTACCTGGCATGGTTTTCGTGCGCACCACTTTGAAAAGCGCATTGACATCCAAATTAAAGTGTGTGATACTGCCCTCATCGTTCGGGGGATGAAAATCAGAGCCATCCTTTAGAAAGGAGGAGGTGATGTCAACAATGGAAAGTAGTATCCAACCCCGCGCTGTGGCATCCCTCCTCAAGTAGGCACGGACGCCACAGCGCAAACAGGCGCCGCCCGGTCTTCGGACGAGGGCGGCGTTCTGTTTACGATATAATCCTCCCATGCAACGTCCCCTTCTCCAACAAATCGTCCGCTGGTTCGTGCCGCTGGCCGCGCTGGCCGCTTTCGCGGGCTGGCTGTTCGTCGCTCCGCCCGGCCTGCTCGGCAAGGCCGACGCGGTCGGCTACGCCGTCTGCCATCGCATTGACGCGCGCTCCTTCCACATCGGCGAGCGTCAACTGCCGCTGTGCGCGCGCTGCTCGGGGACATTCACCTCCGCCGCGGTGTCGCTGGCCTTTTTCGGTCTCACCGCCCGCAAACGAAGCGGCATGGCCGATAAAAAGTTTTACATTCCCTTCGCGCTTCTCTTCCTCGCCTTCGCCGTGGACGGCGGCAATTCCTATCTCTACCTGCTCAAGCAGACCGGCGGCGCGCCGGCCTCCCTTCCCAACCTCTACGTCCCAAACAACACCCTGCGGCTTTTTACCGGCACCGGCATGGGACTGACGATGGCGGCCTTTCTCTTCCCCGCCTTCAACCAGACGGTCTGGCGGGACCTCGATCCGGCTCCCGTTTTGGACGCGTTCCCGCGCCTGCTTCCCCTGCTCGGACTCCTGCTCGCCCTCGATCTCGCCATCCTGACCGAATTGCCGCTCTTTCTCTACCCCATCGCCTTCATCGGTCCCCTCGGCGTGCTGGCCCTGCTGACGATGATCTTCGCCATGGTCTGGCTGATGGTCATGCGGCAGGACAACGCCATCGTCCACGCGAAGGATCTGTGGTTTCCCCTGCTGGCGGGTTTCACGCTGGCCCTGTTGATGATCCTCGCCATAGACCTGTTTCGATTACAATTGACGGGAACGTGGGGAGGCTTTCCCCTGGAATAGTCTTCGCCCTCCCTGCGAGGCGGCGCATTTCCGCCGAGGCAGTCTCTCTATACAAGAGGAGATTGCTTCGGGAAGAGCGCCCTCGCAATGACGATTTGATGGAGAACGAATGGAACTGCTTACCGGCATCTTTTCCGCCTTCGGGCTTTCGGCCAGCGCGGGGCTCAACGCCTACATCCCCCTGCTGGTGATCGGCGTGATTGACCATTACACTGACTGGATCACGCTGCGCGAACCGTGGGACACCCTCTCCAACCCGTGGATATTGATTCTGCTCGGCATCCTGCTCATCATCGAAATGCTGGCGGATAAAATCCCGGCCGTCAACCACATCAACGACGCCATCCAGACCGTCATCCGACCGGTGGCGGGGGCCGTGGCCTTCGCGGCCAGCGCGAACGTGATCACCGACGTAAATCCCGCGCTGGCGCTGGCTTTGGGATTGTTCGTGGCGGGCGGCGTCCACGCGGCCAAGGCTGGGGTGGTGCGTCCCGTCGTCACCGCCAGCACGGGCGGCACGGCCAACGTCCCGGTGAGCGTGGCGGAGGACGTGACCGCCACGGGCGTATCCCTGCTTGCCGTCCTCGTGCCGATCGCGGCCGGCACCCTGCTCATCGTGGCCGCCTCCCTACTTATATGGTGGTTTTGGCGGCGGTCGAACCGCGAGCCATCCAGTTCATAACCTTTGCGCGGACTCGCGTCCGCCATCAAGCCATTCATTTTTCAAAAGGAGAAGCGAACATGAACGAACCCCTTGGAACCCCCATGCCCGAAGAGCCGAAGAAGAGCAACACTGCCATCATCATCGCCATTGTGGTGGCTATCGTCCTATTGTGTTGTTGTATCATCGCCGCCGGCGCAGGCTGGTATATCTGGAACAACTATTAGGCGCGCCGACATTCCCAAACAGCATCTGCTGTGAATACCCTTCAGGTACGATGTGGCATTCCGCATACGAGTCGTTTGGCGGGATTCCACATCGTACTTGCAGAGTATCCCGTCTTACGAAAACCATCACCTGCTATGGGCCGCCGCCAAACAAATAAATACTACAAGAATGCGGGACATGTCGCCCGTAAATTAGGGCTGAATTGTTCCAAAGAAGCATGCCCACCCTGACCCTCTCCACTCTCGAAAGTCACCTCTGGGAAGCCGCCAACATTTTGCGCGGCTCGCCCGTTGACCGCACGGACTGGAAGAGTTACATCCTGCCGTTGATGTTCTTCAAGCGGATCTGTGATGTGTGGGATGAAGAGTACGAAGAAGCGGTCAGCACCTACGGGGAGGATTTTGCCGATGAGCACCGCTTCCAGGTTCCAGAGGGATGTCATTGGAACGATGTACGTGAGACAGCATCCAGTGTCGGCACCGCCTTGCAAAACGCCATGCACGGAATCGAAGCCGCAAACGAGAAGAATTTGTATGGCGTGTTTGGGGACTCGCAGTGGTCGAACAAAGGCCGCCTGCCCGATCACCTGCTGAAAGATTTGCTCGAACATTTCTCGGCGTTGAATTTGGGGAATGCCTATGTCACCACGGACATCATCGGTGACGGCTACGAATATCTCATCAAGAAATTTGCCGACGCGACCAATAACAAAGCAGGCGAGTTTTACACCCCGCGCAGTGTTGTCCGTTTGATGGTTGATATTCTCGACCCGAAAGAAGGCGAGACAATATACGACCCTGCTTGTGGGACAGGCGGTATGCTGCTCGGCGCGGTGGAGCACGTTCGCTCAAAAGGCGGTGACCCGCGCAAGTTCTACGGCAAACTGTATGGACAGGAAAAGAACCTGACCACCGCCTCCGTTGCACGCATGAATCTTCTTCTACACGGTATGGAAGATTTCGTTGTCGAGCGCGGAGATACGTTACGCAACCCAATCTTCACCGACCCCAGCACGGGCGGACTTGCCACCTTCGATTGCGTGATCGCCAACCCGCCGTTTTCCCTGGAGCAATGGGGACGCGGGATTTGGGAAAGCGACCCGTGGGGACGTTCTTTTGCGGGCTTGCCTACCGACTCGAACGCGGACTTCGCCTGGGTACAGCACATGGTCAAGAGTATGGCAGAGAAGCGCGGACGCATGGCGGTCGTCCTGCCGCAGGGAGCGTTATTCCGCGGCGGCGTGGAAGGGCAGATCCGCAAGTATTTGCTGGAGCAGGATTGGGTGGAGACCGTGATCGGGCTGGCGCCGAATCTGTTCTACGGCACGGGACTCGCTGCGTGTGTTCTCATCCTGAAAAAGAAGAAATCCAAAGAGCGCAAAGGCAAAGTGTTGATCGTGGACGCGTCGTCGCTCATGCGGAAGGGACGCGCACAGAACTATCTCGACCCTGAACATGCGGATCAGATTTCAGCGTGGGTCAGGCAATTTGAGGATGTGCAAGATCGGGCGCGTGCCGTGGCGCTGAGTCAGATCAAAGAAGAAGATTGGACGTTGAACATTTCCCGCTACGTGCTGCCGCCCATTGGCGAAGACATCCCACCTTTGAATGTAGCGATCGAAGATTTCAAATCCGCATGGGAGCGGGCGCAGGAAGCCGAATCTAAATTGCGGACGTTGTTGAATGAAGGGGGCTGGCTCTATGACTGACCGCCTCTCCCAACCCGAACTCGAATCCTATCTCTGGGGCGCGGCGATCATCCTGCGCGGACTGGTGGACGCGGGCGATTACAAGCAGTACATCTTCCCGCTGCTGTTCTACAAGCGTCTCTCGGATGTGTGGGACGCGGACTATGCCGAAGCGTTCGCAGAGACTCACGATAAAGACTACGCCGAGCAGATGGCGAACGAGCGTTTTATCGTCCCGCCCAAAGCGCATTGGAAGGATGTGCGCGAGCAGGCCAAGGATGTGGGCAAAGCCATCCAGACCGCGTTCCGTGCGATCGAGGCTAACAACCCGGACAAGCTCGATGGCATCTTCGGCGACGCGCCGTGGACAAACAAGGAGCGCCTGCCCGATCACACGCTCAAGAATCTGCTGGAACATTTCTCGAAGCACACGCTCTCGTTGACCAACATGCCAGAAGACGAACTCGGCACGGGTTACGAGTTTCTGATCAAAAAATTCGCCGATGACAGCGGACATACAGCCCAGGAATTTTATACCAATCGCACCGTGGTGCATCTGATGGCGCAGATGCTCGAACCGAAAGCAGGCGAGCGGATCTACGACCCGACCTGCGGCACGGGCGGCATGTTGATCTCGGCGTTGGATGAAGTCAAGCGCAAGGGTGGCGAGTACCGCACATTGAAACTTTTCGGGCAGGAGCGCAACCACATGACCGCCTCCATCGCCCGCATGAATCTAGTCTTGCATGGCGTGGACGATTTCGCCATCGCACGCGGTGATACGCTCGAACGTCCCGCCTTCACGAACAGAGACCGCCTCGCCACTTTTGACGTGGTACTGGCGAACCCGCCGTATTCCATCAAGCAGTGGAACCGCGAAGCATGGACAAGCGACCCGTGGGGACGCAACTTCCTCGGCACCCCGCCACAAGGACGCGCCGACTACGCCTTCTTCCAGCACATCCTGAAAAGCCTCGCTCCCCCCTCTCCCAGAATTGGGAGAGGAGACGGGGGTGAGGGCGGCGTGTCCGGGGCTGTCTAAAAAGGGAGTGAAAAGGGGGGCAAAATTGGCCTGAGCGAAGCGGAGACAAAAAAACTGGCGGTCATTGGATCGCCAGTTTTCGTAGAT
>DAOUMJ010000023.1:0-20493 GCA_034411715.1 Anaerolineales bacterium | reverse complement strand
TTCCAGGTGTTCCCGATACGAGACTTTCCCCGCGGCTTGGAGCATTTCGGTCACGTCGTGGCCCGCGCCGAAGGATGTCCCCTCGCCGGTGAGGATGAGGACGCGCGTCGCCGGGTCGCGGGAGGCCTCGTCCAGGGCGCGTTGAAGCGCGGCGATTAAATCGAAGTTGAAGGCGTTGGCGCGCTCGGGGCGGTTGAAGGTCAGGGTGCAGACGCCCGCCCGAAGGTCCGAAAGAAGCGGTGGCATGGCAGGAGAAAAAAGACCGGGCGCGGGGCCCGGTCGTTCAGTCGCGTCCGTCCTCGGCCGAGTCGTCCTCGCCCGGGCCGTATTCGAGTTCCACTTTTTCGCTGTCGAGGTAAATCCACAGCAGGAGCATGTGTCCTTCGGGGGTCTCCACGTTACGGGCGGCGGCGATGGGCGCGGTCTGTTCGAGACCGAGGTCGTTTCGATAGTGTAAGTGAATATTGGCGCAGTTGTGCCAGGCGCGGTAACAACGTTCGACCAGCGCGGGGCCGTTGAACGTGCGCAGGCGCGTGAGCAGGGGAATGGAAAAACTCGGGCCTTCGTTGAGACCCATGGCCCAACCGTCGTTGACGGCTTCGAAGATGGGCGGCGGTCCTTCGATGATTGTGATTTTGTCGTCCATAATGAATAAACCTGTGCCTGGATGATACCATAAAGACATTGCGAAGTGGTTGACATTACAGACTTGATGATATACTTACACTGTAAGCACACAAGGCAAGGAGAATTCGATGGTACGCAAAATATTCAAGACAGGAAACAGCATTGTGGTCTCATTGCCCAAAAATGCTCTTGAGCGGTTGGGAGTGGCAGAGGGGGCGGACGTTCAAGTGGAAGTGGACGAGAAGAATCGGCAGATCGTTATACGCCCAATGGAACTTCCCCTGGCGGGGATCATTGACGAAATATTCGCTCGCCAGGTGACAGACTTCGTTGAAAAATACCGCCCTGCGTTGGAAGCGTTGGCGAAAAAATGAAATACCTGACCGCCGAGCAGGTTCTCTTTATCCATGCGCGCCTCATTGATGAAACGGGAGGATCGCATGGAGTCAGGGATTTGGGTTTGTTGGAATCGGCCGTGGCGCGTCCGCAGGCGACTTTTGATGGAAAAGAACTGCTTCGGGATCTTTTTCTCAAGGCCGCGGCGCTCATGCAGGCGCTGATTCAGAATCATCCGTTTGTTGATGGGAACAAGCGAACAGGAATCGTCGCGGCAGGCTTGTTCCTGCAACTCAATGGATACATTTTGCAGGCGGAAAACAGAGAATTGGAATTGTTCACTCTCAAAGCGGCAACTTCAAAAACCAGTCTTGCCGAAATTGCAGATTGGCTTCGTAAAAAAAGCGCGCAGGCTTGACCATGCACAAACTCATCATCCTTTTCAGCCAACCCGCCGACCCGCTGTCGTTCGTCACCGGCTGGCAGGCATTCCTTCTCATGGCCGAGCAAATGCCCGGCCTGCGCCGCGAAACCGTCAGCCTGACGGAGAGCGCGCTATACGCCAAAGGGCAGGCGCCGTTCAAAATCCACGAATTCTATTTCGACGACCGCGCCGCGCTGGATGCCGCGCTGGCCTCCGAGCCCGGCCAGCAGGCGGGCGAGTGGCTGCATCAGTTCACAGGCGGAAATTTCATCCTGCTCGTTGCGCCGCACCAGGAAGCGGCCGCCAAAGAATTCCAAAAGAAGGTTACGAGGAAAAAAGGCCGCGCGCCATCTGCCTGACCAGCCCCGGCCCTCGGTACACCAATCCCGTGTAAACCTGCACCAGCGCCGCGCCCATGTCGAGGCGGCGTTTCGCGTCCTCTGCGGACATGATTCCGCCGACGCTGACGATGGGGATGCGATCATCCACGCGTTTCACAATTCGACCCAACACCGCCTCGCTGCGGACCCCGAGCGGGCCTCCGCTCAATCCGCCTGATTCTCCCCCCAGCCTCGACCTGACCCCCTCGCGCCCCAGCGTGGTGTTCGCGGCGATGACGCCGTCCATGCGCGCGGACAGGATCACATCGAGGGCCTCGTCCAACTTGGAGGGAGTCAGATCGGGGGCGAGCTTGACAAGCAGCGGGACGCGCTTTTCCAGCCGCGCCTCCTCGATCTTCCTCTGCGCGTGGAGTTGGAAAAGGAGTCCCTCCAGGGCTTTGCCCCCTTGCAGGTCGCGCAGCCCCGGCGTGTTGGGCGAACTGACATTGACGGTGAGGTAGTCGGCAAAGGGCGCGAAACTCTCCAACAGGCTGAGATAATCCAGCACAGCCTCCTCGTTGGGCGTGGACTTGTTCTTCCCGAGGTTGACGCCCAAAATCACATCCGCTTTGCGCGGCCGGCGTTTTAGGCCGATCACGAAGATGCTCATCCGCCGCGCGGGATTCAACTGTTTGCGGACGAAATCCGCGCCGCGGCTGGGAAACCCCATGCGGTTGATGATGGCCTCGTCCTCGATGAGCCGAAACACGCGCGGTCTCGGATTCCCGCTTTGCGGCAGGGGCGTCACCGTTCCCACCTCGATGTGACCGAATCCCAGCGCGGCCAGCCCGCGCACCGCTAGGGCGTCCTTGTCGTATCCCGCCGCCAGGCCGATGGGGTTCCTGAAGGTCAGCCCGAAGGCAGTGACAGGTTTCGCGGGCGCGGAATAAATCAGCCGCAATAGCCAGAGCGCGGGAGGGATGGATTGCGTAAAACGTAAAGCGTAAAGCGTGAGCGCGTGGGCGGTCTCGGCGTCGAGGCGGAAGAGCAGCGGGCGGAAAAGGTTATACATTACGGAACGGTGAAGATCCAAAAATCATGCTGGTCGAGCGCGGATTCGTAGGGAAGCAACTGCCCAAAGGGGTAAAGCGCTTGCAGGGCTGCCAGCGTCTCGGCGTCATCGCGCGCGACCATGAACACCTTCGGCCCCGGCGCTTCGAGCGTGCCGGGCAGTTTCTCGCGATAGACGGCGATATCCCACCCCGGCGCGCCCGCCCAGATCGGCGGCAGGCGCGTGTCCACCCAATGAGGATACGGCACGATCCACACGTTGTTCACCGGCACGCCGCGCTGCAAGGCGTCCCGCATCACCGCGCCCATCTCCGAAGTATTCCACGCCCTCGCAGTATATTGCTGGTTGTACTGACGGAAAATGAGATCATAGTTCTGGATGAAGGACAGGACGAAGAGCGTCCCTGCCAGCCCCCAGCCCAACGCCGCCCGCCTCTTTTCGGACCCCATGGCGGACATCAGGCCATCCAGCCCAATCCCCACGAGGAGGAAGGCCGGCACGATGGCCCCGGCCGTGCGGTTCAGCGACGGGTTTTCAGCGGGGAAGGCGAGGGAGAGGATCGAGGGCATCTGCGTCAACGGGATGGCGAGGAGAAGAACGAGGTCCGCCCAGTGACGCGAGCGCAGGTAGCGAAACAAGACAAGGAAAAATCCCAAAAGAAACAGCGCGCCGCCCACCACGTCCAACGCGGGGCGGCCGGGGATCGAATGTACCCAGATCTCGCCGTTGTACCAGTTGAATTCCTTCGCGGCGTTCCACAGGTTGCCGAGGAAGACCTGCCAGGCCGGGCTGGGCAGGGGACGCTCGATGCTCCCCAGCCGCGAGAGGGCGCGGAAGCCGAACATCTCCGGTTCTTCGATGGCGTAGCGCGCCAGCGGGAGGAAGAACATGAACGAGGTCAGCGCGAGAAGCCCCAGCCAGAGCAGGGACTGTTTGCGCGCCTGCGCGTCGCGTACGTGGAGAATGTAGACCAGCACAATGACGACGACCGCGATGGGCATGATGCGAAAGGGCATGTAGCCGTTGAGACCGAGGCCGAGCGCGATGCCTGACAAAATGAAGTCGTTGCGATTCTGACGGCGCAGTCCGCGAATTAAATAATACAGAGTCGGCGCGACGAAGAGCGGATAGAACGAGATTCGCAGCGCGAAGCGTTCGATCACGCCCGGCCAATAGGCAATGGCGGCGAAGGCCACCGCCAGCAGTCCGACGCGCGCGCTGCCCATTTCTTTGCCAAGCAAATAAAGATACGGCAGCATCAGCAACCCGCCGAGTACCGCGGCGATCTTGATGGTGAGGAACGAGACGCCGGTGAAGTCCGCCAGTAAAGCCGACAAATAAATGTATAGCGGTTCGCGTCCCGTGTTGCGCGGGAAGAAAATCGAAAACTCTCCGTTGCGGATGTCGAACACGTCCATCAATTTTTCGGCGTGGTCGCTGGTCATCTCCGGCGGGACATCGGCGAGGCGGTAAAAGCGGAAGAAGACTGCCAGCGCGAAAACCGCCAATACGAGCAATTCCCATTTCGTAAAGTGTGAGAAAAAGCCGGCAATCTTTTCCCGCCATGAACGCGGGTCTTTCAGCCAGAAGGCGCGAACGAAGAGAAAGACGGCGGTCAGCCATGCGGTTACGTTCCAGGCATTGAAGCGGTTTCCCTCTGTCGGCCAATAAGTGACATCAACACCAGGAATTTTAAGATCCCACATCAGGATAAACGCCACAATTCCATATAGAATGGCAAGAAGGAATGTCACCCCTCGCACAGTCAGCGGATCGCGTTGGACTTGCGCGGCGGGGAGGGGCGCGGGAGTCCACTCGCCGCGCAAAAATGCCCACAATACCAGGAAGAACGCGGCGATGTAGAGAGGAACACCCATCGGCGCGCTTTGATTGGGCGGCTCGAAACTGCGCTGGGCGAGGAGGGCGAGGAGGAGGGCGAGGAGGGAGCGCCAGGGAAAAAACGTTGCGGGTTGAACGTTGAACGTTGAACGTTCAACGTTCAACGAAGGAGATTCTTCAATTGAAGTAGTCTCAATCAATTGAGTCGTGTCGGCGCGGTTGGCCCAGGCGCGCAGAAAGGCGGTGAAGGAACGCCAGTCTTTGAAGATGGATTTAACGTAATCGAGGACGGTGGGTTCGGGCATGGGAGGTAGGAGTCAGGGGATAGGAGATAGGGGATAGGAGGTAGGGGATAGGAGATAGGGGATAGGAGATAAGTGAGCGATGGCTGGACTGATAACTGATTACTGGTCACTGATGACTGATGACTGCTCTCTACTCTCTATTCACTGCTTTCTTGCAATCACAATGATACTCTCTCCCCAGCGCATCGGGAGGAAGACGCATCCCGTGACGGCCTGGAAACCGCCGAGGGAGCCGAAGACTAATTTTTGGATCTGCTTCGGGACGAGGGGGATGTATGGCACATCCCAAAAGCCATCGGAGAAGACTTTTCGCAAACTGAAGTTTGCGGTACTGATGAGATGCAGCCATTCTTCGGGCGGCTTGAGGGAGATGTGAGTCGGGTCCTGGTAGCCGATCCACCTCTCGCCTTTCCACGGCTTCAGCAGGGACGAGAGATTCGGCGTGGCGAGGATGAGTGTCCCCCCGCGCTCGGTGACGCGTCCGATCTCGGCGATGGCCTTTTCGGGGTTCGGCAGATGCTCGACGATGTGCTTGATGATGACCACGTTGAAGGACGCGTCCGCGAAGGGAAGTTCCTGCGCGGAGGCGGTTTGCAATGAAGAGGATTTCACCACGGCCTTCGATTGCTTCACCGCCCAATGATTCAAGTCCATGCCGAAGGTGACAAACCAACCTTCGAGTTGTGCGACGAGATGTCCCAGCCCGGAGCCGATCTCCAGCAGGCGCGCGCCGCGGCGTCCGTAGCGACGCGCCAACCTCGCGTAAAAGCGATTCGACCACCAATACATGCTGTACTTGGCAAAGGTGACGTTTGCGTATGTGTGGGTGGAGAAATATTTTTCGTCGAAGGGCATTGGGGGAAAGGATGAAGGATGACTACTGCGTATTGCGTATTGCGTATTGCGTAACCCTCGATCTACTTTTTTCTCGTAATATAGAAAGTAAATGTGCCTTGTGGATGCTCTGGGTTATCAACAAACTTGCGGAGGAAACGCTCGGTGAAAAACAAATTCCAGCGCGTGGGAGAGACGATCCAACGGTTGAAGAGTTTATGCGGGAGCAAGGTCGGCGCGCCGAGGTAGTGGCCCCATTCTAACACGCGCATCGCGGCGGGCGAAAAATAATGCCACCAGCGTTCGAGCGTGAAGCCCGCCTCTTCGAACCAGCCCTGCCACGTCCCCGGCTCGGCAGCGTGTTCGACGCGCGACATCTTGCGGAACCATTCGGTGTAGCGATTTCCAAACACGCGCGAGAGCGAAAGTTCGGAAAGATAGCGCGGGTTGGGGACGCAAAAGTAAAACGGCGCTCCAGGTTTGAGCGTTCGCGCGGTCTCTTTCAAGACCTGTTGCACATGCGGAATGTGTTCCAGCACCGAGTTGGAGAACGCGCTGGAAAAATAGTTGTCGGGAAAGGGCGCGCGTTCGCCGTCCGCTTCGACGAGCAGGCGATATTTGCCGTATCGCTTCGCCTCGCGGATGGGGCCGTGCCAGGGGTCGAGGCCGACGTCAATGAGATGGTCGAAGGTCAGCGCGGCAAAGTGGCCGTCGCCGCAGCCCACGTCGAGGACGGGCGCGGGCAGCTCGAGGTCCTGGTAGAAACGGGATTCAATCGCCCGTAGAAAGCCGCGGAAATAGGGCAGGTCGCGCAGGTGGAGGAAGAGAAAGTCCTTTTCAGTCATGGTAAAATGATAGCAGTTTTCCAGAAAGTGATAGCAGAATCGAGGTTGATATGGTTCGGATGATGATTCAACTGACCGAAGAGCAGAAGAAAGCGCTGGAGGCGCTGGCGAAAGCGCGCAAAACCTCGGTGGCGAAGTTAGTCCGCGAGAGCGTGGCGCAGTATGTGGCGGCCGCGCCCAAGGAGGCGGAACGGGAGGAGAAACGCAAGCGGGCGCTGGAATTTATCAAATATATTGAAGAGCACCCTGATGAATTTCGAGACATCGAAGGTAAAACCGATGTATCGGTCAACCACGACAAATACCTGGCGGAGATTTACGGCACATGGTAACCATCTTCGTAGACACTGCCGCGCTCCTTGCCATTGTCAATGTGGAAGATGCCAACCATGAAATCGCCAAAACGACCTGGAGAAGTTTCATCGCTGAAAACGCTGCGCTTGTCACGAACAATTACGTCATTGTGGAAAGCATCGCGCTGATTCAGAGCAGGCTTGGGATTCGTTCCGTGCAAAAACTATCCGAAGAATTGCTTTCACTGGTCGAAATCCACTGGATGGGTGAAGAGCAACATCGCGTGGCTATGAACCATGTCATTGCTTCCAATCGCCGCAATCTCAGCCTGGTGGACTGTTCCAGTTTCGACACGATGCGGCGGCTGGACATTGAGACAGCGTTCACCTTCGATCCGCAGTTTCGCGAGCAGGGGTTCCGCGTCATCCCGTAGGTCGGATTGTCAATCCGACCTACTTCAGCCTTGCAAACAATTTTTCATATTCCGCCGCGACGGAGTCGGGGGCGTAAGTGTGTTTCAATTCGGACGCGTCGCACTTGTACTTTTCGCGGTTTTCCAAAACTTTCAGCAGCGCCTCCGCCAGCGCGGACGAATCTCCGATGGGCGCGATCTCGCCCATGTTGTGCATTTGCGCGGGGCGGCGCACGCCGGGCAAAGCCGAGGCGATGCACGGGACGCCGTTCATCATGGCTTCGACCTGCACCAGTCCAAACGCCTCGGTGGAATTCAGCGACGGCACGACCAGCGCGTCGAGGTTGGGATAGTAGGCGGCCATCTCGACGGGATTCAGCACGCCCAAAAATTTCCAGTGTCCGCTCGCTTCGTATTTCTGGATCGTGGGTCGGAGTCGCTCGAAGTACGCGGCCTCGCCCAGGACGTTTTGATGCTGTCCCGCGAACAGGACTTGCGCCTGCGGATATTTTTCGAGGACTTTCGGAAGCGCATCGAGCAGGATTTCGACTCCCTTCTCGGACGCGAAGCGCGTCGCCATGCCGATGACGGGGCGGCGGGTCGCGGTCTCGTGGGCGGACGCGAACGCCGCGACCGCGCCATCGGGTGGAGTCGGCAGCTCGACGGGAGGCAGGATCGGGGTCAGTTTGGACGCGTAGCGCGAGAGGTAGGGCGAGTGGTCGGCGTAGTCCTGCGTATACGTCACGATGTGATTCGCCAAAATCCCCGCCATGTTGTTCTGAAAGTGGACGACCTGATTCACGACGCGATTGAAGAGTCCGGCGGGGAGGTCGAGATCGCAGTGATAGGTGAGGACGGCGGGCTTGCCGAAGAGACGGGCGCGGAAGGCTACGCCGGGCGCGTCGAACTGCGGAAGGTGAAGTTGGACGACATCGTGGGTGGCAACCAGTTTGGTGGCAACCCAGCCGAAAGTCGGCGCGAGGACGCCTTTGCTGATGCGGACCAAGACGGGGACGCGGATGATCCGCACGCCGTCCATCGTCTCCTCGCGCGGCAGGGACTTTTCGTATTGTGTGGTCATCACTGTGACATCATGTCCGCGCTTCGCGAAGGCACGCGCCAGCCGCTCGGCGTAGATGGTGAGGCCAGAGGTGTGCGGGCGGTAGTAGGTGAGAACGGTAAGGATTTTCATAGGGCGTGGGGATTATAACGCATGGAACTTTTCCAAATTCAAATACATTTAACAACCAGATCGTTGTGATGTTTGCCACTTGAATTAGGCTGTTTTTTGTTCTATATTATTTACAGAAAGGGTTCTCATGGTTACAAAACAAACCTTCCGTCAAATTTTTTGGATTTTCCTTCTCGCCTTGCTGGTTGCCTGCGGCGAACGGATTCTCATCCTGCCGACAGCGACGGCTATTCCGATAGTCGTTTCACCTACAATGATTCCAACGTTCATTCTCCCGCCTGTCACTATTCTTGCCACCCCACTACCGACACTGCCAGTCACCCCTCCTTTCATCACCCCTGACGCGATTCAAACGGCAAGATGGAAGGAATATGAGGCCATCTTGGCTAAGAGTCTAGGCTTTCTTCCACAAGAAACTTTATGTGAGTGGGATATTTTGGGAACCTCTGAACAGATTTTATATATATGGGTTGTTTGTGAAAATACAATTCCCTTCGGAACTACAAGCAAGGGCATTAAAATGTATTCCTCTTCATCTACACCAGCATTGATCCACATTGAGAAGGACAGATCTGTTCATAGTGTGGAAATTCCTGCACCAGGGATTTCCGATTACAAAAGAATGTTTCCAACTTATGTTCAAGAAAAATTTGAATTCTATCGATTTGGGAGAGCAAAAGAACTATCAAATCACATAGAATGGAGACGAACACATCCAGAAGAACCGCCACTAATCGTTCTTGGCGCAACTTCAACGCCATGACGTGAAATTTTGGCGGCTTAGAAAATAACATAGTCAGGGAAAGGTTATAATTTCCCCAATGGAAAAATTAATCCACGACGCACAAGCGCTGTTCAACGTCCACCTGACAGGGCGGGCGGTTCTCGCTCTTTCTACCTACGAAAAAGAATTGATGTTGTGGAATCAAAAATTCAATCTGACCGCGATCCGCGACGTGGAAGGAATCCGCGTCAAACATTTCCTGGACTCGTTCTCCTGCGTCCTCGCCTGGAAGGCCAACCCGCCGACGCGTCTCATTGACGTGGGAACGGGGGCGGGTTTTCCGGGCATTCCCCTCAAGATTTTGTATCCATCCATGCAGGTGACGCTGGTCGAGTCGGTGGGCAAGAAGGCCGCGTTCTGCCAGCACATCGTCGAGACCCTGAAACTGGACAACGTGGATGTTCTCAATGCCCGCGTCGAAACGGTGGGGCAGGACGCGCGTCATCGCGAGAAGTACGACTGGGCAGTGGCGCGCGCGGTGGCAAATTTGCGCGTGTTGAGCGAGTACCTGCTGCCGCTGGTCAAAGTCGGCGGGACGATGCTGGCGCAAAAAGGCGAAAGCGGACCGGCCGAGGCTCACTCCGCGGAGAAGGCGATGAAGTTGTTGGGTGGAAAACTACAGCAGTTGATTTCCCTGAACCTGCCGGGCGTGGTGGAAGATCGTTATCTCGTGCTGGTGGACAAAGTCCACGCCACGCCGCCGAAGTATCCGCGAAAAGCGGGGACGCCGTATATGGAGCCGTTGTGAAATCCCGTTTTCTTCGAGAAAACGGGCTTATGCCTTGCTCGTTTTTTAGTTGTATAATCCCAACATGGCTCGCGAACGTTCTCTTTCTCTAAAGAAGGTGCTTGAAATACTCCACCAGCGGATTCCCATGTTGGCGGAGCGTTATGGCGTGGAAAAGTTGGAAGTCTTCGGCTCATACGTGCGTGACGAACAAAAGATGGATAGCGACCTCGATATTCTTGTCACGTTCAAGAGGACGCCAAGCCTGCTAACCTTTATCTCCATCGAAAATTACCTGTCCGATCTGCTGGGAGTAAAAGTAGATTTGGTGATGAAAGATTCTCTCAAACCCAAGATTGGACAACGCATCCTGCGTGAGGCGATTCCCGTATGAGCCGCGAATACGAAGACTATTTGCGCGACATGCTGGAGAATGCCGAAAAGGCGCTCTTTTTCGTCCAGGGATTGGATCACGAAGGCTTTCGCAAAGACGATAAAGCCGTCTACGCTGTCATTCGTGCCTTTGAGATCATCGGAGAGGCGGCGAAACAAATTCCCGAATCGGTTCGCGAGCAGTCTCCTAAAATTCAATGGCGGGAAATCGCCGCCATGCGAAACAAGTTGACGCATGAATATTTTGGCGTCAACGTCGAAGTGGTCTGGAAATCAATACAAGAGGACTTGCCTGCCGTCATCCCAGAGTTGAGAAAAATGCTGGAAAAGAAATAAGAACTCCGTGACAATTCGGAGTTCTTTTATTTCGGGCTAACATCCCTCCCCGACAATCTTGATCTCATCCTGTTTGTTCGGCACGACGCATAAAAATTCGAACGGTTCGTCGCCGATGTTTTCGTAATAATGGACGACGCCCTCGGGGATGAACACCACGTCGCCCGCGTGGACCTCGTAATCCCCCTCGCCGATCCCGATGCGGGCGCGGCCGCGCAGGACGTATTGTTCATGCTCCACCGTGTTGGTGTGACGCGGCATCCCGCCGCCGGGCTTCATCGAAAATTTCCGCAAGGCAAAGTTGGGGCCTTCCTGCGCGGAGATAAGAACCTGGATGGTTGTGTCCTTTCCCGCGGCCACATTTTTCTTTTCGACATTTTCAGCGTGTTTGACGGACATGATCACTCCTTCAGCTCAAGTCGCCGCTACATCTACAAAGCCCACCGTCGTGGACTAGCCGACGAAGGTTGGCTTTGCAATGGTTGGCGCGATTTCAATCGCCTTTCACCTTCCCATTTATCACGCGCCAGACCTTCGCGCTTTCCACAAACTCAGGCGTGAACATGCGCAGGTCGGTGGCGGTGAGCAGAGATTGTTCAACCTGGCCGAGATATTTCAACAAGTCGGCGCGGCGGTGCAGGTCGAGTTCGGCCATCACCTCATCGAGGAGGATCACGGGCCATTGCGCCGTGCGCACTTTCATCCACGCCACCTCGGCGAGTTTGAGGGAGAGAATCGCGGTGCGGATCTGTCCGCGCGAGCCGTAATCGCCGAGGTCAACCTGGTTGGCGAGGAAACGTAGTTCGTCGCGGTGGGGGCCGATGGTCGTCACGCCGCGCGCGATCTCCTCGGAGCGCAGCCCGCGCAGACGGTCCAGAAAACCGCGTTCGATGTCCTTCAGTTCGATGCCCGAGCGGTCCACGGGCGCGTCCAGTTTGAGGGCGATGCGCGGCGAGGGGTCGTACGCGGGTTCGTAGGCGAGACGCAGCACTTCCGCGCCGCGCGTCAATTCGATGTGGACGCGCGCCGCGTCCTTCTCCAACTCCTGGACGGCCGCGATGCGCCACTGGATGATTTGCGCGCCGAGCCGCGCCAGCGTCTCGTCCCAGACCTCGAGTTGGTCTGCGGGGCCGCCGCGTTCGTTCAGCATTTTGAGCAGGGCGTTGCGCTGTTCGAGGGCTTTGGTGTAATCGCTGAGGACGCCCGCATACGCGGGGACGGCCTGCGCCAGCGCCAGGTTGAGATAGCGGCGGCGCTCGTCCGGCCCGCCCTCGATGATCTGCGACATTTGCGGAACGAAGACCACCGCGTTGAATTTGCCGACGGCCTCGCTGGCCTGTTTTTTCACGCCGTCGAGCAGAATCTCCTTGCGGAGGCGCTGTCCATTGCCGACCCCCACCGGGTCCAGGATGAGGCGCGCTTCAAGTTTGTGCGTCCGATTGCCGCGCGCGTATTCGCCGACGATGCGCGTCACCGCGGGCGTTTTGCGCGCTTCGAGGAAGTTGACCATCTGCCGATCCGCGTTGGTCTGGAAGGATGTCAGCGCGGCGAGGAAATAGATCGCTTCGAGGATGCTGGTCTTGCCCTGCGCGTTGTCGCCCACGAGCAAAACAGACCACCGTGGCACGTCCATGTCCAGGCGGGTGAAGTTTCGGAAGTTGGTGAGGGAGAGGCGTTTTAAGTACACGGTGGATGGTAATTGGATAGCGCGTGTTGCGTGTTACGTGTTACGTGTTACGTGTTGCGTGTTGCGTGTCGCGTAACTCCCCTCTCCCTATTTGGGAGAGGGGTTGGGGGTGAGGGCCATCTCCAATTCAATTTCGTCTCGAAGAGGAATTTCATTCTCTCCAATCAACGGGATTCCAGGTTTTATCTTTCGCGCTTCCTCTATTGCATTGACGCGCAGCGCGCACAACTGAAAGCCGCGCTTCTGGTAAAAGCCCAGGCCGCGCAGGTTGTCGTTGGTGGTGGTCGCGTGGACGCGGCGGCATTGATTGGCTTTCGCCTCCTCGATCACTTTTTCGATCAACGCCGTTCCGACGCCCTCGTTTTCGCGCAAACTGTCGAGGGAAACGATCTCGCAATCGGTGTCCGAAAATGCGCAGGTGACGAGGCCGATCCAATCGTTTCCGTCCAACGCGATGAACCCGCTCGCGTTTTCGGGTCTGAAGATCGTTCCGTGCGCAACAACGAACTCGTCGCCCCATTGCTCCTTCCAGAATTGGCGCAGGCGGGGGAGGTCCGCCGCGGTGAGGCGATGAATGGCGGCCACTAGACGCGGTCTTCCTTTTCTTCCTCGGTCTGGGGAATCCAAACGCGCGCCGCCCGCTCGGTGAAGAGGACTCCGTTCACGTGGTCAATCTCGTGCTGGAAGATGCGCGCCAGCCAGCCCGTGGCCTTGACGCGCATCGGCTGTCCGCGCCGGTTCAGGCCCTTGACCTGCACCGCCGCGTGACGTTCCACCTCACCGACCAGGTTCGGCACCGAGAGACATCCCTCCACGCCCGTCACTTTCTCCGCCGATGCCTTGACGATCTCCGGGTTGACAATCACCCAGACCTTTTTCTTCGCTTCGTCCTCTTCCTCTTCGGCTTGTTCGTTCTCGTAATACTCCACCACGATCAAACGTTCGGAAATTCCCACCTGCGGCGCGGCCAGGCCGACGCCGGGCGCCTCGCGCATGGTCTCGATTATATCGTCTATCAATGTTTGCAGTTTTTTGTCGAAGGCCGTCACCGCCCGAGCCTTGCGGCGCAGGACGGGGCCTGGAAGCGTGACGATGGTGCGGAGAGTCATGGATACCTCTAGAAAAAAATTCAACCGGGGATGAAAGGGATGAAAAAGATAACGTCATCGCTTTTCTCTCTTTCATCTGTGGTTCTTCTTTGCCCGCCGATTTTACCCGTTATTCGGGTTTCTTCGCTGCTCCTCTTCGCGGCGAAATTCATCCGAATTGCGATGATAGGTCACCAGCCACTCGGCCATACGTTCGCGTTCGAGCGCGGCTTGGGCGGCGGCTTTTGCGGCGACGCGCGCCATGCGGCGGCGGTCGATGTCCGATTGGACGGTAGCCGGGTCGTAGACATCCTGGAATTCCAATTTCGTGCCGCCTACCACAATGTAGACCGTGCCGAAATTGAAAATATTCCCCAGCAATCCGATACGCTGGTATTCGGTGCTGAGGATATTTTCCAGCGCGGCGGCGCGGCGTTCCGCCGTGCCGAAGGGTTTCTTGTCAATGTCAATGATCTGGTCGGGCGTCACCTGAAAGATGTCGTTCGTCCAATCCACGTATTCGTAGACCCACCACAAATGGAATGGGATGGAAACGATGGGGAGCGCCATCACCAGCGTATCCACCACCAGCCTGTCGTTCTGGATGGCGATCAATGGATCTGCGGGATTTGCATTGACCAGCAATGCGATGATGCGCCCCAGCCACCATGCAAACAGGACGAGGATGATCATGGTGGGCAGCCAAATCTTTTGCCAAAGCACGAAGCCGTGCTTGCGGTAAGTGATCGTCTCGCCGTCCTCCAGGCGCAGTTTGAAAAAATTTGCCAGGAACAACTGGAACACACCGGGCCGCCGCAGCCTGTAAAAATCCTGCGGCTGCGGTTCGGGCGCGGCGGCTTGCTTGGCTTGCACTGGCAGGTCGAGCCTGCGGCGGATGGCATCCTTCATGGCCTCCTTTTCCGCGCTCAGGTTACGCTCCTTGGTGCGTCCCCAGTATTCCTCCACCAGCCGCGAGGCGTGATGAGGATGGCTGACGTAATTGAAGGGAACTTTCCCCACGAACGTTCGGACGATGACGTGCCCGTAATCCAGGATGCGGCCAATCACGTCGGTCTCCACGCCCACCGAAAGGATGGTGCTGAGCGGCGCCTCCTGGCGGCTGTCGAAGATGCCGACCACCTTTTCCACCCACACCACGCGCTGGTTGGTGACCACGTAATAATCGTTGCTCCAATCCACAACCAGCCAGATCACCCAAAGGACGACCAGGAAGGCGAGGAACGATCCCATGACAATCGTCAATGCGGCTTGGGCAAAGCCTCCCCATATCATGATCAACAATGGGGCCGCGAGCGCCAGGGCGGGCGCCGCCAGCGAACGCCACAAAATGATGGAATGCTTGCGCGCCAGGAAATACACCACCTCGTCCGGCCGCACCCACTTGAAATGCAACCTGCGCCACAGGCGATGCGTCTGGATCACTTCCTCGAAGTTTGGTTTCAGGTTGGGGGCGCGCTTCAGCAGTTCATCGAGTTTCGAACGATGAAGCGCCAGCAGGCTCCCGTCGCTGGTGGCGATGATCGAGGCCGTGCGCGTGCCTCGGCTGAGCAATTCCTCCTCCCCAAAAAAATCCTCCTGCACCAGGTTCGCCAGAACCATATCTTGATTCTTGTGCTTGCGCACCACCTTGACCTGTCCGCGATAGATCAGGTAGAACGTCTCCCCGCGCGTGCCTTGCTCGATGATCGTATCCCCGGTTTTGAACGGCGCGTCTTCCAACGCTCGCGCCACATCCTCCATTTCCTCGTCCGACAGGCCGTTGAAGAGATGGACCTTTTTCAAGAAGGCGACGCGTTCCGAAATTTCGCTCATGAAACGATTCTAGCACGAATCAAATTTCGCGGACGATGGAACAGCCGAACGCGGGGACTTCGGCCACAGCGGGCGATTCGCCTCTCGACAACGCCTCCACCGCCTCCTCCACGAACGAACGCGTCGCCACGCCCCGGCGAAACGAGACATCGTCCACCGCGCCGCGATAGCGCAGGATTCCCTCGCGGTCAATGACGAAGACCTCGGGTGTGACCTGCGCCGCGTACAAATCCGCAACCGAATGGGACGCGTCGATCAGGACCGTCGGCAGGCCGCGGTTTCGAGAAGCGTTTTCCAACGCCGACGGCGACTCGCCCGCGTTCGACGCCACCGCCAGCCAGGCGACAGCCTCTCCCCACCGACTCATCGCCGCGCGCAGCGACGCGTCCGCGCGGACAACGTGCGGGCACTCGGCCGACCAGAAGTCCACGATGACGATGCGGCCGCGATAGTCGCTCAGGCGGTGAACCTGCCCATCGAGGCCGCGCAATTCGAAGTCCGGAGCGGGGCGGTTGATTTCCATGAGAGGGATTATAGCCAGAATCCCGTTTTCTGCGAGAAAACGGGATTCTGGTTTCACATGATAAAATTTCCCCCATGAAACGCTGGCAATTCTGGCTGGGGCTGGTCATCAGCCTCGTTTTTGTGTATTGGGCCGTGCGGGGGTTGGACTGGGCCGAGTTTTGGGTCGCGATCAAGTCGGCAAGATACGGGTGGCTGATCCCCGGCGTGGCGGTGTACATGATCGCGGTGTGGGTGCGGGCGTGGAGGTGGCATTATCTTCTCGAACCGATCAAGCCCATCCCAACGCGGGTCATGTTCCCGGTCACCTGCATCGGTTACATGGGAAACAACATCTACCCGGCGCGCGCCGGCGAAGTGCTGCGAGCGGTCGTCTTGAAACGCAGGGAAGGGGTGTCGGTTTCGGCCTCGCTCGCGACGGTGATCGTGGAGCGCATCTTCGACGGCGTGGTGATGCTGGCCTTTGTGTTCCTCAACCTGCCCGAACTGGCGCGCGTGAACCGGGATTCGGGCTTCGTGGGCGACATCCAATCGCTGACGGTGTGGGGCGCGGCCGCGTTCCTCGGCGCGCTGGCGGTCTTCCTGCTGGCGGCGATGTTCCCACAAGTGACGGCGCGCGCCGGGCTGTGGTTTGTCCGTCGTCTCACGCCAAGGCAATTGCACGAAAAGATCGTCGGTGTGATGAATAAGTTTCTCGATGGGCTGGCCTCGCTTCGTTCTCCCGCCAACGTGTTAATGGTCTTTGTCACCTCGGTCGTCATCTGGCTGTTGGAGACCTGCAAATACTGGTTCGTGATGCACGCCTTCGATTTCGAGGTCTCGTTCTTCGCGCTGATGCTGATGAACGGCATCGTCAACCTCGCCACCACCATCCCCTCTGCGCCGGGCTACGTGGGGACGTTCGACACGCCGGGCATCGCCGTTCTCGTCGCCTACGGCGTGGACAAAGCCATGGCCACCGGCTACACTCTCGTCCTCCACATCGCCCTGTGGATCGTCCCGACGGTTTTGGGCGCGTACTTTTTGGCGCGCGAGGGCATCCGCTGGAGCGAGAATATTCGCGCTGAATTGGGAGAGAGTGAAATTGAAAGTTGAAGTGAAAATGCCTACTATCGAACAAGCCCGCGCCTGGTACGCGGATTCCGACCCCGTCCACGATTTCGACCACGTGCTGCGCGTCTATCGGATGGCCGAGCGATTGGCCGAAGCCGAGGGCGCGGACGTGGAGATCGTCCGCGCCGCGGCGCTTTTGCACGACGCGGAAGGGACGACGCCCGGTCACGCATCGCGCGCGAACCATCACCACGCGTCCGCCGAATTTGCCGCGCAGGTCCTCGCCGCAGAAGGCTGGGACGCGAAGCGCATCGCGGCCGTCCAGCATTGCATCCGCGCTCATCGCTACCGCGGCGCGGAGAAGCCGCAAACGCTCGAAGCCAAAATCCTCTTCGACGCGGATAAACTCGATGTGCTGGGCGCCATCGGCGCGGCGCGCGCCATCGGCTACGCCGCGCTGGCGAACACGCCCTGGTATTATCCGCCGTCGGAACATTTCATCGAAACGGGAAAGGAAATCGAAGGCGAGCCGCACAGCGCCTATCACGAACATCTTTTCAAGTTGCGAAAAGTCCGCGAGCGCATGTTTACTGTCGCCGCGCGGGCGATTGCGGAGGGACGATTGAAATATCTCGATGGGTTTTTCGAGAAATTGATCGAGGAATGGAACGGAAGAAGTTGAACCCGCCCGGTATGGTAACGACAATTGCCAGTTGCGGCTCATCCCCCGGCCAGCGTCACGTATAATAGCGGCTGTGACCTCCCTTCTTTCCCGATTGAAAGCCGACCCCACCCTTTCCCGCGTCCTTCGCAACAGCGGCTACCTGTTTTCCAGCACTTTTGTCTCCGCCGCGCTGGGATTTGCGCAGGGGATTCTCATCGTCCGCCTGATCGGCATCGAGCAATTTGGCGTGTTGACCGCCGTCACGGTCTTCGCCTCGAGCGTGAACCGCCTGCTGTCGTTCCGCATGAGCGAGGTGACGGTCAAATATCTGGGCGAGGCGCTGGCGCGGGAGGACAAAGTCCGCGCCGCCGCGCTCGCCAAGTGGATCGGCGTCGGCGAGGCGCTCACGTCCGTGTTGGCGTATCTCGCCCTGTTTTTCCTCGCCGCGTGGTTCGCGGGCGACGTTGTCCTGACGGGGTATTACCGCTTCTATGGACTCTTCCTGCTCGCCAATCTCGTTTACGAAACGTCCGCCGGGGTTTTGCAGGCCGCCGACCAATTTAAGCGCGTCGCCTTCGCCAATTTTCTGCAAAGCGTCGTCACCATCCTGCTCGTCGGCCTCGCTTTCCTCATGCGCTGGGGCATGTTCGAAATTCTCATCGCGTACCTCGTCGGCAAGGCGCTGGCCGCGCTGGTTGTGACCTCCTCCGCCGTCCGCGAATTGAATCGCAAACTGGGGAACGAGTGGATTCGCGCCCCGTTCCGCGCCGTCCGCGATTGGAAACCCGTGGCGCGTTTCGCCTTCAGCACGAACGTCAACGGGACGGTGAACCTGTTCGCGCGCGACAACATCCCTCTCTATCTCAATTACTTTGTCTCCGACGCGGCGACAGGTTATTTCAAGATCGCATCCAGCCTCATCAGCCTGGTGATGCTTCCCATCGAGCCGTTCATCTGGCCCACCTACGCCGAAATCACCAAAACCATCGCGCAGAAACAATGGCAGGCCACGCGCCGCCTGCTGAAACAAGTCAGCCTCATCGGCGCGGCGTGGACGTCCCTCGCGGGGGCCGCGTTGGCCGCGCTGGGTTGGTGGTTCATCCCGTTCGTCTACGGCGCCGAGTCCGCGCCCGCCTACGTGTGCGCGCTGATCCTGCTCGTCGGCTACGGCGTCGCCAACGTCGCCAATTGGAATCGTCCGCTCCTGCTCGCCCTGGGCCGTCCCAACGACCCGCTCATCGTCGCCGCGATTGCCGGCGCCATCGAACTCGTTCTCATCTTTTTGCTTGTTCCCTCCGGCGGCTATCTCGTTGCCACCGCCATCTTCTCCGCCTACCTTGCCTCATCCATTCTCATCAACGTTACGCTCGGCCTCTCCGAGATCAACCGCCAGGCATCTGCTGAAAATCGTATCTGTTAAGTCGTACAGCAACATTCATGTTGCTTTGCAAAGGCAAGATAAATCTCCCTGGCACTTGCACGCCAGGGCAGGTGTGCGGTACTGCGTAAAGTGAAATTGAAAATCGTCAATCGTAAATCGAAAATGAAAATCGTCGCCATTGCAGGTTCGCAAATTCCCTCCGACACGGCCAACAGCATCCAGGTGATGAAGGCCTGCTCCGCCCTCGTTCAACTGGGACATGAATTGACTCTCATTGTCCCCGGCTTCGACCTTCGACCTTCGACCTTTGACCCGCAGCAGCATTACGGCATTTCCGCATCTTTCCCCATCGAATGGCTGACTGGTTCCTCCCGCCGCCTCTTCACTTTCAATTCCGTCCGCCGCGCGCTGAAATTAAATCCCGACCTCCTCTACACCTGGTTCCCGCAATCGGCGGTCTTTGGATTGCTGGCGCGCAAGCCCGTCGTCTTCGAGTCCCACCTCCAACCCACTGGCCGATTCGGACCTGCATGGCATCGCGCCTTTGCGCGCCTTCCCGGAAAAAAGCGACTGGTCTGCATCACCAACGCGCTGCGCCTGACTCTCGAACGCGACTTTCACATGCGACTGCGCGCGGACGAGGTGGTCATCGCCCCGAACGGAGTCGAACTCGAACGCTTCGCTTCATTGCCCGACCCCGCGCGGGCGCGCCAGACCCTCGGCCTGCGCGCCGCCCCGACCGTCCTGTGCGCGGGTCATCTCTACGCGGGCCGCGGCGCGGACTTGTTCCTGCGGCTGGCAGAATCTCTCCCAGCCGCGCGCTTCGTCTGGGTGGGCGGACGCGCCTCCGACGTTCAGGCATGGAAGCGAAAAGCCGCGGGGCTGTCCAACGTCAGTTTCCTCGGCTTCGTCCCAAACGTGGAGTTGCCGCGCTACCTCGCCGCGGCGGACGTCCTGCTGATGCCCTACGCGCGTTCCATCCTCGGCTCCAGCGGGGAGGCGTCGTCTGCGGCGGTGGCCAGCCCGATGAAGATGTTCGAGTACATGGCCGCGGGCCGCGCCATCTTGACGAGCGACCTGCCCGTGATCCGCGAGGTGTTGGATGATTCCTCCGCCGCCTTCGCCCTGCCCGAGGACGCGCCCGCGTGGACCGCCGCGCTGCAATCCCTGCTCGCTGATCCCGCGCGGCGCGCCGCGCTCGCCTCCAACGCCCGCCGCGCCGTGGAGAAATACACCTGGCTGGCGCGGGCGGAGAAGATATTGGCTGGTTGGTAAGTCGAAATTAATTTCGACTTACGCGTTACAATTTCCCCCATGAAATTCCACCTCCTTGCCGTCTCCTCCAGCCTGCTCCTCGGCGCGGGATTCTCCGCCATCCAGCCGGGGAATTTCCTCCTCGGCTGGCTCCTCTTTTCTTTCCTTTTTCTTCTTTCCTCTTACGTTTTACGCTTTACAATTTTCTGGGCAAGCGCTTATCCTGCCTCGCATTACGCGCTACGCAATACGCAACACGCAACACGCATCC